>NZ_OZ035006.1:1022846-1363795 GCF_964031115.1 Spiroplasma endosymbiont of Clivina fossor
CCAATTTGTTTAGGGAAAGATACCGTTAAAGTTTCTGTTTCATGTTCATAATCAGAACTTGCATATTCCTCAATAACTAAATTAGTTACAGGCCCTCTAAGATTAGGATTTTGGGGGCATGTGTAATCCTGACAGCGACTTTGAAAAAATTTTAATTGTTTTTTTAATCGTTCATTTTTTTCTTTTTCTAATAACTTATCAACAACAAATTTACTGTAATACAAACCTAAATCAATCATATTGGCATCAACTGTATTTTCATCATTATAAGGAATTAAAAAATTTTTTAATTCTGTAAAATTAGCTAATGCTTTAACTCTTTGTGGAATCATATCTTGAGTATTATTTGCTAGAGTAGAGGCAATATAACTTGTACTAGAAGTATTCAAATTATTTGTTGCATCAACAAAAAATTCAACTGGAACTCTGTTAAACACTCAATGCTCAATCAAAATATAAATCATGTCTATAACGGTTTCTTTAATTTCATCAGGAAAAGTAGTAAATTCTCACTTATTAAAGATAAAGTCAAGATACATGTTGCAATCATTTTGAGCTCTTAAAGCGAAAGTTTTAAATCAATCATCAAAATTAGCAAAATTTAAATCTTTATATTTAGATGGTATAGCATCTAAGGTTCCAGTAAGTGGTTTGATAGTATGATAACCATTAATGGTTATATTTGGTCAAAGTTCTTTTAAGAGCATTTTTTATCACTTCCGATTTAGTTTTTTATTGATAGTAGTAATTTTTTTAATTATTTGTTTTTGGATCATATTTTTAGCATTAATTTTAAAATTAATATTTTTGTTTTTAACAAGTGGCCTAACAATGCGGTTTTTAACATTTCGTCAAACAATTCCCTTGCCCAAAACGCTATCAACGGCTCAATTAACATAGTTGTCTTTATTAAAAACTTGATTTAAATTTTCTTTAACTTTAAATAAATTTCCTTCTTTATAACGGTCATAAGTTATTTTTAAAAGCGGAGTTAAAACTCGATATAACTTTATGCTATTGATGTAAAATTCTTGAACATTTGCTGGTAAAAATGGCATTAAAGATAATATGTTACCTTTAGTTTTACCCCAACCAATTGATCAACCACTTTCATACATATAAAATTTAAAAGGACTAGATGCAGTTATTAACTGTTGTAATTTTAAGGGAGTAGTAATTATTGGTCCTATTGGTCGATATTCAGGATTTTGGTAGTAAATTGTAATCGCAATATCTGTTAGTATTCCTGTTGGTTTAACTTTGACTGCAAAAAAGACATCAGATATTAATGGCAATAAAGTACCATCGGTAATTATTTTCTTTTGCACTCTTGAAATAATGTTCTTAAAATTTGTATATTCTTGAATTTTGGTTTTAGTCTTTAATTCTATCTCTTTAATCGTTTTTCTTACAGGTTCAAACACTTTATTTAAACCTTTTTGAATTTGATATGCTGGCGACAATTTTTGTAATTTTTTTGATTTTTCCATAATTTTATTAAATCTTTTAAGAAATTGAGAACGAAAAACATTTTCTGCTCGTAAAGTATTTAGTGACAATAATGTACCTTGACGAATTCCTGATTTTTGCATTTGGGTAATTAAATTAAACCAGTTTTCCGTTGGCATTTTTGAAATTTCATTAATGTTTGTTCCGTAACGATTTAAAAATTGATTACCTCATTTTTCTTTAAATATCCTTGTTTTAGTTACAAGATTAGGATTAATTTTTCTTAGTAATGTTTCCATTTCCAAAAGTTGACCTAATGTTGTTACATTTGAACTTTTATAATTCTTAACAAATTGTTTTCTTGCCAAAAATCCTAAATGATTAAGCATGGTTTCTTTAGTTGGTTTTTTAGTATAGTCAAATCAAGTTTTATATTTGTCAAGAATAATTTTTTTATTATGAACCTGCGAAATAACCTGCTCTAAATTATTAGCCGTTGTTATTCCTAAGTGATTAATAATTTTATTTTCTTTCGCTAGATTAAAAAACTTTGTTGTTTTATAAGCTCTTGATATCTTACTAATTTCACCAATAGCTGGCGTTAAATTAAGTAAAGTGCTTATTGTATTACTTTGTTCTTTATAAATATCATAGACTTGATTAATTGTAAAATCAGTTACAACACGCACACTTGAAGCAATTAATTGGGATGTTAAATTTGATAATCCAGCACTTAGAGAAAATTTTAGCGACAGACCCGCAGTAAATTTTGCTAATAAAATACCAATGACTTGCACACCAACAAATTTTAATAATTCCAGTAAAAAATCATTTTCTTGTTTTTGAGGCAACCGCGTAGTTTTAATAACTCTCAACTGCAAAGCAGTTATATTAGTTCCAATGGGCATAATCTAAAAAAGGCTACCTAGCTATAGCCTAATTTCCTTTTTAATCATCTTTTTCACCTTAGTCTCCACCTGGGTCTGGTGTTGTTTTGTGATAATGAACCATTTTGGCTACAGCAACTTTACCAGTAAAAAATTCTCGTTCAGCAATATAAACTTGTCCCATATATTTTTCGTCTGTATACATACCTACATCCATAGGCAAATCAATACCTGTAAATGTCGCATATCCCAAAGTATTAACTCATATCATATTAACATTCTCGGGCAAGCGAGATTTAGGCACTTCAATAGTTATACAACCATTAACAACACCGACAACTCCGTTAACCATACCTAGCACGCCATCAGGAGAAGCGGTTACCAATTTCGCATAAGTAGCTTCGGTCACTACATCAGCCGTCGCGAGCAAGAAGCCACTTGTCCACTCATTTTCAGAATTGACAACAGCAATTCGCATTTTTGCCATTTCTTCAAGAATTGTGTTTTTAGTAATCGGTTTTGCGGTTGCAATTGCTGTACCACCAGCCACTAATTGTTCAGCATCGTATTTGTCATAAATTTCAGCCATTTGTTGACGAAGACGAATAATCTTACTTTCAATGAATTTGGGACCTACTGCTTTACTCTCTAAACGCCCTATGCGTTCTTGAATATCAATTACCTTGTCCAAGGTAGCTTCTATTTTTTTTCTCGTTGCATAGTTAGATTTGGAACCAGTATTTGGGTCTCATGTTTTATTAATAACTCCGTCCGTTGCAAGTGGAATAACTACCTTTTCACCGTATTCAAATTCGGTAAAAGCTATTTCATTTGCAAAAAGTTGGTGAATTAAACTTCCTGTTCGTGGAAATTCGGGTCTTCATTTGCTTGAAACCAATGTTCTTAATTGGTCAACATTAATAAAAAACGCCATTATTATTTATCTTCCTTTCTTTTAAACATTAACTCTTGAGGGGTTAAAGCATCTGATGAAAAAATTATTTCTTCTGAATTAGAAGGGTTAGTATTTTTATCATCAGTCTTATTTGGAACGCCTCCTGTGTCTAATGTGTGTTTAATTTTTGGCATCGTGGCCACAAAATTATTAATATCATTTTTAATTACTTCAATATCGTTTTCAAAATTAATTGAGTTTTTCACAAAATTAATAAATTGATTATCAATATTGGCATCTTGAATTAACTTATTAATTTCTTGTTCTTTTTTAAAAGTTAAATGTTCTTTTTCTTTGTCGGCAAGTTTTTTTAGTGCATCCGTTTCTCTTTGTAACAGATTTTTTGCTTTTTCCTGAAAATTAGCAGTATAGTCATTTTGCTCAGTGAAGCCACGATATAAATTTTTCACCTTAAAAGTTCCATCAGCATTTTTTTCGAGTTGTCCGTCTTCACCAATAAAGACGATTTTTTTATCTCTAATTTTCATTTGGTGTGTACTCCTTTTTCAAATAAAAAACTCATTTGATATTTTAATTATCTAATGAGTTTTTCTAATTATTGAGTTTTTAGCTATTTATTTTTTCTTTTTTTTCCAATTTTTTTAAATTTTTCAATCTCAATGCTAAAAAATGTTTTGTGGGTGGTCTTATTTGGATAATAACGATTGTGTAATTTTCCCTCAATTAAAATAATATCGTGTTCTTTTAATTTTAAGAATTCTTTTTGCAACTTTTCTTCATAAATAGAGAGCGTTGTGTAATTAAGACCCGCTCAACTAACTTGAACATTAACAACTTTAACAACAACACTACTAATAGCTATTTTTTGCTTAAATTCTGTGATTTTGGGAATATCTTTTAAAATAACTGTCAAATTTACAAAATTAACATAGTTAATTACTTCATTTTCTTTTTTAGTTTTTAGTGCTTTTAACATTTTGTTTTACCTCATTACCCAAAAAGTATTGAATATGCTTTCACGCATCGTGCTCGTGTTTGGTAAGTTTTAAGTTTCCTTTGTAAAAAAATCCTTTCTTTTTAGAAGGCTCTTGTCTAAGAAAGTGCCAATGATATTTAAACCTTAAAAGACTGCTTATTGCTCCAATAAGTTCTGAGGTTGCTAAAGGATTGGTAATCGTTCTACCTTTAGTTAAGAAAAAATTTTCAATAATAAACAATGGCTTAAAATTTTCTATTCTTTTAAAATTATCAAATAATTTTTTAATTTTAAAAATTGCTTGTTCAACGCTTTCAGAAATTATTGTTTCGTTAAATTCAATGCATGAATTTTCAAAATTCCAAAGAACAATACCAGTAGAACCGATTCCTGCGGGGTCAATACCAACTATATAATTCATAAACTAAATACTTACCTTATGACAACTACATTTTTTCGTTGAGTAATCGGAAGCGGTGAACCACGCCTCAATAAAGATTTAGACATATTATATTTTTCTTCTTATGTGTTGTCAGCAAAGAAAATGAGTACATTTTTCTTGTGGCACACAGCAATTTTGATAATCATAAGTTTTTTTAGTTTTTCGCTTACAATAATTTTCTATTCTTTTAAACTCACATTGCAATGATTTTTCTTTTAATTGACAATTAATTGCTTTTAACGCTGTAATTATTTCTTTATAAGAATATTTTTGGCGTAACGCTTTAAGTCAATAAAAATGTTTGTTTTCCATTAATTAATCTTCCTCAATTATTTCTTTATAAATAATTCATTTCCGCGGACGAATGGCTTTTTTCTTGTAATAAATTACAGTTTCTAATGAGTGTACTTTTCGTTTAAAATTAGGATCATTACGCGAAAGTCCATAATAGCGTTCTACAATTTCACCAACACTATCATAAACACCGACTAACTCATTGGTTTCGCAAGAATATATAACATAACAATATTTTTTAGCCATTTCGTACTTGTTCAAGATTTAATAACTAATTTAAATCAGTTTCTTTTAGTCATTCGGGAATAATATAATTAAAATTAATATCTTTATCAGCTTCAGATTTTTTAATATTTTCTAAAAATTTTTGTCGATTTTTAATTTTAACTTCTTCATACAAATTAATAATTTCTTGCCCCTTAATGGTTGCAATTTTCTGTGCACCGTTGGCATCATACTTAATAACTTCATAATCATTTTCTGGAAAAATACCGATCACCATCTGATTTGCATATTTAATTGATGGGTATACTAGTTTTCTAGGAACTCAAGAACCACCACCACTATTGGGAATTGATAGTAAAATCGCATTTGTTGTTTCAGCAACAATATATTTTTTATTCAAAAATAAATTTTTTAAGTTAGTCATTATTTATTAACTCCTCATATCAATAATTTTTTGGTTTTTGTAAAAAGATAATATATATCCTTCCTTATATGCAATTTCCTAGTTAGCTAACATAGTTAACTATCTAAGAAATCTATGTTATTTCTCTTATGTTTAACTAAGTTATGTTAGCTAACTAGGTGCGAGAAATGCTCGAAATTACCAAAAAGCATTTTTTGGCACACCTAAAAAGTGTTTTCATATTTACAACACAACTTTTTAAATAGAATTTAGTTTTTGTTCGAACAAGTTAATAAATTAATAAAGTTAGTTTAATTTTATTAATTAAAATACCTACCTCCTTTAAAAAATTATTGTTAAGAGGAACATTCTTACTGGTCTAAAATGTCTGTGTTACCTTACATCATTTTTCTGAGTTGTATTTGTAGATTTATATTTAGAAACATTAAAATAAGCGGTAATATATTAATAATTGTGAATTAAGTTTAAGGAGGGAAATTAAAATGAAAAGAAAAACAATTAGTTACAGTGATGAAATGATTAAAAGTGGTGTAGAGTTAAATAAGAAAGATAAGTTTATGAAAGCAATTTCTAAATTATTGGTTAAAAATTAAAATAATTGAATATGTTTACGCGGGGTTGGATTTTTAATTTGGTTTTGCCAATGGGTAGTAAAGATAATAATTTAAAATATGGTATTAGACTTCTTGCAAAATTAATATGATAATTATAATTTTTAAATTTAAAATAAATATAAAAGTGTTATTAAAATAATTTTTAGATTATTTTTACAAATATTTTGTCATTAAAACATAATAAAAATTATTATTTACAATAAAAAAAGACTGAAATTTTAAATTATCAAATATATTTAAACTAATAGTTGTAAATTATAAATTGAAGCTATTAAATTAAATCTTAAAGCAAATCTTTTTCTACGATTTCGATATTTTTCACTAATAATTTTAAATTTTTTAAGTATAGCAAAAACATTTTCAATAACAATTCTCATTTTTGAAATTCGCTCATTATTTTGCTTTTCTTCTTTATTTAAAGGGTTTTTCTTTGATTTTCTTTTAGGAATTAAAACATTATGATTAATTTTTTGTATGCCTTGATAACCTAAATCCACTAAAACAGTTGTTTCTGGTAAAAATTTAATTTTTGAATCTTTTAAAATTTTAAAGTCATGGTTTTTACCATAAGAAAAATCAGAACTAATAATTTTTTTACTATCTTTTTCAATTATAACTTGTGTTTTTATTGTGTGTTTTTTCTTTTTTCCTGAGTAGTGCTGTTTTTGTCTTTTTTTGGGCGTTGGATTTGGCTTTCAGTTACATCAATTATAACAGTCTTATCTTTGAAATAATCTTTTAATAGTGATTTTTGACCAGTAAGTTGTTGAAAATTAGGGTGTTTTATTAAAGTGTCTTCAATTCATTTGATATTTCTATAACAACTACTTTCACTAATATCATAACTTTTTGCAATATGAAAATAAGTTCTATATTCTCTTCAATATTCTAAAGTCATTAAAATACGATTTTCTAATGATAATAGACTTCTTGCAAAATTAATATGATAATTATAATTTTTAAATTTAAAATAAATATAAAAGTGTTATTAAAATAATTTTTAGATTATTTTTACAAATATTTTGTCATTAAAACATAATAAAAATTATTATTTACAATAAAAAAAGACTGAAATTTTAAATTATCAAATATATTTAAACTAATAGTTGTAAATTATAAATTGAAGCTATTAAATTAAATCTTAAAGCAAATCTTTTTCTACGATTTCGATATTTTTCACTAATAATTTTAAATTTTTTAAGTATAGCAAAAACATTTTCAATAACAATTCTCATTTTTGAAATTCGCTCATTATTTTGCTTTTCTTCTTTATTTAAAGGGTTTTTCTTTGATTTTCTTTTAGGAATTAAAACATTATGATTAATTTTTTGTATGCCTTGATAACCTAAATCCACTAAAACAGTTGTTTCTGGTAAAAATTTAATTTTTGAATCTTTTAAAATTTTAAAGTCATGGTTTTTACCATAAGAAAAATCAGAACTAATAATTTTTTTACTATCTTTTTCAATTATAACTTGTGTTTTTATTGTGTGTTTTTTCTTTTTTCCTGAGTAGTGCTGTTTTTGTCTTTTTTTGGGCGTTGGATTTGGCTTTCAGTTACATCAATTATAACAGTCTTATCTTTGAAATAATCTTTTAATAGTGATTTTTGACCAGTAAGTTGTTGAAAATTAGGGTGTTTTATTAAAGTGTCTTCAATTCATTTGATATTTCTATAACAACTACTTTCACTAATATCATAACTTTTTGCAATATGAAAATAAGTTCTATATTCTCTTCAATATTCTAAAGTCATTAAAATACGATTTTCTAATGATAATTTATTGGTTCTTCCGCGACGAAATCTCTTTTTTAATTCTTCTATTTTTAAAATTTCTAGCATTTTATTAAAAGTAGTATGTTTAATACCAGTTAATCTTAAAAAATTTTTATCACTTATTTGATTATTTTTTTTAAATTTCATTTAAATTCCACCTTTTTATTAAAAACAACAATTCAATTATATTTTAAATTAATTTTGCAAGAAGTCTAATAGCTTTTTAAGTAAAGTTAGAATTGTCATTGAACATGTTTTTGCTAGATTAAAAAGATTTAAAATACTAGTTTATCGTTATCGCAATAAGATTAGAAGATTTGGATTACGATTTAACTTAATTTCAGGAATATATAATTTTGAATTAAGCTAGTTATAGTTATGTACCAAGTCTAATATAAATATTTAATATCAATATATTTAAATAGTAAAGTTGCAAGAAAAATAAAAGCAATCATATTAGGCAAATATGCAACAAACGATGCTAATAGTGCTCCAATAATACCAGCTATTTATAACAAAACCAACAGAAGCTGATACTTGAAAAATGCTCGGCCCAGGAATAGTATTTGCTAAGATTAATAAATGATTAAATTCATCCTCAGTTATTCACCGCTTCTTAACTACAACTTCATTTTTAATTAAAGGAATTACGGCATTACCGCCACCAAAATCAAAAAAGATATTTTTAAAAAAACATAAAACAATTGTCAATATAATTGTCATTTTGAATATTTTGTTTTTTTCATCATATCAACCCTTAATAAAATATCTTATAAAAAGAAAAAGAATCAGCATCTAATTCTCTTTCTTAATAATTTCAATTTATTATTTTCTTAGTTTTAATTGTTCAATTACTTTACGATAACGATTAATATCATGATCTTTTAAGTAATCTAACATATTTCGTCTTTGTGATACTTTTCTTACTAAACTTCGTTCAGTGACAACATCTTTACGATGTACTTTTAAATGTGCTGTTAAATTAGTAATATCCGCTGTTAAAAGTGCTATTTGTACTTCTGCTGAACCCGTATCTTTCTCTTTTCTACCAAATTTAGCAATAATTTGTTTTTTATCCTCAGCTGTAATTGCCATTTAATAAATCCTCCAATAATTATAAACTTAACTAAAACCAATTAATAAAACAGAAGGTATTTTAAAAACTTGTAATAGTCGTATTCCTATTAAATATTAACCTATTTTATGAAAATATTCAAGGGTTTTGCTGTAATCGGTCGCGTTTAGTTTTCTTAGGTATTGCTTTGAAGAAGTAAAACAATCAGCTAATTATATTATTTAATTACTAAACTAACCCTTCCCTTCTTGTTATTGTCATTTTTATTCTTTATGATTTTATCATATTATTGTTTTAATTTTGTCGAAAACTCTTTTAATTTTGTCGAAAACTCTTTTAATTTTGTCGAAAACTCTTGATATTTATTGAATATACTTAATTTTAGGTATATTTTTAATATGATAGAGGTGGATAATAATTATGGAAAAAATAATTCAAGAACTAGTAAATACTTTAACAGATGATCAATTTTTAGAATTTTATGAAAAAGTCAAACAACAAGCAGAATTAATAAAAAAACAAAAACGTTTAAATGAAATTGATCAAAAATTTAGAGCGCAAGGTATTAAATGCCCTAAATGTGAATCTTACCATTGCGTTAAAAATGGACATAATTCAGAAGGAAAACAAAAATATTTATGTAAAAATTGCCGTGCAAGTTTTGACGCTTTTCGTAATCATTTTATTTATTGAAGTCATTTAAATTATGAACAATGAAATTTATTGATTCAAATTTCATTGCTGGGGCAATCTAGTAAAACAATTTCTCGTTTTATTAAAACTACATTAAAAACTGCTTGATATAATCGTCAAAAATTAATGAAATCAAAACAATTAGAAAATACCCAATTAAAATTTAAAAAATTATCTGGTAAAATCCAAATCGATGAAACATTTATTAAAGAAATTCATAAAGGAAATTTCAAATATAAAACTGATCCACGAAGAATTCACCTTGACCCATTCGCAACTAATACTAAATGCTGTATTCAAATGGCAATTGATAATAATAACAATATTTATGTTAAATCCACAAACACCAAACGTTTACAAAAACAATGAGTTATTGAAAATATGAACAAAGAATTAATTAACGAAAATTCAATTATTACTTCTGATATGCAAAAATTATATTTTTTAGTAGCAAAACAAACAAATTCTACTTTATGTGTAACTAAAACAACAATTAATCCTGAAGCTAGTTATCGTAACTTAAATAAAATCAGTAAATTACAATCTAGTCTTAAAGAAGCCTTAATTCATTATCATGGTTTAGGTTTTACTAATATTCAAAATTATTTAAATCTCTGAAAATGAAAATACCAACATAAGGGTTTAACTCCAAACCAACAAACAGCGATATTATATTTTAATGTATAAAAAAGTTAAAGTAAAAATAGTAATTTTACATAAAAGCCTTTTAAAATTATCAAGTTGATGATTTTTTTTATTTTATCAAGAGTTTTCGACAAAATTAAAAGTGCATTTAATAAAAGTCGTAAGATTTATGGTGCTCGTAAAATTAAAGCTGTTTTAATAAGAAAAAATATCATCTTATCACGACGAAAAATCCGATTCATTATGATCAAAAATAATTTGGTTTCTAAATACACCAAATTAAAATATCGTAATCATGAAAAAACAGTTAATAATGACCAAATTAATAATGTTTTAAATCGTTAATTTAATGACCAAAAACCCAATGAAGTTGTTGTTAGTGATTTAACATATGTTCAAGTTGGTACTAAATGACATTATATTTGTTTATTAATTGACTTGTTTAATCGCGAAGTAATTGGCTATAGTGCTAGACCAAATAAAACTGCTGAACTAGTTCAACAAGCTTTTCACAAGATAACACGACCATTAAATAAAATAACTTTATTTCATACTGATCGTGGTAATGAATTCAAAAATAAAATCATTGATGAAATTTTAATAACCTTTAAAATTCAAAGATCATTAAGTACCAAAGGATGCCCATATGATAATGCTGTTGCTGAAGCAACTTACAAAACCTTTAAAACTGAATTTATTAACGGTAAAAAATTTGCAAACTTAACACAATTAAAATGCGAACTATTTGATTTTGTTAATTGATATAACAATATTCGAATTCATGGCAGTTTAAATTATTTAACTCCCGTTGAATTTAGAAAATACCAGTCTACATAAAAAGTGTCCTAAAAAGGGTTGCCATTCCATACAACCGATATTTCATTCTAAATTTTGGTTATGAATACCATGCTTGTTATTACTGAAATAATTACTCGCCTTCCTTAAATTTGTTTTAATATCTTTATTTAACTCATTTTTAGCAACATTACGAATGTTTTTTACCAATTCTTGATGATTTCCATTTTTTTATATAATTCAATTCAACTATTTAGTGCTACTTTACGATTTTCAAAAACAATATTAAATGCCGTTTGTTTTAATTTTTTAATAGCATGATAACCATCTAAAATATATCTAACATTACCAAAACTATTGGCAATTTCTCTAATTCAAGCATCACCATCACCGCAAACAATTATTTTATCATAATTAATATTCACATAATGTTTTTGTAATTCTCTAATTAATAAATCACGATAATCCATCGTGTTTATTCGTTTACCAACTTTTAACATTAGAAAATGACCTCGTTTGTTTTCTAACGCTCTACGAGCATTTTTATAATTTTTTTCTTTATGTCTTATGTCCGGTATGAAAAGTAACTAAACGAATTCTTTGGTCTTGTTTAACTTTCTTATCTAATGTCGCTAAAAATGTCTCATCTAGTTGAATATATAAATCCTTATTTTTAACATCAATTTTGGTTTTAGTTTCTTGTTCTGCTAGTTGAAAATATTCAGCAATATCGTATTTATTTAAAATATTTGAAATACTAGCTTTTGAAATATAACAATGATTTAGAGCATCTAAAACATCGCGATAGCGTTTACCATCACCCAAAAGATTTAAAACTTTAAATTGGACATCAAAATAAATGCGTTGTTTGAGCAATAAACCGATTTCTTTATCTAACAAACATACATATTCAAATTTACCTGATTTTTGATTTCAATATTTATATCGGCGTCGTTTAAAAGTAACATCACCAAAAATTGTAATAATTGTTCTTGTTGCAAAATGAACTACTTTATAACCTTGTTTTAAACAATAATAGACTTCTTGCAAAATTAATTTAAAATATAATTGAATTGTTGTTTTTAATAAAAAGGTGGAATTTAAATGAAATTTAAAAAAAATAATCAAATAAGTGATAAAAATTTTTTAAGATTAACTGGTATTAAACATACTACTTTTAATAAAATGCTAGAAATTTTAAAAATAGAAGAATTAAAAAAGAGATTTCGTCGCGGAAGAACCAATAAATTATCATTAGAAAATCGTATTTTAATGACTTTAGAATATTGAAGAGAATATAGAACTTATTTTCATATTGCAAAAAGTTATGATATTAGTGAAAGTAGTTGTTATAGAAATATCAAATGAATTGAAGACACTTTAATAAAACACCCTAATTTTCAACAACTTACTGGTCAAAAATCACTATTAAAAGATTATTTCAAAGATAAGACTGTTATAATTGATGTAACTGAAAGCCAAATCCAACGCCCAAAAAAAGACAAAAACAGCACTACTCAGGAAAAAAGAAAAAACACACAATAAAAACACAAGTTATAATTGAAAAAGATAGTAAAAAAATTATTAGTTCTGATTTTTCTTATGGTAAAAACCATGACTTTAAAATTTTAAAAGATTCAAAAATTAAATTTTTACCAGAAACAACTGTTTTAGTGGATTTAGGTTATCAAGGCATACAAAAAATTAATCATAATGTTTTAATTCCTAAAAGAAAATCAAAGAAAAACCCTTTAAATAAAGAAGAAAAGCAAAATAATGAGCGAATTTCAAAAATGAGAATTGTTATTGAAAATGTTTTTGCTATACTTAAAAAATTTAAAATTATTAGTGAAAAATATCGAAATCGTAGAAAAAGATTTGCTTTAAGATTTAATTTAATAGCTTCAATTTATAATTTACAACTATTAGTTTAAATATATTTGATAATTTAAAATTTCAGTCTTTTTTTATTGTAAATAATAATTTTTATTATGTTTTAATGACAAAATATTTGTAAAAATAATCTAAAAATTATTTTAATAACACTTTTATATTTATTTTAAATTTAAAAATTATAATTATCATATTAATTTTGCAAGAAGTCTAATGATATTTATATAAGTATTCATCTAATTTTTCATATTCATTAGCTAGTTGTTCGCATTTGTTAGTATACATATTTTTATGGGTTGTAAATAAACTGAATCAATGCTTGTTTTCTAAGGTTTTTACATTATTATTAATTTTTAACATAATAAATTATCTTTCTTGATAGTAATTTCAATAAAGCTTGGTTAGCTTATTTTTCTGCTTTAATGATAAATGTTTTTCTAGAATTATTATTCAATAAAATGATAGAAATTTTTGTTTACTAGTATTATATATTAAACTCCAAAGTGAAAAAATTGTAGACTAATATTTGGAGAAAGGATGTTAATTATTCAGTAAATTTTATTAATTAGTAAAATTAACGAAAAGGATTTGATTAATATGAAAAAATTACTTAGTTTATTAGACTTCTTGCAAAATTAATTTAAAATATAATTGAATTGTTGTTTTTAATAAAAAGGTGGAATTTAAATGAAATTTAAAAAAAATAATCAAATAAGTGATAAAAATTTTTTAAGATTAACTGGTATTAAACATACTACTTTTAATAAAATGCTAGAAATTTTAAAAATAGAAGAATTAAAAAAGAGATTTCGTCGCGGAAGAACCAATAAATTATCATTAGAAAATCGTATTTTAATGACTTTAGAATATTGAAGAGAATATAGAACTTATTTTCATATTGCAAAAAGTTATGATATTAGTGAAAGTAGTTGTTATAGAAATATCAAATGAATTGAAGACACTTTAATAAAACACCCTAATTTTCAACAACTTACTGGTCAAAAATCACTATTAAAAGATTATTTCAAAGATAAGACTGTTATAATTGATGTAACTGAAAGCCAAATCCAACGCCCAAAAAAAGACAAAAACAGCACTACTCAGGAAAAAAGAAAAAACACACAATAAAAACACAAGTTATAATTGAAAAAGATAGTAAAAAAATTATTAGTTCTGATTTTTCTTATGGTAAAAACCATGACTTTAAAATTTTAAAAGATTCAAAAATTAAATTTTTACCAGAAACAACTGTTTTAGTGGATTTAGGTTATCAAGGCATACAAAAAATTAATCATAATGTTTTAATTCCTAAAAGAAAATCAAAGAAAAACCCTTTAAATAAAGAAGAAAAGCAAAATAATGAGCGAATTTCAAAAATGAGAATTGTTATTGAAAATGTTTTTGCTATACTTAAAAAATTTAAAATTATTAGTGAAAAATATCGAAATCGTAGAAAAAGATTTGCTTTAAGATTTAATTTAATAGCTTCAATTTATAATTTACAACTATTAGTTTAAATATATTTGATAATTTAAAATTTCAGTCTTTTTTTATTGTAAATAATAATTTTTATTATGTTTTAATGACAAAATATTTGTAAAAATAATCTAAAAATTATTTTAATAACACTTTTATATTTATTTTAAATTTAAAAATTATAATTATCATATTAATTTTGCAAGAAGTCTAATTTATTGGTTCTTCCGCGACGAAATCTCTTTTTTAATTCTTCTATTTTTAAAATTTCTAGCATTTTATTAAAAGTAGTATGTTTAATACCAGTTAATCTTAAAAAATTTTTATCACTTATTTGATTATTTTTTTTTAAATTTCATTTAAATTCCACCTTTTTATTAAAAACAACAATTCAATTATATTTTAAATTAATTTTGCAAGAAGTCTAATGATTCACCGTGGTGATTTTGATAAATTTAATTACTCGTATCTCTATTGAACGCCCGTATTTAATTTCATTGACACCCTAGAAAAAGGTTATTACAAAGAATTTACGATTAAAAATCACGGCTTTAAAGACGAGAGCTATTTTTATCATAAAACTTCTAGTGATAAAAATGTAGTAAATGAGAATGTTTTGAAAATTAAGGCATTTAACAAAACTCTAATTGCTGGAAATAAGTATTTACAATTGCTACACGGTGAAAATGAAATCTGAAAATATGGCACTACGAATTCTAACGATTATTACCTAATTAAATATCTTTTTGGTACCCTAAATTACCTCAATGTTAGATTTAGTTTTCTACGCTATGACCCCGATTTAAAAAATGATATTTACCTTTATTTTAAAAACAACATTCCTAGTATCAACAATAGCGATTACAAAAATGTTTTTAACGAAATCTATGAAATTCTTGGCAATTTCTTTGCTAGTTTATTTTATGCGACTTTTGATATGGACGAAAAAACTCATACCGAAATTGATTTTAAGGGTGTAGAAAACTATAAGAAGGATTACTTTATTCAAATCGGTTTCTTTTATCGTTCATTAATTACCTTTTATCCCAAAAAATACTTAGTAAATATTATAGGAAACTCAGAATTATTACTAAGAAGTTATTTCTTTACTTTTGACAAAAAAATGCACCAAGATAATTACAATGCTATTAACAACACCAATAGTATTTATCAAATTGATTTTAATGTCCTTAAATCTTATGATAATAAACTCATTGCCTTGCCAACCAACAAAACCGCTAACAGTATTAATTATCTAAATACCGATATTGATATTCGTTATGGTATTAACATTTTTACCTTAACTTTTCCACTTTATCACAAAGGGAATATCTCCAACTACAATTTTAAAATTTATGACTTTAATGTATTAAATTCAACAGCCTTTATCCCTGATGGCTCAAATAACAGTGAATGAGACGATTTAATTCCACCAGCAAATTGCAAATATTCTGGACGATGAATACCAACCTTTAATGATATTGGTTGTGCCATTCAAAATGCTAGTATCAAAATGATAAACTGAATACTCACAGCTTCACAAATCATCACGATTTTGCGACCGTTAGCAATTATTGCAAAAGCAACAGTTAACTTTTCAACCGCCATTTTTCCAGTTTTTAAAACGGTACCAGCTTTTTACTATACCTTTCAATTTTTAATCGGTTTTGCCATTTTTCTAATGATATTAAGAATTTTTGTATAATTATATATATATATACTTGAAAAAACAAAATGAAGGAGTTAAATTTATGAAAATTTTAAATATAATAGCTCTTTTGGGGATGACAACATTGCCAATAGTTGGGTGTTCTAAAAAAGAAAATAAACCAATATTACAAATTAAGAATGAGTCATACGAATTAAACTTAAAAAAATCAAAATTAACACTTAAATCATCAAAAGATGACAACAGCAAGTGAAATCAAAAATGAGAAATAAAAGTTAATGTAGAAAATGAATTTATGCCCAAAAACTTGCCTCCGCGAATGAAACTTAATGATTGAGAATTTTATGTTGATAAAAATGACAAGATTACACTACCAATATTAAAATCATTAGAATATGATTTAAATTGAGAAAAAAACAGTGAACCAAGATATTGAGAAAATAAAGATTTTTTATCATATCAAAATAAAAAATTAAAAAACATAAAAATGAAAATACAAGAATGAGATAAAAATGAAAGATATGCCAAATGAAAAATATTAGAATTTAAAACTGAATTTAAAAATAATTAAACTGTTAAAATCGCTACCCCAAAATGTAGCTTTATATGACGATACTGCTCTTAAACAATTTTTTCATTTTTTCTATTTTGACAAAATAAAAAAGCAGTATTTAAGTTTAAATACTGCTTTAGTAAAAATATTTTTAATCTTAATTTAAATTAGATAATTAACAAATATATTAAAATTAAAATTTGAAGTCAGGTTATTTCTGCATAACACATATAAGAAATATTTTAATTTTTTAATTAATAATGTTAAATTTTATTCTACTCCTAGTCAATCGCCTTCAGTGTTGGTTATAATGACAAAACCATCATTTTCATTATCTAATATTTCAAAATAACCATTTATTTGTTCGAAATGAAGTACTATTACTTTTACAAAAGTGTTGAAATCTTCATTTGTGACACTTCCGCCTCAACCAGAATGGTCATTTATAACAAATTTATTTTTAATAATTTTTATAATGTTTGCTGGTGAATTTTTATTTTGTTTGATTTCATTTCATGTGTTTTTGTTAATTTTAATTTTTAATTTATCATGGGCTAGAAATTTATATCATTTTTCAATGTTATCATAAACATTATGATGAATTGAAGTTGGCAACGCAATATCAGATGTTGCATGATGATGAAAAGCAAAATATATTCATGTTCCTGCAATTGCTAATCCTCCGATTACTAAGGATAGCCCTAGAGTTTCCGGAGCCAGAGCGGCAGCGGTACCAGTTTCTACAGCTATAACTCCACCTTCAACTGCTGCTGTTTCGGCCACAGTAATTGTTTCTGCAGCGGCTAAGCTTTCTGTTGTACTTGTTGATAAGAGTGGGCTCATTTCGATTGCTTCTGCATTTGTGGCACCAGTAGTAGCAGTACCACTAACAGTCATTTTTGTTCCATAAGCTGTTAATGTGCCCCCACTTAAAGCTGCTAATCCAGTATTTGTTAATTTTTCTTTAAAAGCTTTTTTATCATTTTCAGATAATGTTTGATAATAACGATTAATTTCATTTAATTTTTTTAATTTTTCTTCTTTTGAAAGAGCGTTGTATTGATTTATTGCCTTAGCGGTTGTTGTTTGTAAATTTTCCATATTTGTATTGATGGGTTGATTTCCTGCCGGGGCATTTTGTTTTATTTCGTCTTTATTGTTTTTAATTAAGTTAATTTCTAAATTTTCATCATTTTTTAAACTATCATCTTCTGTTTTTTTATCCACAAAATGATATTTATCTTTTTGTAATGATGTTATTGTTGGTTCTGGTACATTGGCAATATTATTGCCTTGATGAGCATCATCGTCCTCGTTATTGTTAGTCGGAATGGCGCGGTGTTGAGCATGATCATCAACCGGTAATTTAATTGGTTTTACCTCTGGTTTTGGGGTGGTTGTTGGGAAATTATCTGGTCTCTTGGTTATATCAATTACCGGGACATTTTCCTGATTGTCATTAATAGCAATAGGCTGATTTGGCCGATCTTCTTCTGGTGTTAAAGCAAAATTATAATGATTGTGAATACCCGAACCTTTTTCAAGCTCAACATAAGATATCGCGATGTTATTATTATTTGAATTTTGATTAACTGGTTGATAAGAGCCATTATTATTTACACTAATATTAGCATTTAAAAGATTGCTCATTGCTATTATTTCTGGTGTTCCCCCTCATGTTGAAGATTGTCGCATTATTTCTAAGTAATTAGTATCAATATCATTATTATCTTGAATAAGACTTCTAAATGTTAATTCGCCATTGCGATTTGGAATTGTCTCTAAATTTGATTGTATATAATCAACAACGCGATTACGAAAGAAATTTATAACTAGATTATTTGCTGTTTGATCTTGATATCATAATTGATTTAGATTTCTATTATTTTCTAAATCATGTTGTTGTAGTAATTTTTGAATATATAATAAATATTTTAAATTTTCTTCACCAAATAATTGGATAAATCGGTTTCTAAATTCTTCATTATTATTTCTCGCTGGCAATAAGTAAGATGTTGATACCGACCAAAACAAACAACTATTATCTGCTGGCACATCATACAAATTATTGTGATTTGTTGGCTCATCTGAATTATTTTGTTGTATGCGGTTACTAGCTTGTGTTTGACTTCCGTCAGCATTTGTATTACTGTTATCGGATTGTTTTAAAGTTACTGTACTTCCTTTAGGCCGTGTTCCCTGTTTTTTAGATTCATCTTCTGTAATTATTTTTTGTGCATCATTTGGTTTTCTTGCTTTTTTAGCAAGTGTAAATATAACTTTGACTGCACCATCAGAATATACACTTTGATCAATTGATTCAATAGTTGCCGCAGTATCAGTAATGCTATTTTTTTGTACTTTAACTTGATCAATATCTAAGCCAAAATTTAATTCTCTAACACGATTTAAAATTGTCTGTTCTTGCTTATCTGATATTTCTTCTAACTTAGTTTGTCTAATAACATCTGACAATTCAATTTTTAATAATTTTTTTAATTCTTTTTTAGTTTCTTCTAAAATTTTTATATTTTGTTGTTGTTCGTCTTGATTTTTTTGTAAAATTTTATTAAGTTTTTTTATATTTTCGTTTAATTTTTTGTGTTTTTTCAAAAGATTTATTATTTCTTTATGATCATTTTCTTCTGCTAAATCTAAAGAATCATTTCCCTCATCATCTTGATAATTAAGATTAGCATTATTGGACAACAATAATTTTACTATTATCAAGTGACCATTTTTGCATGCATAATGCAAAGCAGTTAGACCCCATTTATTTGAAAGATTGACATCAATATCAGAATGTTTTAACAATTCTTTTACAACATTTATTTCACCATTTCGCGCCGCTACAATTAAAGCGCTATCGCCATGATCATCTTTTTTATTAACATCAATTTTATGGTTTTTTAACAATAGTTTAACAACTTTATGGTGCCCGTAAAATGATGATATCTGTAATGGAGTATCACCCAAATTATTTGGAAGGTTGATATCAATTTTGTTTTTACTATTTTTATTTGTTAATAATTCTTGAACAACTTCTGTCTTATCACTTTGTGCTGCAAAGTATAAAGGAGTAAGTCCTTTTTTTTCTTGTATATTGGGATTAGCGCCTCTTTCTAATAACAATTTAACAAGCTCTAACTGACCATTTCGTGCTGCAATATGTAAATAAGTGTTGTTTACTAATGGGTCTTGAAAATTTACATTAGCTCCATGATCAAATAAAATATTAATTATTTCTCAATTATTGTTATTTATTGCGTTAATTATTGACATACTAACTTTTTTTTCTTGAAGATTTACATCGGCACCATTTTCTAATAAAAATTTAATAAAATCTATCGCGTCTTTATTTATCGCTAAAAGCAAAGGTGTATTATTATTTATATCAGAACTATTTATTATTTTTTTATCTGGATTTAACTTAATCAATAATTTAGCAAGTTCGAAATTATTTTGAATAATAAAAATATATAAAATATTATTATCACTATTAGAATTTAATGAAAAAAAATCATCAGTTTTTAAATCAGTTTTTAAATCAAATTCTTTTTCAAAGTATAAATTTATAGATTTTAAATCTTGTTTTCATCTTGTCATTCCTACGATATATTAGACTTCTTGCAAAATTAATATGATAATTATAATTTTTAAATTTAAAATAAATATAAAAGTGTTATTAAAATAATTTTTAGATTATTTTTACAAATATTTTGTCATTAAAACATAATAAAAATTATTATTTACAATAAAAAAAGACTGAAATTTTAAATTATCAAATATATTTAAACTAATAGTTGTAAATTATAAATTGAAGCTATTAAATTAAATCTTAAAGCAAATCTTTTTCTACGATTTCGATATTTTTCACTAATAATTTTAAATTTTTTAAGTATAGCAAAAACATTTTCAATAACAATTCTCATTTTTGAAATTCGCTCATTATTTTGCTTTTCTTCTTTATTTAAAGGGTTTTTCTTTGATTTTCTTTTAGGAATTAAAACATTATGATTAATTTTTTGTATGCCTTGATAACCTAAATCCACTAAAACAGTTGTTTCTGGTAAAAATTTAATTTTTGAATCTTTTAAAATTTTAAAGTCATGGTTTTTACCATAAGAAAAATCAGAACTAATAATTTTTTTACTATCTTTTTCAATTATAACTTGTGTTTTTATTGTGTGTTTTTTCTTTTTTCCTGAGTAGTGCTGTTTTTGTCTTTTTTTGGGCGTTGGATTTGGCTTTCAGTTACATCAATTATAACAGTCTTATCTTTGAAATAATCTTTTAATAGTGATTTTTGACCAGTAAGTTGTTGAAAATTAGGGTGTTTTATTAAAGTGTCTTCAATTCATTTGATATTTCTATAACAACTACTTTCACTAATATCATAACTTTTTGCAATATGAAAATAAGTTCTATATTCTCTTCAATATTCTAAAGTCATTAAAATACGATTTTCTAATGATAATTTATTGGTTCTTCCGCGACGAAATCTCTTTTTTAATTCTTCTATTTTTAAAATTTCTAGCATTTTATTAAAAGTAGTATGTTTAATACCAGTTAATCTTAAAAAATTTTTATCACTTATTTGATTATTTTTTTTAAATTTCATTTAAATTCCACCTTTTTATTAAAAACAACAATTCAATTATATTTTAAATTAATTTTGCAAGAAGTCTATTGTAAACACGCATTCTTTATTTCTGTAAAATTTTGATTTTCATTAAATGCTTTTTGTATTTTTTTTGATATATTATCAATATTATTTTCTGCTTTTAAGATGTTGTTAATATCAACTTTATTTTTATCGATAAAATTAATTATTTTTTTTGCTTTAGTTAATTCATTTCAAATTTTTATTCTAAATTTATTGAATTGTTCTGAATATTTTTTTCAATCACCTCTTAATTGTGATGTATAATCTTCTCAATTTATTGTTTGATTATTAAATATTTTTTCTTGAATATCTTTTAATATATTTTTACTCTCAGATATGATTTTTTTTAATTCATCAATATTTTTAATATTTGCAAAAATTTCTAAAGTCTTTTTATCACATTGAAACCTCATGGCTTCACTTGTAATAAAAATCATTCTTACTAAATCATCTTTTATTTTTTGATTTTCTTGTTTATTATTATCATAATCTGCTAAATTTGAAATTGCACCTTTTAAAGTTTCGTTAGAAATATTAATATTTTTTCCTTTATCTGGTTTTCCATTTTCTTTTATTACAACATTTAAGCCCTCGCTTGTATACGCTCCTGTATAATTTAAATTAATCTTTTGACAACTATATTTCTTAATTACTGATTTATTTAAATCTTTAATTTTTTCTTCATCATTTTTTAAATTTTCACCTTGTAAATTACTAAGTTTTTTATTCAAAGAATTCAATTCGTTATTATAATTTAATTTTTTAATATTTTTTTTTAATTTTGTCGAAAACTCTTGATAAAATAAAAAAAATCATCAACTTGATAATTTTAAAAGGCTTTTATGTAAAATTACTATTTTTACTTTAACTTTTTTTATACATTAAAATATAATACCGCTGTTTGTTGATTTGGAGTTAAACCCTTATGTTGGTATTTTCATTTTCAGAGATTTAAATAATTTTGAATATTAGTAAAACCTAAACCATGATAATGAATTAAGGCTTCTTTAAGACTAGATTGTAATTTACTGATTTTATTTAAGTTACGATAACTAGCTTCAGGATTAATTGTTGTTTTAGTTACACATAAAGTAGAATTTGTTTGTTTTGCTACTAAAAAATATAATTTTTGCATATCGGAAGTAATAATTGAATTTTCGTTAATTAATTCTTTGTTCATATTTTCAATAACTCATTGTTTTTGTAAACGTTTGGTGTTTGTGGATTTAACATAAATATTGTTATTATTATCAATTGCCATTTGAATACAGCATTTAGTATTAGTTGCGAATGGGTCAAGGTGAATTCTTCGTGGATCAGTTTTATATTTGAAATTTCCTTTATGGATTTCTTTAATAAATGTTTCATCGATTTGGATTTTACCAGATAATTTTTTAAATTTTAATTGGGTATTTTCTAATTGTTTTGATTTCATTAATTTTTGACGATTATATCAAGCAGTTTTTAATGTAGTTTTAATAAAACGAGAAATTGTTTTACTAGATTGCCCCAGCAATGAAATTTGAATCAATAAATTTCATTGTTCATAATTTAAATGACTTCAATAAATAAAATGATTACGAAAAGCGTCAAAACTTGCACGGCAATTTTTACATAAATATTTTTGTTTTCCTTCTGAATTATGTCCATTTTTAACGCAATGGTAAGATTCACATTTAGGGCATTTAATACCTTGCGCTCTAAATTTTTGATCAATTTCATTTAAACGTTTTTGTTTTTTTATTAATTCTGCTTGTTGTTTGACTTTTTCATAAAATTCTAAAAATTGATCATCTGTTAAAGTATTTACTAGTTCTTGAATTATTTTTTCCATAATTATTATCCACCTCTATCATATTAAAATATACCTAAAATTAAGTATATTCAATAAATATCAAGAGTTTTCGACAAAATTAAAAATATTTTTTTCTTTTTCTTTAAGAGGAATTAATTTATTTTTTTGTTGCAAATATTCTTTTACTTTTTCTTCATTAAATAAAAGTTTGTTTTCTTTTAAATTATTTAATTTTTCCTTTAAATTATTAAGTTTTTTGATTTCTTCTTGATTATGTTGTTTTATTTTTTCTAAAAGTTCATCATCAAAATAAAAATACTTATTTTGATTATTAATAAATCCTAGTAAATAAAGATTATTTAAATTAATTACTAATTTTATATTTTTATTATTACTATTTTTTAATGTTAATATCAATATTTTTTCTTTGTTATTTTGTTGTTCTTTAATTCAATTAGCTATTTTGGGCTCTAATTCTTCTAATTTATAAATAATTGTTTTATTATCAAGTTCTTTGCTTATAAGTCCACCCATATTGATACTTCTTAATGGATCAAGATATTTTTCATCAATAAGTTCCTGTAACATTTTTTGAATATTGTAAGAATAATTTTCATCTAAATTAATTTCTTTTTCAATAATATCAGTTCGGCTACCTGTATTTTTTGAAAATTGGGATTGTTGTTCATCTTGTATTTTTGGAGTAGTTGATATGTCTTCGTTGTTTTGCCTTTTACTTCTTTGGAGATTTTCTAAATTATTTGTTTGTGAATAATTAAGCTCACTACTTAATAATTTAGTTTTTGTTCTTTGCTTTCCATTGGGAGCGACTGCAATGACGGTTGATAGGGCGTTGCCAGTTATTAAAATTGTTCCTAATAACTCTAAGAGTTTTTTCATACTAATCAAATTCCTTTCCTGAATTTTTACCAATTAATAAAATTTATTAAATAATCAACATGCTTTTTCCAAATCTTAGTCTGGAATCTATTCACTTTGCATTTTCATTATATACCGTCAAACAAAAAAATTCTATTTTTACTATATTAGACTTCTTACAATATTGTGATAGTAACTGAAAATTGTATTATTGAAGCAAATAAATTTAACTTTGTTAAAATTACTACCAAGAAAGGTGATTTTTTATGTTAGAAATTAATAATAATGTAAAAACCCCAGAAAATAAACATTGATTCAGTTTATTTACAACCCATAAAAATATGTACACCAACAAATGCAAACAACTAGCTAATGAATATGAAAAATTAGATGAATACTTATATAAATATCATTATCGCTTAAAACAAGGTTATAAAGTAGTTCATTTTGCACCAAGAACAATTATTACAATTTTTGGTGATGTTACTTTTAAACGACGCCGATATAAATATTGAAATCAAAAATCAGGTAAATTTGAATATGTATGTTTACTAGATAAAGAAATTGGTTTATCACCCAAACAACGCATTTATTTTGATGTCCAATTTAAAGTTTTAAGTCTTTTGGGTGATGGTAAACGATATCGCGATGTTTTAGATGCTCTAAATCATTGTTATATTTCAAAAGCTAGTATTTCAAATATTTTAAATAAATACGATATTGCCGAATATTTTCAACTAGCAGAAAAAGAAACTAAAACTAGAATTGATGTCAAAAATAAGGATTTATATATTCAACTGGATGAGACATTTTTAGCGACATTAGACCATAAAATTAAACAAGACCAAAGAATCCGTTTAGTTACTTTTCATACCGGACATAAAGAAAAAAAATACAAAAATGCTCGTAGAGAATTAGAAAATAAACGAGGTCATTTTCTAATGTTAAAAGTTGGTAAACGAATAAATACAATGGATTATCGTGATTTATTAATTAAGGAATTACAAAAACATTATGTAAATATTAATTATGACAGAATAATTGTTTGTGGCGATGGTGCTACTTGAATTAGAGAAATTGCCAATAGTTTTGGTAATGTTAGATATATTTTAGATGGTTATCACGTTATTAAAAAATTAAAACAAACGGCATTTAATATTATTTTTGAAAATCGCAAAGTAACACTAAATAGTTGAATTAAATTATATAAGGATGGAAATCATCAAGAATTAATTAAAAACATTCGTAATATTGCTAAAAATGAATTAAATAAAGATATTAAAACAAATTTACGAAAGGCGAGTAATTATTTCAGTAATAATAAGCAAGGTATTCATCATCAAAATTTAGAATGAAATATCGGCTGTAGCATCGAAAGTGATGTATCACATTTAGTAAAACAACAATTAGGCTATGGGGCAAAAATATATAATCATAAGAATTTAAATAACCTATTACATTTAAGAATGGCAAATTTAAACAAATTAAATGTATTACATCATATTAATGAAAATATTAATTCAGAAATAGAAATCAGAAAAGAAATATATAAAAATTCATTATGAAATAAATATAATAATAAAAATGATGATAGTTGAATTAATTATAAAGGTAATGCTGTAACAAATAAATATAATACATTTAAGTAAGTAAAAATATTAGTTAAAATTTAATAATAATTAATAATGGACGCATAAAGTTTTGTTAGGTAGTAAAATATTTGAATAAGTATTAAGGCGGTCAGCAATGATTGTCTTTTTATTTTATAAGGTGTTAAAAATTTGTTCTTTGAAAATTAAATACAAGTGAATTAATAATGTTGGTATGTATTAAAGCACGATAAATTATGGGTGGTCGCCATAACCGAAAGAAGTTTACCAGTTAATAGATAACATCCTATTAGCTATAGCAATTTGTTTCGTTTTGCAATAAAAAAATGAATGGGTGGATTTCCTAAAAATATACACGCTATTAAATTAGTTCCAAGGGTAGGATGCGGATATTAAAGTGTAGAAATTTCTATATAGGGGTATGCTAAGTTTAAAATTATTAAAATCTTTATCTAATTAAAAAACAAAATTTACTAACAAAGCTTGTTAAACACTTAAATCTGCGATATATAAGTGTTTAAAAAACTAAGTTAACTAAAACTTAGTTAATATAACTTAGTTTATCTATAAGAAAGGTAATTTATTATGAAAAACATTGAAAACATTTTCTTAAATACTAAGAAATATCTTTTAAAAGAAACACAAAACGCAATGTTTATTAAAGCACCAAAAATTCCATGATTTAATGAACAAATCGGCATTTGGTTTCCAAAGCGATTTGTTTATAAAGGAAAATATGAAAATTCGATTTGCATCGGAATAATAAAAGATAGTAAATATCAAATAATTTCAATTAATCAAAAAGAAAATGAAACCAAATTAATTAAGGGGCAAGAATTATTAAGTTTCTTCATTGCCGAAAAAGAAAACAACAAAAAAGATATAAATTATAACTATTTTAAAGGAGTTTAAAAATGAATATTGCGATTGGATTAATATTTATTATTATCAGCATCATGCTATTAGCATATTTTGCTTATAAAATTTATGCCAAAATAAAAATTAGAATTAAATATAAAAATGCCATTAAAAATAATACTGGTAATTTCACGAAAGACGAAAAAGTATTTATT
Organism: Spiroplasma endosymbiont of Clivina fossor; assembly: GCF_964031115.1. GTDB lineage: Bacteria > Bacillota_I > Bacilli_A > Mycoplasmatales > Nriv7 > Nriv7. Next base: position 1,049,673 of record NZ_OZ035006.1, read on the forward strand.
GCTCGTTTTGAGGAATGAGTTAAATCTCCTAATTCAAAAGAAAATAACGCGGATAAAAAATAATGTTTTGAGAAATTATTATGGAATTCTTAAAACTGTTTATTCCGATAGAAAAAATGCCTGCACAAGTTGCGTTTATTGCCGGATTAATTATTATCATTACTTTTCTTTTCGCATTAATTTCAATTATGTATTTACCAATAAAAATGATTTTTGGGAGATAAAAAATGACAATAAACTTAAAAGAATTTAATTGAGAACAAATTAAACAAACTTTCTGAGATTTATTTATTCAAATTACAACTATTCCGGCTCACATTACTGGTGGTAAAGAAATTAAATTAAACGAAGCGCCACTTTGACTTTTAATAGCAAACATTGCTTTTTGATTCTTAACAGCGATTATGGTGTGATTTATTCTAATGCTCCTTTGAAAAACCATATCAGTATTTAGATAGGGAAAAAATTAATGTCAAGAAGTTACATTCTGATGCATTCCCAAAGAAATTCAAAATTAATTAGGAAAAAATACAATCGTGTTAAGGTTAACCGTGGTTTTAACAAATTTAAGAAAAACTTTGAATATAAATGATGAATGTTTTAAAAAGAAAGGGGGTGATTATATGATTGGAACTTTCTTAACAGAAGTACCAGCAGTAACAAAGATAACAGCTAGTGACGCGATGACTAAATTATGAAATGCGATTATAACAGCGTTTACTAAAATGTGAGAAATTATTGCTGTTAATATGCCACAAGTCGGTAACTTCTTTGCTGACTACTGAATCTTCATTTTTCCATTTATTTTGGCAATATTCTTTATTTGCTTTAAAATGTTTGAAAAATTACTTGGAGCAGTACGCTAACAAAAAAATAAAGTGAGGTGCAAGATGAAATTTTGCAAATGAATAATAGAAAAAAATAACCATTTTATTGAATTGAATCGCACCTCATTTTTAATTTTATGACATTGCGGAGCAATTTGATATATTTACAACGGTTATTTTAAAAATATTGTAAGCTATTTATTTTTAGCAGGTTGTATTTTAATTTTTCTTTTTAAAATCGGTAATTTAACACAAATTAACAAAGTTATTAATTTCTTAAAAAATTCACCATTAAATATTGTGATTGGTTCATTAGGAACTGGAAAAACTGCTTTTCTAGTATATGCATCAAAATTACTAAAAAAGAAGAAATATCACATCGCATCAACATTTCCATTACTAGAAACCCAAAAATTAAGTTTAGGTCATATGGGATTATTAGATTTTGATTATCCGGTATTGCCAGACAAAACCTTACTTTTATGAGATGAAACCAACTTATTTTTAGAAGGTACTGATTGAGAAAAAAATAATACCAAAAACGAGGAAACCGGTATCCAAGAATATTTCGCTCTGGCACGGCATTTTGGTCATATTGTTCTGGCTAGCGGTCAAAGAGATAAACATATTTGAGTTAAAGTTCGTGATATTGCCAATAATGTGATTGTGGGAATTCGCAAAAAAACCGTTAATATTTTTCGGCCCTACTTAAAAGTCATCTATGGTACCTTTACGAGCATTGAAGAATATGAACGCTGACGAAACACCTTAATTGATGCTAAAAATAGCAAAAAAGGTCGTCGCATTAAATACCGTGATATCCCTGAACTTGATATTTATTTTTTTAAACTAAAAATTCCTTTACCAATACTTAACACTTACAATTCTTTTTACCTAGCTTTTTTAAGAGATTACTTAAATGCAAAAGTAAATCCTGACTATGAAGACAAATACTATACTGACACAGCAATTGATTTAGAAGATTTAGAATATTTAAAAATGGATAAATTTAGCAAATTTTTAAGAAAAATGAAAGAAAAGGAATAATAAAAAATGGAAAATCTCGCAAAAATGGCCGACTTTCTCGCTCAAATGCTTTATAAAGTTTTTGACTTAATTTGAAGTTTAGAAGTGCCAGGAACAAATATTCAATTAATATTTCCTTTGTTCTTAACGCTGGCTGTAGAATTTCTTATGGCAATTATTCTTGGATTTGGTAGTCAACAAGTTAATTTAGAAAAACAACGCCAATATGCGGTTAAAAATAAAGGGCGGTTAAGTGCGTGAGGAAAAACTAAAAAACAAATAAAACCAATAAATCCAAATAAAATTAATTGAAAACAAAGAAATAAAAAAACAAAACAAGGTAACTAACGATGTTTAAACTAATTATTATTTTTATCTTAATAACTGTTCTTGGACTATTAGCTGGTAGTCATTTTGAAACTTTAACAAACTATATTAGCGAAGGCCTTGCGAATTTCCAAAAGTTTATTACTAGCAATTTAACAATTTTAGAACTATTTAAACCAATGGCTCGGACATTTTCACAACATCCAATCTTCACCATTCTTGGCGTTACTTGTGTACTGATTGCCTTATTTATTGTGATTAAAGGTAGATAAAAAAATGGAAAAATGAACTAAAAAACAAGAATTAGAAATAGAAAATGACAAATTAAAAATTGTTAATGTCATATTAGAAAATAGTGTTAATACTCTTAAATACATAAATAATGGAAAAAAATAAATAAATTTTAGAACTAGAAAAGCGAAATAGTGTTCATATAGATGAGAAATCAGAACTAGTTATTGAAAATGAAAAATTAAAAATTTTTAAACACGAAAGGAAAACTAAAATGAAAAAAATTTTAGGCAAATTATTTAAAAAAGATAATTCAAAAGAAAAAACGCCATTAAGATTAAGGATTAAAAATTCTTTTAAAAAGCAGTGGTTAAAAGTATCATTAAGTATCATTTTCATCTTTATAAGCTTATTAATTTGTGCATTAACAGTAATCGATACTAAATGAATAACCGGAACAAGTGACGAATTTAATAATTTTATGAATGAAGAGATGGTTAAATTCTTTGGCAAGTTCAATAGTGGTATTATGCTAGCAGGAATATTTGTTTTTTGATGAGGCGGAGCAATATATTTTGCAATTAAATTTGAAAAATTAATCCGCTTTATTATTCAAAAAATTAAAGAAAAAAGAACAATGAAAAATAAAATATTTTAAAAAGGAGTGATAAAAATGTTTATGAAAATATTTACCGTGCTAACTATTAGTTTCAATAACATTTTTACTATTCCCCAAAATATTAACAATGATAAAACAACAGTAAATTCACTAATTAGAAACAAAAGACAAAATAATAAAGTTTATGATTTTGAAATTAGAAACTTAGAAAAAATAAGATTTTTAACAGAAAGGCAAGACCATGACCTTTTAAAAGTTGAGATAAGAACAGAAGATAATATAAATGCAAATATAGATAAACAATTACCAAATTTAAAAAATGTAAAAATTTTTAGTTTAGAGTTTAATGCAGAGCTTGTAAATAACAGAATTAAACAAAAAGACTTTCAAAAAATAACAAATACTTATGGAACAAAAATAGATACTCCGGGTTTAAATTTTTATACCTGAATGATTAGTATACCCAATAAAACAATAAGAATTAAAACACAAGGAACAGAATTACTAACTTTTGAGCATGGTAGTACCAACAATTATAGATTAAATAATACAAATGATTTTAATATAGAAATTGAAAAAGACAGTACCGACATTGATTTACCAATAACAACTACTAAATTTGATGGTAACCACAAATACAATGATGTTATTGATAACCTTGATTATTTAATGATTCATCGCGGTGATTTTGACAAATTTAATTATTCTTATCTTTATTGAACACCAGTATTTAATTTCATTGACACTTTAGAAAAAGGTTACTATAAAGAATTCACCATTAAAAATCATGGTTTTAAAGACGAGAGCTATTTTTATCACAAGACTTCAACTATTTTACCAAACTCAGAAATAATCGACCCTACAAATGCAACCAAAATTGAAGTTATCAAAAAAATTAAAAAAAGACTTAATGAAACAATTAACAATCTTACTGGCGTAAATAATGCAATTGAAGGCATCGACTATAATACAGAAATTAAAGATAACGACAACAATTACTTAGATGATAGTGCTACTTTTGATTTAACAACAGATAATGTTGCTGACAGAACATTTACCGTTAAATTCGCTGCAATTGAAACGAGTACACAATTGCAAGGAACAAATACGATTAAAATGGTCATTCCGAAACAAGAGGATACCAACGATAATGTCCTTAAAATTAAGGCATTTAACAAAACTCTAATTGCTGGAAATAATTATTTACAATTATTACACGGTGAAACTGAAATCTGAAAATATGACACTGAAAATGCTAACGATTATTACCTAATTAAGTACCTTTTTGGAACATTGAATTATCTTAATGTTAAATTTAGTTTTCTACGCTATGACCCTGAATTAAGGAACGATATTTACCTTTATTTTAAAAACAACATTCTTGGTATTAACAATAATGATTACAAAAATATCTTTGACGAAATTTATGAAATCCTTGGTAATTTCTTTGCCAGTTTATTTTATGCTACTTTTGATATGGACGAAAAAACTTATACCGAAATTGATTTTAAAGGAGTAGATGATTACAACAAAAATTACTTTATTCAAATCGGTTTCTTTTATCGCTCGTTAATTACTTTTTATCCCAAAAAATATTTTATTAACATTACTGGAAATTCAGAATTACTACTAAGAAGTTATTTCTTTACTTTTGATAAAAAAACGCACCAAGAGAATTATAATGCCATTAAAAATAAAAATAGTATCTACCAAATTGACTTTAATGTGCTTAAATCCTACGACAATAAACTTATTACCTTGCCAATCAACAATACTGCTAACAGCATTAATTATCTCAATACCGATATTGATATTCGCTACGGTATTAATATTTTTACGCTGACTTTCCCGCTTTATCACAAGGATAACACCTATAATTACAATTTTAAAATTTATGACTTTAATGTCTTAAATTCCACGGCCTTTATTCCTGACGGTTCAACCAACTCAGAATGGGATGACCTAATTCCACCACCAAATTGCAAATATTCCGGGCGGTGAATACCAACCTTTAACGATATTGGTTGTGCTATTCAAAATGCTGGTATTAAAATGCTAAACTGAATACTAACAGCTTCACAAATAATTACCATTTTACGGCCGTTAGCAATCATTGCAAAAGCAACAGTTAATTTTTCAACTGCTATTTTTCCAGTTTTTAAAACAGTACCAGCTTTTTATTATACCTTTCAATTTCTAATTGGTTTTGCCATTTTTCTAATGATATTAAGGATTTTCGTGTAATATATATATATATATATTGAAAAAATAAAGTAATAAAGGAATTAAAATAATGAAAATTTTAAATATAATAACTCTTTCCGCATTAACAATATTACCAGTAATTGGATGTTCTAAAAAAGCAAGTGAATCAGTAGAACAAAAAAATAAAGATAACGAAAACAAAGTTTATGATTTTGAAATTAGAAACTTAGAAAAAATAAGATTTTTAACAGAAAGGCAAGACCATGACCTTTTAAAAGTTGAGATAAGAACAGAAGATAATATAAATGCAAATATAGATAAACAATTACCAAATTTAAAAAATGTAAAAATTTTTAGTTTAGAGTTTAATGCAGAGCTTGTAAATAACAGAATTAAACAAAAAGACTTTCAAAAAATAACAAATACTTATGGAACAAAAATAGATACTTCGGGTTTAAATTTTTATACCTGAATGATTAGTGTACCCAATAAAACAATAAGAATTAAAACACAAGGAACAGAATTACTAACTTTTGAGCATGGTAGTACCAATAATTATAGATTAAATAATACAAATAATTTTGGAATTGAAATTGAAAACCCTTAATAATTAAATTTAAAAACTGTTAAAATTACTACCCTAAAAGGTGGTTGTCTATGATGACAATACTCTTAAACAACTAAGCAATTTTTCTTCTTTTTATTTTGTCAGAATAAAAACCAGTAATTTTAGTTAATTACTGGTTTGAATATTTTTTATTTTTACAAGAAATTTAAACTTGTTGGGCTTGTTTTAATTAAAGTTATTGTTCTAAATAGCTAATATCGTTTTTATAAAACCTTATACTATAGTAGTAACTGTATTTGTTCTTACCGCCCCCTCTCTTTCTAATGAAAATAATGCTTCACCGTTAAATGTTATTTTATCATTGTTTTTATCTATAATAATTTCATTGGGTAATAAACTATATTTTTGTAAAATTTGCATTACTTCTGTAATTGATAATGTAATTATTTGTTCTTTATTGTTATCATCAATTATTTTGGCAGTAATATTTCCTGTAATTTTTTGTTTTAAATTTAATATAACTTTAGATGTAATTATTCTTACTGGATAAGTAATTTTTAATTTTTCATTGGGATTAAGTTCAAATTTATCAGCGGGTTCCTTAAAAATACTTAAAATCATTTCTTGTTCTTGTTTATTTGTGTTTGATAAATCAAATTCATTTGATAATACATTAATGATTTCAGAATTTCTATTATTTATATTTGTAAAATCTGTTAATTTCATTTCATCATCAGAATTTATGTTTCAACCATTTAATTTATTTTCTTGTTTTGTTTTAGTTAATCCTGTTGTAATTTGAAATACTAATTTTGATTTCGAATTATATTCACAAGCAGGTACATTAAATGATCTTGTATTTGGAGTTTTATTGATAATTTCTCTATCAGAACATACATTTTTAGGAACATTAGATCATAAAAATGAATTTTCTTTTTTTGTTATTTCAATATCTGAAAAATTTAAATTATTAGTATCAATATAATTTATTTCCTTAAATTTTAAATTAGGATTTTCGTTTCGAAATTTAAAAAATAATGCTTTTTTAATCAATTCATTTAAATTAATAATTTTATTTTGCCCATTATCAATTGAATAATGTATTTTTATATTATTATTTAAATTATTTTTTATTTTTAATATAGCTGAATTTTTTGTCTTGTTAATAATTTCTAATTGTGAAATATCTAAATCAGGATTTAAATAATTTAATTCACTTAAAATTACATTATCAGAATTATTATTAATTTGTCCTAAATTTGAATTTAAATAGTATCCACTATACTCATAAACATTATGGTCTTGTGAGCCAAAATATAATTTATGGTTAAAAACAACCCCAGAAGACAAAACTTCTCCTTCTGTTCTAAAAACAACTTTTTGTTGTCCTGTTGCCGGATCATATTCATAAACATTATGATCTTTTGAACCAAAATATAATTTATTGTTTAAAATTACACCAGAAGATCATACTTCCCCTTCTGTTCTAATAACAATTTTTTGTTGTCCTGTAGTAGGATCATACTCATACACATTATAATCTTTTGAACCAAAATATATTTTATTATTTAAAATAATTCCACTAGAAAAAACCGCACCCTTTGCTATCTTAATAATTTTTTGTTGTTCTGTAACAGAATCGTATTCATAAATATTACTGTCTTCTGAACCAATATATAATTTATTGTTAAAAACAACCCCAGAAGAAGGAAGTCATCAATTTGTTCTAATAACAATTTTTTGTTGTCCTGTAGTAGGATCATACTCATACACATTATAATCATCTGAACCAAAATATACTTTATTATTTAATATTACACCAGAAGAATGAATGTTAGCTTTTGTTCTAATAACAATTTTTTGTTGTCCTGTAGTAGGATCATACTCATAAACATTATGATCATCTGAACCAATATATAATTTATTGTTTAAAATAATTCCACTAGAAAATCAAACTTCTCCCTCTGTTCTAATAACAATTTTTTGTTGTCCTGTGACGGGATCATATTCATAAACATTATGATCTTTTGAACCAAAATATAATTTATTGTTTAAAATTACACCAGAAGATCATACTTCCCCCTCTGTTCTAATAACAATTTTTTGTTGTCCTGTAGCAGGATCATACTCATAAACATTATGATCATCTGAACCAAAATATATTTTATTGTTTAATAATATTCCACTAGCAAAAACTCCGCCATTTGTTTTAATAACAATTTTTGTTCTATTTATTTTATTATTTTCATTATTGCTTCGTTTTTGTCTTTTATTATTTATATTTTCTATTTTTTCTTGTGTTGGAGTTGGATACGGACTATTGGCAACAATGCCCGACATTCCGCTTCCTGCTATTGTTATTGTACTTAATAAACTAAGTAATTTTTTCATATTAATTAAATCCTTTTCATGAATTTTTGCTAATTAATAAATTTTTATAGTAATCACTCGACCCTTTCTTAAATTTATAAAATTTAATTAATACAAATTAATTATAAATAATTAAATAAGAATTTTTATCATTTTTTCAGAATATTGAATACTAATTCTAGAAAAAATTATCATTAAAACAAAAAAATAATCAAACCAAATTAAACTTTATTAAAATTAATACCAAGAAAGGTGGTTTTTCTATGTTAGAAATTAATAATAATTTAAAAACCCCAGAAAATAAGCATTGATTAAACTTATTTACAACCCATAAAAATATGTACACCAACAAATGTGAACAACTAGCTAATGAATACGAAAAATTAGATGAATACCTATATTTACATCATTATCGGTTAAAACAAGGTTATAAAGTAGTTCATTTTGCAACAAGAACAATTATTACAATTTTTGGTGATGTTATTTTTAAACGACGCCGATATAAATATTGAAATCAAAAATCAGGTAAATTTGAATATGTATGTTTATTAGATAAAGAAATTGGTTTACTGCCCAAACAACGCATTTATTTTGATGTCCAATTTAAAGTTTTAAGTCTTTTGGGTGATGGTAAACGCTATCGCGATGTTTTAGATGCTCTAAATCATTGTTATATTTCAAAAGCTAGTATTTCGAATGTTTTAAATAAATATGATATTGCTGAATATTTTCAACTAGCAGAAAAAGAAACTAAAAATAGAATTGATGTCAAAAATAAGAATTTATATATTCAACTAGATGAGACATTTTTAGCGACATTAGATCAGAAAGTTAAACAAGACCAGAGAATTCGTTTAGTTACTTTTCATACCGGACATAAAGAAAAAAATTATAAAAATGCTCGTAGAGAATTAGAAAACAAACGAGGTCATTTTCTAATGTTAAAAGTTGGTAAACGAATAAATACGATGGATTATCGTGATTTATTAATTAAAGAATTACAAAAACATTATGTGAATATTAATTATGACAAAATAATTGTTTGTGGTGATGGTGATACTTGAATTAGAGAAATTGCTAATAGTTTCGGTAATGTTAGATATATTTTAGATGGTTATCACGCTATTAAAAAATTAAAACAAACGGCATTTAATATTATTTTTGAAAATCGCAAAGTAACATTAAATAGTTGAATTAAATTATATAAGGATGGAAATAATCAAAAATTAATCAAAAACATTCGTAATGATGCTAAAAATGAATTAAATAAAGATATTAAAACAAATTTAAGAAAGGCGAGTAATTATTTCAGTAATAATAAGCATGGTATTCATAACCAAAATTTAGAATGAAATATCGGTTGTAGCATTGAAAGTGATGTATCGCATTTAGTAAAACAACAATTAGGCTATGGGGCAAAAATATATAATCATAAGAATTTAAATAATTTATTACATTTAAGAATGGCAAATTTAAACAAATTAAATGTATTACATTACATTAATGAAAATATTAATTCAGAAATAGAAATCAGAAAAGAAATATATAAAAATTCATTATGAAATAAATATAATAATAAAAATGACGATAGTTGAATTAATTATAAAGGTAATGCTGTAACAAATAAATATAATAGATTTAAGTAAGTAAAAATATTTAGTGAAAATTTAATAAAATTAATAATTTTTTATTGTGTAAAAATTCAATAATATGATAGAATGGTAATGAATAAAAATGACAATAACAAGAAAGGCAGGGTTAGTTTAGTAATTAAATAATATAATTAGCTGATTGTTTTACTTCTTCAAAACAATACCTAAGAAAACTAAACGCGACCATTAATAATTTTTTATTGTGTAAAAATTCAATAATATGATAAAATAAAAAAGAATAAAAATGACAATAACAAGAAAGGTAGGGTTAGTTTAGTAATTAAATAATATAATTAGCTGATTGTTTTACTTCTTCAAAGCAATACCTAAGAAAACTAAACGCGACCGAAAAGAACTAGCCCCTCTACCAACACCTAAATAATTTTGTAAAGTTCAATAACTATATTGATGTTGTGATTTAATGCCTCTATTAGTAATAAAATTATTTTTCTCATAAGGTAAATAACCATTTTGTTTTAAAATATTTTTCAATCATTGATATGTAATTACAACACAATTATTATCAGCTTCATAATAACTAATATGATCAACAGGCAATTTTCTTAAAATATTTAAATCATTTTCAATAATCGCTTTAGAAGAACCTTTTAAATTATAAAATAAATCAATTGCTTGATTTTTTAAACCACTAACTAATGCTTTATTAATTTGCTTTACATAATTGATATTATCACAATAATTATTTTGTAATAATATCGTTCTATTAAAGAGCCTGTCCAAAATTCTGTGTCTCGATAATTCATTCTGAATTATACTTAAAAGAAGGAGAGCAGAAAATGACAAAAAAAATAAAAAAAGAACCTGACGCAATTGATAAAGTTGTTGATTATTTTTTAGAAAATATTGATAATCCACAAGATTTATTTAAAGGCAATACTATTTTTCAGGAATTTACCAAAAAATTAACTGAACGAATGTTAAATACGGAAATTAAAGATTATCTTGAAACTGATGAGAATCATAATAAAAGAAATGGCAACACACAAAAAACCATTATTACTAAAAATGGTTCAATCGCAATTGATGTACCAAGAGATCGAAATAGTACTTTTGAACCAGTAATTATTCCAAAAAGACAAAGAAGATTTGATAACTTTGATCAAAAAGTAATTTCTTTATATGCAAGAGGAATGACAATTTCTGATATCAAAGCACAATTGCAAGAATTCTATCACGGAGCAGAAATTTCAGAAAGTTTAATTAGTCAAATAACTGATGATGTTATTGAAGAAGTTAAAATGTGACAAACTAAACCTTTAGAGAAGATTTATCCGATTGTTTATTTTGATTGTATTGTTGTTAAAGTAAAGCAAGATAAACGAATAATAAATAAAGCAGTTTATCTTGCCTTAGGAATTAATTTAGATGGTTTAAAAGATATTTTAGGAATGTGAATTAGTGAGAATGAGGGAGCCAAATTTTGACTTAATAATCTTACGGAAATGAAAAATCGTGGGTTACAAGATATTCTTGTTGCTTGTAGTGATAATTTAACTGGGATGTCTGATGCAATAGAAGCTGTTTTCCCAAAAACACAGCATCAATTATGCATTGTTCATCAAATTCGCAATAGTTTAAAATTTGTTCCTTACAAAGATCGCAAACTTGTAGCTAATGATTTAAAATCAATTTATACAGCAATTAATGAAGAAATAGCGTTAATTGCTTTAGATCATTTTTCAGAAAAATGAAATAAAAAGTATCCACAAATTACTAAATCATGAAAAAATAACTGAAATAATTTAATAATTTTTCTTGAATATCCTCAGGAATTTAGAAGAATTATTTACACAACTAATGCGATTGAATCTGTTAATAGTCAATTAAGAAAAGTCATTAAGAATAAAAAGATTTTTCCTAATGACGCATCAGTTTTTAAAATATTTTATTTAGCATTTCAAAATATGGTTAAGAAATGAACGATGCCAATTCAAAATTGGGGTAGTGCAATTTCACATTTAATGATAAAATTTGAGGACAGAGTGAATTTAAGTTAATTACTTAGAGACACAGTTAATTGTACAGTCCCCTATTAAACGAAATTACTTTTCATATTAACCGATTAACACCATAACTATTTCATAACAAAAATAATTCATCAGTATTATTACAATGTAATTCTAAATTATTATTCAATAATATTACTTGCTAATGGTTGTAATATATTTAAAATTCGCTGTCATTGTTCAAAATCAAGGTCACGAGAACAATTAACAGCAATATATATTGTTTGTAACTGCTGTAAATTTTCTCGCTCACAAATTATTTCTTGTTCAATATTATCAATAATAACATTAAAATCTTGTTTAACAATTAATTTTTGATTAATATTTTGCAAGTGATAATTTCCATCATTATTAATAAAAAGATTTACAAATAAATGAAAATACATTTTAACTTGAAGCAACCTTAATTTTTTTTCTTCGTAATAATCAAATCGGAATCGCAATAACAAAAAACATAATCGCAATAATTGTTAATCAAGTTCATAAACAGCGACGATTTATTATTCGCTTTAATTCATACATTTCATAAGGATTAATAATTTCATAACCATAAAAACCAATAATATTAGCTTTTCTTTTACGAACAAAAATAATATTTAATACTTGTAAAAAAAATAAGGCAAATAATATTCCTGTTAAAATAATAATTTCTGTTGTTAAATCTCTAATCGTCATATCTAAAATTAAAAACCCAAAAAGTTTTGGCTGTGTTGCGCCTGATAATCCATAAAGAATAGCAATAATTGCAGCACCAATAATATACAAGGGAAAAGCTACTCAATTAATAATAATACTACGAATATGCATTTTTCGGTAATTAGCAATAATGAAATTAGGAATAACATTATTTCCTAATTTAGCTTTTTTTAAATATCCTTCCACTTCTTTTTTAATTTTAATTCAATCAAACAAAGAAATAAAAAATAAACCTAATGATACAATACATAACGGTATCATCAAAGTTGAATGCGGAATTAAATTTTCATTGTCAATAACAATATTTTGTTGCTTTAAAAATCACAAAATTAATGGTATTGAAGAAGCGATTATTCCTAAAAAACCAATAATCATTGTTAAAACCAAACGATATTTTTCACTACGAACCTCATTAGCAATTTCTTTAGGAATAGTTTTTAAACTTAACGAACAATAAGGTATCTCTTGTCCTCGTGGTTCATCATATGATAAATATGGTTCTTGATATGCTTTTTGATATAAAGTTGGACTATAATCATTATGATTATCCTCTAAAAAATCATTAGGTGATAAATCTAAAATTGGTTGTTGTGGTTGTGGATATTGATAAGAAGTTATTGTTGGCGGATTTTGTTGATATGGCATGCCACCAAATTTACGACTATAACCATTTTTAGGGCTATAAACTCTTGCTTTTGGTAAACTATAATTTTCTTCATAATATGGTGCTGGTTCTTTATTAATACCAGAATTAAAATATTTTTTATCATCAACTGTAAATTCATAACGATTAATTACGCGGGGAACATCATTTTGCTTTTGTTTTCTTTCATAAGGAAAATACGGTTCAAGTTGCTTTGCCTTTAATTTATTATCATTAAACCGTTTTTGTTCTGCTTTATTAAAAAACTTATCCATTATTTTTTCTTTTCATGACATATCTATTGCCTACCTTATAAAAATATAACTATTTATTTTTTAATGCTTGCCCCATTTTAATTACTTCTGATTCAATATTATAAATTAATTTTTCATTTTTAAATTTTTCTCAAGCTGAATTTTTCAGGTTACGATTGCGATAATTAATAACCAATAAAATCGCACTAATAATTGCAATAAATACTACCCCAATAATAATACAAGAAATAATTAAATATTGAATTGCTAAATTTTGTCCTAATATATTAATATAATCTTTTTCATTAGTTAGAAATCCTTGCAAAATAATTACCTTCTTTATGATTATCTTTAAATTACATAGTAATTATATCGTAATCATTAGATTTTTTAAATAATTAATAATTTTATCAAAACAATTTATTAATAATTTTTTTTAATTTTGTCGAAAACTCTTGATAAAATAAAAAAAATCATCAACTTGATAATTTTAAAAGGCTTTTATGTAAAAGGGCGCGTAAAGTTTTGTTAGGTGGAAAAATATTTGATTAATTTTGAAAGAAAAGTAACTACAATTTAATTATCGTTTTATTTGAAAAATAAGTAATAAAACAAAATATTTTTTTAATTTTGTCGAAAACTCTTGATATTTATTGAATATACCTAAAATTAAGTATATTCAATAAATATCAAGAGTTTTCGACAAAATTAAAAATTTTTTACAACAAAAATCATACATAAGAAATATATACTAGACTTCTTGCAAAATTAATATGATAATTATAATTTTTAAATTTAAAATAAATATAAAAGTGTTATTAAAATAATTTTTAGATTATTTTTACAAATATTTTGTCATTAAAACATAATAAAAATTATTATTTACAATAAAAAAAGACTGAAATTTTAAATTATCAAATATATTTTTTAATTTTGTCGAAAACTCTTGATAAAATAAAAAAAATCATCAACTTGATAATTTTAAAAGGCTTTTATGTAAAATTACTATTTTTACTTTAACTTTTTTTATACATTAAAATATAATACCGCTGTTTGTTGATTTGGAGTTAAACCCTTATGTTGGTATTTTCATTTTCAGAGATTTAAATAATTTTGAATATTAGTAAAACCTAAACCATGATAATGAATTAAGGCTTCTTTAAGACTAGATTGTAATTTACTGATTTTATTTAAGTTACGATAACTAGCTTCAGGATTAATTGTTGTTTTAGTTACACATAAAGTAGAATTTGTTTGTTTTGCTACTAAAAAATATAATTTTTGCATATCGGAAGTAATAATTGAATTTTCGTTAATTAATTCATTGTTCATAATTTAAATGACTTCAATAAATAAAATGATTACGAAAAGCGTCAAAACTTGCACGGCAATTTTTACATAAATATTTTTGTTTTCCTTCTGAATTATGTCCATTTTTAACGCAATGGTAAGATTCACATTTAGGGCATTTAATACCTTGCGCTCTAAATTTTTGATCAATTTCATTTAAACGTTTTTGTTTTTTTATTAATTCTGCTTGTTGTTTGACTTTTTCATAAAATTCTAAAAATTGATCATCTGTTAAAGTATTTACTAGTTCTTGAATTATTTTTTCCATAATTATTATCCACCTCTATCATATTAAAATATACCTAAAATTAAGTATATTCAATAAATATCAAGAGTTTTCGACAAAATTAAAAAATATATTTAAACTAATAGTTGTAAATTATAAATTGAAGCTATTAAATTAAATCTTAAAGCAAATCTTTTTCTACGATTTCGATATTTTTCACTAATAATTTTAAATTTTTTAAGTATAGCAAAAACATTTTCAATAACAATTCTCATTTTTGAAATTCGCTCATTATTTTGCTTTTCTTCTTTATTTAAAGGGTTTTTCTTTGATTTTCTTTTAGGAATTAAAACATTATGATTAATTTTTTGTATGCCTTGATAACCTAAATCCACTAAAACAGTTGTTTCTGGTAAAAATTTAATTTTTGAATCTTTTAAAATTTTAAAGTCATGGTTTTTACCATAAGAAAAATCAGAACTAATAATTTTTTTACTATCTTTTTCAATTATAACTTGTGTTTTTATTGTGTGTTTTTTCTTTTTTCCTGAGTAGTGCTGTTTTTGTCTTTTTTTGGGCGTTGGATTTGGCTTTCAGTTACATCAATTATAACAGTCTTATCTTTGAAATAATCTTTTAATAGTGATTTTTGACCAGTAAGTTGTTGAAAATTAGGGTGTTTTATTAAAGTGTCTTCAATTCATTTGATATTTCTATAACAACTACTTTCACTAATATCATAACTTTTTGCAATATGAAAATAAGTTCTATATTCTCTTCAATATTCTAAAGTCATTAAAATACGATTTTCTAATGATAATTTATTGGTTCTTCCGCGACGAAATCTCTTTTTTAATTCTTCTATTTTTAAAATTTCTAGCATTTTATTAAAAGTAGTATGTTTAATACCAGTTAATCTTAAAAAATTTTTATCACTTATTTGATTATTTTTTTTAAATTTCATTTAAATTCCACCTTTTTATTAAAAACAACAATTCAATTATATTTTAAATTAATTTTGCAAGAAGTCTACTTAATTTGAATATTGAAATAATTTATAGTAAATGATTATTTTTTCTTTTTTAAAAAATACCTAAGAAAACTAAACGCGCCCTTTTACATAAAAGCCTTTTAAAATTATCAAGTTGATGATTTTTTTTATTTTATCAAGAGTTTTCGACAAAATTAAAAAAATTTTTTAAATAAAATGCCTCCAATCAAAGTTATTATGTATATAGATTTATTCTATCAAAAACTTTACAGTAATGTAATCTTCTTGTACACAATCAATGTATTTTCCCAAACCAATAAAATTATAAAGTTTTAAATATAAATTTGGTAAATTGTGATTAATTTTATTATCTAAAAATAAAAACTTCGCAATTTTTAAATTTTGTAAATCATTCACTAATTTACTTTGCATTGTTTTATCCTCAGGAATTGACCACCAATATTCTTTAGTTGTAGCATCATATTTCGTTTTCTTACCATATTTACTACCAGCAACATCAGCAAAAATAACTGCTTTTGTTTGATCAAAAGTTAAATGTCCAGCTTGAAAAGCAATAATTCTTAATTCACCTAATTGTTTAATAAAATTTACACGACGAATTGCACATAAGGCTTGACGAACAGTAAATATTGATTCATAAGTCAACAATGGATACAACAAAAAATTATGTTCATTAACTAATAAGGTTTCATTTTCTAATTTATATTTTAATATCATTACTAGTTCATTAACAACTAATTTATTATGATTAATAAATTCTGCTACTAAATCATCAATTTCTAAATAATTAGGAAACACTTTTAAAAAGGCTTTCATACTAGTTACTTCATATAAAAGCGAACAAATTAATAAATTATCATATTCATAATTAATTGCTTCATTATTAATGTTTTTTAACAATCGCTGATAAAAATAATTTATTAAATGATACTCATTAAGAAATAAAAATTGCTTTAAAAGATTTTTATTACGATTAGAATCATTAATACCATTTGCATAAACTTTAATATCTTGACCAATTTTTAAATAAAAATCATTTAAAAAATTATAAAATTCCCATAAGGTTAATTCATAATCTTGTAAAACTTTAACTAAACCCTCAACACCATAAATCCGATAATAATGTTTAATAACTAAATGGATGCGTTTTTTATTTTCATATCATTTTTGTAAGTTTGCTAAAATAACTTTTTGACTGCGTTTCTCTAAAGTAATCGTACACCCATAGGGTAAACCACTATTACCACCTAAAAATGCTTTATTCCTTTCTAAATGAGAATTATAAAGATTTTTAATTCCCACAGTAATATCATATTTTTTATCAACATTAGCAATTAAATCATAAACTTCTAACTTATTTTTACTATCAGTTTTTCTTAAACCACGACCTAATTGTTGTAAATAAATAGTTTTTGAACTTGTTGGTCGTAACATTATAATTGTATCAATTTGCGGAACATCAATCCCTTCATTAAACATATTAACAACACACAAATAATTAATTTTACCCTTTTTAAAATTATTAATAATTGTTATTCGCTCTTGTTGTGATACTTCATTAGTTAAATAAGCAGCCTGTAACCCTTCCTTTTGAAGAAAATTAGCAACAATTTTAGCATGCGTTGTTGTGATACAAAATACTAAACAAAATGATTGAGCATAAATACCAATATAATTATTAATCACACTAAATAATAATTTATTACGTTCACTAGTATTCAATTTCTTAAACAATTCAACATCATTATTTAAATCAATCCCTTCAAGATTGCTACTAATATCATCAATACAATAATAGTCAAATGGCGATAATAAGCGTTGATTAATAGCATCTCATAACCGTAATTCATAAGCAAATTCATTATCAAAATACGGCGTAATTAACTTATTATCTTCCCTTTCGGGAGTTGCTGTTAAACCAATAACTTGTTTTGATTGAAAATAATTAAAAATTGTTGCAAATGATTTAGCAGCAATATGATGGGCTTCATCAAAAATAATAACATCAAACTGATCCGGTAAAAATTTTTTTAAATTACGATAAACGGATTGCACAGTAGCAAATAAATAATTAGTATTATCTAATGTTTGATTTTCATAAAAAACACGACCAAACTTATTATCTTGTAAAACATTACGAAAAGTTAATATTGCTTGATCAATAATTTCTCGTTGATGAGCTAAAAATAATAATCGGGGGCGAAAATTATTATTTTCTTTAATTTGATTTAAATAATCAAAAGCACTAATAATAGTTTTTCCCGTTCCCGTAGCCATAATAACCAAATGCTTAGTTTTATTAATCTTGCGACGATATTGTAAGCGATTAACAATTTTTTGCTGAAAATCATACATTGAATATTTTCTTGTTATCGTTCCATCATTTTGTGCTTTAATATGTAAACGATTATTATCAATTCTTGTTAGTAATATCTCACGCTCATCAGCATTATTAAAATTAACAAGATTATCATTTCAAATTTTTTCATATTCGCGAAAGAGATGATAATATAAATTAGGATTACTAAACTCACTAATTTTAATATTTCATTCTCTTCCACGCATCATTCCCTTATAAGTTAAATTAGAAGAACCAACAATTGCTGTTGAAAAACCTGATTTTCTTTTAAAAATTGCTGCTTTAATATGAATTCTTTCGCTACGCTTTTCAGTATTATCTTCTACCCTAATTAAAATATTATTATAACTATTAACTAAGTTTTTTAATTCATACAAATTAACAAATAAAGCAATATCATCAAAAGTTGTTGTAATAAAATTAATCTTAATATTATGTTGTTGAGCATATAAAAAAGAATTTCTAATTTTATTAATCATTCCCTTAGAAATAAAAGGATAAATAAAATAAACACTATCAGCAGTTTTAATTTCTTTATTAATTTCATTAATTAATTCTTGTTCATTTTCATTAGTAAATAAGTGATTATCACTTAATCGAATTTCTTGATGATAACTAACTTTTTCTTGCAAATCATTACCTATTTGTAATAAAACATTATTAGATAATTGTGATTGTTCACTATAATTAGCAATAATTTGATTTAAAAATTTTAACTTATCATTAACTGTTTTATGTTCTTGCAATTTAATACTTAAAATATTATTAAATTGCTTCAATAAATATTTATCAATGTCTTTAATGGCATTTTTTTCATCATTAAGATTTTTAACAATATAATCTTCATTAATTGTTTCATCTAATTTTAGTAATAAATCATAATAACCTTTTTCTTTCATTTATAAATCACTCTTTATTTCCTTGTTGTAATAAGATTATATACTGCCTTAATTAAAAATTTGTTTTAATTTTGTCGAAAACTCTTGATATTTATTGAATATACTTAATTTTAGGTATATTTTTAATATGATAGAGGTGGATAATAATTATGGAAAAAATAATTCAAGAACTAGTAAATACTTTAACAGATGATCAATTTTTAGAATTTTATGAAAAAGTCAAACAACAAGCAGAATTAATAAAAAAACAAAAACGTTTAAATGAAATTGATCAAAAATTTAGAGCGCAAGGTATTAAATGCCCTAAATGTGAATCTTACCATTGCGTTAAAAATGGACATAATTCAGAAGGAAAACAAAAATATTTATGTAAAAATTGCCGTGCAAGTTTTGACGCTTTTCGTAATCATTTTATTTATTAGACTTGGTACATAACCTTTAATTTTATCTACTATTTTGATAATATTATTTCCTAGGTGAAATACAAATGTTAGATAAATACAAAGACGAAAACGAATTTTATAGTTTAATAGGCATAAAATATAAAACTTTCATGAAAATGGTAGAAATTTTAAAAGAAGGTGAAGCTAAACAAAAACAAATTGGTGGTAGACCAAATAAATTATCAATAGAGCAAAGATTACTTATGACTTTAGAATACTGAAAAGAATATAGTACATATTGTATTATTGCAAAAAAATATAATATTAGTCATGTTAGTTGTATTCGTAATATCTTTTGAGTTGAAAATACTCTAATAAAAAATAGTCACTTTCATATACCTGGCAAAAAGATATTATTAGAAAATAAGGGTACTACTAATAATTTATTAGCAATTGATGCTACAGAAATTCCAATTGAAAGAATTAAAAAAAACTAAAATTATTATTTTCTGGTAAGAAAAGGCAACATTCATTAAAATCGCAAATAATTATTGATTTATTTAACAATAAAATTATTTCAGTAGATTTTTGTTATGGCAGTACTCATGATTATAAGTTATTTTTAAAATCAAATACACTTATAAATCCAAAATTAGAATTAATTGCCGATTCAGGATATCAAGGTTTGCAAAATGTTCATAAAAATACATTATTGCCAATTAAAAAGAGTAAAAATAATCCTTTAAATCCAGATAAAAAGGAATATAATAGCTTTTTAAGTAAAGTTAGAATTGTCATTGAACATGTTTTTGCTAGATTAAAAAGATTTAAAATACTAGTTTATCGTTATCGCAATAAGATTAGAAGATTTGGATTACGATTTAACTTAATTTCAGGAATATATAATTTTGAATTAAGCTAGTTATAGTTATGTACCAAGTCTATTGAAGTCATTTAAATTATGAACAATGAAATTTATGGGCCTGTCCAAAATTCTGTGTCTCGATAATTCATTCTGAATTATACTTAAACGAAGGAGAACAGAAAATGACAAAAAAAAAATAAAAAAAGAACCTGACGCAATTGATAAAGTTGTTGATTATTTTTTAGAAAATATTGATAATCCACAAGATTTATTTAAAGGCAATACTATTTTTCAGGAATTTACCAAAAAATTAACTGAACGAATGTTAAATACGGAAATTAAAGATTATCTTGAAACTGATGAGAATCATAATAAAAGAAATGGCAACACACAAAAAATCATTATTATTAAAAATGGTTCAATCGCAATTGATGTACCAAGAGATCGAAATAGTACTTTTGAACCAGTAATTATTCCGAAAAGACGAAGAAGATTTGATAACTTTGATCAAAAAGTAATTTCTTTATATGCAAGAGGAATGACAATTTCTGATATCAAAGCACAATTGCAAGAATTCTATCACGGAGCAGAAATTTCAGAAAGTTTAATTAGTCAAATAACTGATGATGTTATTGAAGAAGTTAAAATGTGACAAACTAAACCTTTAGAGAAGATTTATCCGATTGTTTATTTTGATTGTATTGTTGTTAAAGTAAAGCAAGATAAACGAATAATAAATAAAGCAGTTTATCTTGCCTTAGGAATTAATTTAGATGGTTTAAAAGATATTTTAGGAATGTGAATTAGTGAGAATGAGGGCGCCAAATTTTGACTTAATAATCTTACGGAAATGAAAAATCGTGGCTTACAAGATATTCTTGTTGCTTGTAGTGATAATTTAACTGGGATGTCTGATGCAATAGAAGCTGTTTTCCCAAAAACACAGCACCAATTATGCATTGTTCATCAAATTCGCAATAGTTTAAAATTTGTTCCTTACAAAGATCGCAAACTTGTAGCTAATGATTTAAAATCAATTTATACAGCAATTAATGAAGAAATAGCGTTAATTGCTTTAGATCATTTTTCTGAAAAATGAAATAAAAAGTATCCACCAATTACTAAATCATGAAAAAATAACTGAAATAATTTAATAATTTTTCTTGAATATCCTCAGGAATTTAGAAGAATTATTTACACAACTAATGCGATTGAATCTGTTAATAGTCAATTAAGAAAAGTCATTAAGAATAAAAAGATTTTTCCTAATGACGCATCAGTTTTTAAAATATTTTATTTAGCATTTCAAAATATGGTTAAGAAATGAACGATGCCAATTCAAAATTGGAGTAGTGCAATTTCACATTTAATGATAAAATTTGAAGACAGAGTGAATTTAAGTTAATTACTTAGAGACACAGTTAATTGTACAGTCCCAAATTTTTTATTGATTCAAATTTCATTGCTGGGGCAATCTAGTAAAACAATTTCTCGTTTTATTAAAACTACATTAAAAACTGCTTGATATAATCGTCAAAAATTAATGAAATCAAAACAATTAGAAAATACCCAATTAAAATTTAAAAAATTATCTGGTAAAATCCAAATCGATGAAACATTTATTAAAGAAATCCATAAAGGAAATTTCAAATATAAAACTGATCCACGAAGAATTCACCTTGACCCATTCGCAACTAATACTAAATGCTGTATTCAAATGGCAATTGATAATAATAACAATATTTATGTTAAATCCACAAACACCAAACGTTTACAAAAACAATGAGTTATTGAAAATATGAACAAAGAATTAATTAACGAAAATTCAATTATTACTTCTGATATGCAAAAATTATATTTTTTAGTAGCAAAACAAACAAATTCTACTTTATGTGTAACTAAAACAACAATTAATCCTGAAGCTAGTTATCGTAACTTAAATAAAATCAGTAAATTACAATCTAGTCTTAAAGAAGCCTTAATTCATTATCATGGTTTAGGTTTTACTAATATTCAAAATTATTTAAATCTCTGAAAATGAAAATACCAACATAAGGGTTTAACTCCAAACCAACAAACAGCGGTATTATATTTTAATGTATAAAAAAGTTAAAGTAAAAATAGTAATTTTACATAAAAGCCTTTTAAAATTATCAAGTTGATGATTTTTTTTTATTTTATCAAGAGTTTTCGACAAAATTAAAAAAAATTTGTTATTTTATTTATAAATAAAATAAATAACTGGATAGGCTACAATAAATTGGACCATAATTATATAGACTTCAAAATTATTAAGAAAGAAGGAATATAAAAATGGGAAATAAAACCTCATACTCTGAAGAATTTAAAAAACAAATTGTAATGCTATACAAAAATGGCAAAAGTGTTATTAATTTAGGGAAAGAATATAATTTACCAAAACCAACTATTTATAGTTGAGTTAAAAATTATAATAATTCTGGGTCATTTAAAGCAAAAGATAATCGCACTGTCGAAGAAAATGAATTAATTTACTTGCGAAAAGAAAACCAACAATTACGAATGGAAAATGACATTTTAAAGCAAGCAGCACTGATAATCGGCAAAAAATAACAATAATTAATAACAACAAAACTAAATATTCAGTGAGGAAAATATGTAAGATTTTAGGTTTACTAAAATCAACATATTATTATCAAACTAATAAATGCACTAAGTTTGATATTAATAATTATGAACAAGAAGTTATCAGTGCATTTAATAAAAGTCGTAAGATTTATGGTGCTCGTAAAATTAAAGCTGTTTTAATAAGAAAAAATATCATCTTATCACGACGAAAAATTCGATTCATTATGATCAAAAATAATTTGGTTTCTAAATACACCAAATTAAAATATCGTAATCATGAAAAAACAGTTAATAATGACCAAATTAATAATGTTTTAAATCGTCAATTTAATGACCAAAAACCCAATGAAGTTGTTGTTAGTGATTTAACATATGTTCAAGTTGGTACTAAATGACATTATATTTGTTTATTAATTGACTTGTTTAATCGCGAAGTAATTGGCTATAGTGCTGGACCAAATAAAACTGCTGAACTAGTTCAACAAGCTTTTCACAAGATAACACGACCATTAAATAAAATAACTTTATTTCATACTGATCGTGGTAATGAATTCAAAAATAAAATCATTGATGAAATTTTAATAACCTTTAAAATTCAAAGATCATTAAGTACCAAAGGATGCCCGTATGATAATGCTGTTGCTGAAACAACTTACAAAACCTTTAAAACTGAATTTATTAACGGTAAAAAATTTGCAAACTTAACACAATTAAAATGCGAACTATTTGATTTTGTTAATTGATATAACAATATTCGAATTCATGGCAGTTTAAATTATTTAACTCCCGTTGAATTTAGAAAATACCAGTCTACATAAAAAGTGAGACGCATAAAGTTTTGTTAGGTGGGAAAATATTTGAATAAGTATTAAGACAGTCAGCAATGATTGTCTTTTTATTTTATAAGGTGTTAAAAGTTTGTTCTTTGAAAATTAAATACAAGTGAATTAATAATGTTGGTATGTATTAAGGCACGATAAATTGTGGGTGGTCGCCATAACCAAAAGAAGTTTACCAGTTAATAGATAACATCCTATTAACTATAGCAATTTGTTTCGTTTTGCAATAAAAAAAATGAATGGGTGGATTTCCTAAAAATATACACGCTATTAAATTAGTTCCAAGGGTAGGGATGCGGATGTTAAAGTGTAGAAATTTCTATATAGGGGTATGCTAAGTTTAAAATTATTTAAATCTTTATCTAATTAAAAAACAAAATTTAATAACAAAGCTTGTTAAACACTTAAATCTGCGATATATAAGTGTTTAAAAAACTAAGTTAACCAAAACTTAGTTAATATAACTTAGTTTATCTATAAGAAAGGTAATTTATTATGAAAAACATTGAAAACATTTTCTTAAATACTAAAAAATATCTTTTAAAAGAAACACAAAACGCAATGTTTATTAAAGCACCAAAAATACCGTGATTTAATGAACAAATCGGTATTTGGTTTTCAAAACGATTTGTTTATAAGGGAAAATATGAAAATTCTATTTGTATTGGAATAATTAAAGATAGTAAATATCAAGTAATCTCAATTAATCAAAAAGAAAAAGAAACCAAATTAATTAAGGAACAAGAATTATTAGGCTTCTTCATTGCCGAAAAAGAAAAAAACAAAAAAGATATAAATTATAACTATTTTAAAGGAGTTTAAAAATGAATATTGCGATTGGAATAATATTTATTATCATTTGCATAATGCTATTGGCGTATTTTGCTTATAAAATTTATGCCAAAATAAAAATTAGAATTAAATATAAAAATGCCATTAAAAATAATACTGGTAATTTTACAAAAGACGAAAAAGTGTTTATTGCTCGCTTTGAAGAATGAGTTAAAACCCCTAATTCAAAAGAAAATAATGAGAATAAAAAATAATGTTTTGAGAAATTATTATGGAATTCTTAAAACTATTTATTCCGATAGAAAAAATGCCTGTACAAGTTGCGTTTATTGCCGGATTAATTATTATCATTACTTTTCTTTTCGCATTAATTTCAATTATATATTTACCAATAAAAATGATTTTTGGGAGATAAAAAATGACAATAAACTTAAAAGAATTTGATTGAGAACAAATTAAACAAACTTTCTGAGATTTATTTATTCAAATTACAACTATTCCGGCTCATATTAGTGGTGGTAAAGAAATTGATTTAACTCAAGAAACACTTTGACTTTTAATAGCAAACATTGCTTTTTGATTCTTAACAGCGATTATGGTGTGATTTATTCTAATGCTACTTTGAAAAACCATATCAGTATTTAGATAGATAGGGAAAAAATTAATGTCAAGAAGTTACATTGTGATGCATTCCCAAAAAAATTCAAAATTAATTAGGAAAAAATATAATCGCGTTAAGGTTAATCGTGGTTTTAACAAATTTAAGAAAAACTTTGAATATAAATGATGAATGTTTTAAAAAGAAAGGGGGTGATTATATGATTGGAACTTTCTTGGCCGATGCACCAGCAACAGTAGAAAAAATAACAGCTAGTGACGCGATGACTAAATTATGAAATGCAATTATAACGGCATTTACTAAAATGTGAGAAATTATTGCTGTTAATATGCCACAAGTCGGTAACTTCTTTGCTGACTACTGAATATTCATTTTTCCATTTATTTTGGCAATATTCTTTATTTGCTTTAAAATGTTTGAAAAATTACTTGGAGCGGTACGCTAACAAAAAAATAAAGTGAGGTGCAAGATGAAATTTTGCAAATGAATAATAGAAAAAAATAACCATTTTATTGAATTGAATCGCACCTCATTTTTAATTTTATGACATTGCGGAGCAATTTGATATATTTACAACGGTTATTTTAAAAACATTGTAAGCTATTTATTTTTAGCAGGTTGTATTTTAATTTTTCTTTTTAAAATCGGTAATTTAACACAAATTAACAAAGTTATTAATTTCTTAAAAAATTCACCATTAAATATTGTGATTGGTTCATTGGGAACTGGAAAAACTGCTTTTCTAGTATACGCATCAAAATTACTAAAAAAGAAGAAATATCACATTGCATCAACCTTTCCATTACTAGAAACCCAAAAATTAAGTTTAGGTCATATGGGATTATTAGATTTTGATTATCCGGTATTGCCAGACAAAACCTTACTTTTGTGAGATGAAACCAATTTATTTTTAGAAGGAACTGACTGAGAAAAAAATAATACCAAAAACGAAGAAACCGGTATCCAAGAATATTTCGCTCTGGCACGGCATTTTGGTCATATTGTGCTTGCTAGCGGTCAAAGAGATAAACATATTTGAGTTAAAGTTCGTGATATTGCCAATAATGTGATTGTGGGAATTCGTAAAAACCCCGTTAATATTTTTCGCCCCTACTTAAAAGTCATCTATGGCACCTTTACTAGCATTGAAGAATATGAACGCTGAAGAAACACCTTAATTGATGCTAAAAATAGTAAAAAAGGGCGTCGCATTAAATACCGTGATATTCCTGAACTTGATATTTATTTTTTTAAACTAAAAATTCCTCTACCAATACTTAACACTTATAATTCTTTTTACCTAGCGTTTTTAAGAGATTACTTAAATTCAAAAGTAAATCCTGACTATGAAGACAAATACTATACTGACACAGCAATTGATTTAGAAGACTTGGAATACTTAAAAATGGATAAATTTAGCAAATTTTTAAGAAAAATGAAAGAAAAATAACGGTTAATTCTGTTTTTAGTAGCGACAGTTATTTAGTAGACATTAATTAAATTAAGTTAAGCTTTATTTAATATTTTTGTTTCATTATCAGCGCAATTCTAATAACAATCGTAATTCAGAAAAAATTGCCATTCCATTTTTTACATATTGTCGCTACTAAAAACACAATCAACCACAACATTATTTTACTCTATGAAAGGAACAATAAAAAATGGAAAATCTTGCAAAAATGACCGACTTTCTTGCCCAAATGCTTTATAAAGTTTTTGATTTAATTTGAAGTTTTTAGAAGTACCGGGAACGAAAATTCAATTAATATTTCCTTTATTCTTAACGCTTGCTGTAGAATTTCTTATGGCAATTATTCTTGGATTTGGTAGTGTAGTCAACAAGTTAATTTAGAAAGACAACGCCAATACGCCGTTAAAAATAAAGGTCGTTTAAGTGCGTGAGGAAAAGTTAAAAAACAAAACAAGGTAACTAAAAATGTTTAAACTAATTATTATTTTTATCTTAATAACTGTTCTTGGATTATTGGCTGGTAGTCATTTTGAAACTTTAACGAATTATATTAGCGAAGGCCTTGCGAATTTCCAAAAGTTTATTACTAGCAATTTAACAATTTTAAAACTATTTAAACCAATGGCCCGGACATTTTCTCAACATCCAATCTTTACCATTCTTGGTGTCACTTGTGTACTTATTGCTTTATTTATTGTGATTAAAGGGCGATAAAAAATATGAAAGGAGAGTTAAAATGAAAAAACTTTTAGCAAAATTATTTAAAAAAGATAATTCAAAAGAAAAAATGCCATTAAAATTAAGAATTAAAAATTCTTTTAAAAAGCAGTGATTAAAAATAGTATTAAGTATCATTTTCATCTTTATAAGCTTATTAATTTGTGCATTAACAGTAAGTGATACTAAATGAATAACTGGAACAAGTAAAGAATTTAATGATTTTATGAATCAAGAGATGGTTAATTTCTTTGGCAAGTTCAATAGTGGTATTATGCTGGTAGGAATATTTGTTTTTTGATGAGGTGGAGCAATATATTTTGCAATTAAATTTGAAAAATTAATCCGCTTTATTATTCAAAAAATTAAAGTAAAAAGAGCCTTGAAAAATGAAATCAAACAAACTAATTAATTCTTTAAAAAAATATTGATGGAGAATTTTGCCTTACATTTTTATGATTATTATCTTTTTCATTCCATTTTTAAAATTGGAAATTAATGATTTGAAATTATTATATGAAAAATTTGAAGCATTAATTTCACTTATGATACTAGGATATTTAGATATATGCATTACAATAGCGGTAGTTATAAACTGTATCATTGAATGACTTATTAAAAAAATCAAAACTGAAAGAACAATAAAAAATAAAATATTTTAAAAAGGAGTGATAAAAATGTTTATGAAAATATTTACCGTGCTAACTATTAGTTTCAATAACATTTTTACTATTCCCTCAAACATTAATAATGATGAAACAACAACACAACTAATTAGAAATAAAAGACAAAGTAATAGAGTATATGATTTTGAAATCAGAAATCTAGAAAAAGTGCAATTTTGGATTTCAGCAAGAAAAAATAATTTAAATCTTTATCCAGTTACGCAAGTTGCTATAGAAAAAAAGATAACATCAATCTAAATGAGAAATTACCAGAATTAAAAAATTTAAATTGACTTATTTTTAGATTTACACTAGAATTTAAAGATAATCAAAGCAAACAAGATGAAATTAGACAACTAATAACTACACACGGACGAAAAATAGATGAAGATAGTGATAATAAATTATGAATAATTAATAAAAAAATAGCAATCAAAGCACAAGGCACAAGTTTAGACACTCTTAATCATGATAACAATATAACAAATTACAGATTAAATAAAACAAATAATTTTAAAATTGAAATTGAAAAAGATAGTACTGACATTGACTTGCCAACAACAACCATTAAATTTGATGGAAATCATAACTATAACGATGTCATTGACAATCTTGATTATTTAATAGACTTCTTGCAAAATTAATATGATAATTATAATTTTTAAATTTAAAATAAATATAAAAGTGTTATTAAAATAATTTTTAGATTATTTTTACAAATATTTTGTCATTAAAACATAATAAAAATTATTATTTACAATAAAAAAAGACTGAAATTTTAAATTATCAAATATATTTAAACTAATAGTTGTAAATTATAAATTGAAGCTATTAAATTAAATCTTAAAGCAAATCTTTTTCTACGATTTCGATATTTTTCACTAATAATTTTAAATTTTTTAAGTATAGCAAAAACATTTTCAATAACAATTCTCATTTTTGAAATTCGCTCATTATTTTGCTTTTCTTCTTTATTTAAAGGGTTTTTCTTTGATTTTCTTTTAGGAATTAAAACATTATGATTAATTTTTTGTATGCCTTGATAACCTAAATCCACTAAAACAGTTGTTTCTGGTAAAAATTTAATTTTTGAATCTTTTAAAATTTTAAAGTCATGGTTTTTACCATAAGAAAAATCAGAACTAATAATTTTTTTACTATCTTTTTCAATTATAACTTGTGTTTTTATTGTGTGTTTTTTCTTTTTTCCTGAGTAGTGCTGTTTTTGTCTTTTTTTGGGCGTTGGATTTGGCTTTCAGTTACATCAATTATAACAGTCTTATCTTTGAAATAATCTTTTAATAGTGATTTTTGACCAGTAAGTTGTTGAAAATTAGGGTGTTTTATTAAAGTGTCTTCAATTCATTTGATATTTCTATAACAACTACTTTCACTAATATCATAACTTTTTGCAATATGAAAATAAGTTCTATATTCTCTTCAATATTCTAAAGTCATTAAAATACGATTTTCTAATGATAATTTATTGGTTCTTCCGCGACGAAATCTCTTTTTTTAATTCTTCTATTTTTAAAATTTCTAGCATTTTATTAAAAGTAGTATGTTTAATACCAGTTAATCTTAAAAAATTTTTATCACTTATTTGATTATTTTTTTTAAATTTCATTTAAATTCCACCTTTTTATTTAAAAACAACAATTCAATTATATTTTAAATTAATTTTGCAAGAAGTCTATTAAAATATAATACCGCTGTTTGTTGGTTTGGAGTTAAGCCCTTATGTTGGTATTTTCATTTTCAGAGATTTAAATAATTTTGAATATTAGTAAAACCTAAACCATGATAATGAATTAAGGCTTCTTTAAGACTAGATTGTAATTTACTGATTTTATTTAAGTTACGATAACTAGCTTCAGGATTAATTGTTGTTTTAGTTACACATAAAGTAGAATTTGTTTGTTTTGCTACTAAAAAATATAATTTTTGCATATCAGAAGTAATAATTGAATTTTCGTTAATTAATTCTTTGTTCATATTTTCAATAACTCATTGTTTTTGCAAACGTTTGGTGTTTGTGGATTTAACATAAATATTGTTATTATTATCAATTGCCATTTGAATACAGCATTTAGTATTAGTTGCGAATGGGTCAAGGTGAATTCTTCGTGGATCAGTTTTATATTTGAAATTTCCTTTATGGATTTCTTTAATAAATGTTTCATCGATTTGGATTTTACCAGATAATTTTTTAAATTTTAATTGGGTATTTTCTAATTGTTTTGATTTCATTAATTTTTGACGATTATATCAAGCAGTTTTTAATGTAGTTTTAATAAAACGAGAAATTGTTTTACTAGATTGCTCCAGCAATGAAATTTGAATCAATAAATTTCATTGTTCATAATTTAAATGACTTCAATAAATAAAATGATTACGAAAAGCGTCAAAACTTGCACGGCAATTTTTACATAAATATTTTTGTTTTCCTTCTGAATTATGTCCATTTTTAACGTAATGGTAAGATTCATATTTAGGGCATTTAATACCTTGCGCTCTAAATTTTTGATCAATTTCATTTAAACGTTTTTGTTTTTTTATTAATTCTGCTTGTTGTTTGACTTTTTCATAAAATTCTAAAAATTGATCATCTGTTAAAGTATTTACTAGTTCTTGAATTATTTTTTCCATAATTATTATCCACCTCTATCATATTAAAATATACCTAAAATTAAGTATATTCAATAAATATCAAGAGTTTTCGACAAAATTAAAAAAAATTACTTGTTTTTCCTTTTTTTCAATTTTCTTTGCTCTATTTTTTAATTGCTGATATTTTTTCATAAAAGTTTTGTAATCAATATTATTTATTTCTTTTAAAATATCTTTTTCTTGCATAAAAAATCACCTTTAAATTAAAAATAACCCATTTACAGAAAAAAATAAAGAGGTTATCAATACTTATCTTTAAAATTAAAAAATTCACCTAGATTAGCATTGACAACAACTGATGATAATTTAAAGGAATTGCTATTTTTTTCAATTATTTGGGGTTGATTTTTTTCTTGATATATTGATATTGAAATAATAACAAAAATCCCTATTAAAATTAGTAAAATTAAATTAATAATTCATCATTTTTTAATGTCATAATTACATTATATTCTTTTTTTTAATTCTACCTAGAATTTAATTTATAAATTTTTTGCATTCAAGACAAAATATTACTGCCAAAAGAATATACCCCCCCCCAATAATTTATAAAAACCAAAGGTACTAAACATCTGTGGTTTCTACAGCTTTTAATAAAATATTATTGTAGTTTTATAATTAATGTGTAATAATATTTATTGTATATATGGCACTGTGGCCAAACTGGTTTAAGGCATTGGACTGCAACTCCTTGATTATCGGTTCGAATCCGATCAGTGCCTCCATAAGATATTAAGTAAAATCACAGTTAAGTGATTTTTTTAATTAACCAATAGGTAATAAAAAATAATTTGTAGAAACCCTATACATATGACAAGATTTTGGTTTTTACAAGCTTGCTGTTAATTAATAGACTTCTTGCAAAATTAATATGATAATTATAATTTTTAAATTTAAAATAAATATAAAAGTGTTATTAAAATAATTTTTAGATTATTTTTACAAATATTTTGTCATTAAAACATAATAAAAATTATTATTTACAATAAAAAAAGACTGAAATTTTAAATTATCAAATATATTTAAACTAATAGTTGTAAATTATAAATTGAAGCTATTAAATTAAATCTTAAAGCAAATCTTTTTCTACGATTTCGATATTTTTCACTAATAATTTTAAATTTTTTAAGTATAGCAAAAACATTTTCAATAACAATTCTCATTTTTGAAATTCGCTCATTATTTTGCTTTTCTTCTTTATTTAAAGGGTTTTTCTTTGATTTTCTTTTAGGAATTAAAACATTATGATTAATTTTTTGTATGCCTTGATAACCTAAATCCACTAAAACAGTTGTTTCTGGTAAAAATTTAATTTTTGAATCTTTTAAAATTTTAAAGTCATGGTTTTTACCATAAGAAAAATCAGAACTAATAATTTTTTTACTATCTTTTTCAATTATAACTTGTGTTTTTATTGTGTGTTTTTTCTTTTTTCCTGAGTAGTGCTGTTTTTGTCTTTTTTTGGGCGTTGGATTTGGCTTTCAGTTACATCAATTATAACAGTCTTATCTTTGAAATAATCTTTTAATAGTGATTTTTGACCAGTAAGTTGTTGAAAATTAGGGTGTTTTATTAAAGTGTCTTCAATTCATTTGATATTTCTATAACAACTACTTTCACTAATATCATAACTTTTTGCAATATGAAAATAAGTTCTATATTCTCTTCAATATTCTAAAGTCATTAAAATACGATTTTCTAATGATAATTTATTGGTTCTTCCGCGACGAAATCTCTTTTTTTAATTCTTCTATTTTTAAAATTTCTAGCATTTTATTAAAAGTAGTATGTTTAATACCAGTTAATCTTAAAAAATTTTTATCACTTATTTGATTATTTTTTTAAATTTCATTTAAATTCCACCTTTTTATTAAAAACAACAATTCAATTATATTTTAAATTAATTTTGCAAGAAGTCTAATGAAATTCCAAAGTAAAGAGATTCCAGACTAAGATTTGGAGAAAGGAAAATGTGTTGTAAATTTTATTAATTAGTAAAAATTCACGAAAGGAATTTAATTAATATGAAAAAATTACTAGAAATTTTAGGAACAATAACAATTGCAGGAAGCGGAATATTAACATTGGTTGCAAACAGTCCGACTTCAGCAAAAGAACAACAAATTAAATTAGAAAGTAGTGAAGTTAATTATTCGCAAACAAATAATTTAGAAAATTTAAATAGAAATAAAAGACAAAACAATAATTATATAAAAACAGAAGTAGTAAAAGTTGATGAATGGGATTCTAAAAAATTTTTATCTGATTTATGTAATAATGTTTTAAAAAAATTATTAGATAATGACATTATTAAATCTATTTCAGATCCAGATAATAATATTCGGGTTATTTGTGAAACGGACGCGTAAAGTTTTGTTAGGTGGAAAAATATTTGATTAATTTTGAAAGAAAAATAACTAGTTTTTTAAACACTTATATATCGCAGATTTAAGTGTTTAACAAGCTTTGTTATTAAATTTTGTTTTTTAATTAGATAAAGATTTTAATAATTTTAAACTTAGCATACCCCTATTCATAGAAATTTCTACACTTTAACATCCGCATCCTGCCCTTGAAACTAATTTAATAGCGTGTATATTTTTAGGAAATCCACCCATTCATTTTTTTATTGCAAAACGAAACAAATTGCTATAGCTAATAGGATGTTATCTATTAACTGGTAAACTTCTTTTGGTTATGGCGACCACCCACAATTTATCGTGCTTTAATACATACCAACATTATTAACTCACTTGTATTTAATTTTCAAAGAACAAATTTTTAATACCTTATAAAATAAAAAGACAGTCAGTACTGACTGTCTTAATATTTATTCAAATCTTTACCTACCTAACAAAACTTTACGCGTCCCTAACTTTAAAATACCTTGCAAAAAAGATACAGTAGACTTCTTGCAAAATTAATATGATAATTATAATTTTTAAATTTAAAATAAATATAAAAGTGTTATTAAAATAATTTTTAGATTATTTTTACAAATATTTTGTCATTAAAACATAATAAAAATTATTATTTACAATAAAAAAAGACTGAAATTTTAAATTATCAAATATATTTAAACTAATAGTTGTAAATTATAAATTGAAGCTATTAAATTAAATCTTAAAGCAAATCTTTTTCTACGATTTCGATATTTTTCACTAATAATTTTAAATTTTTTAAGTATAGCAAAAACATTTTCAATAACAATTCTCATTTTTGAAATTCGCTCATTATTTTGCTTTTCTTCTTTATTTAAAGGGTTTTTCTTTGATTTTCTTTTAGGAATTAAAACATTATGATTAATTTTTTGTATGCCTTGATAACCTAAATCCACTAAAACAGTTGTTTCTGGTAAAAATTTAATTTTTGAATCTTTTAAAATTTTAAAGTCATGGTTTTTACCATAAGAAAAATCAGAACTAATAATTTTTTTACTATCTTTTTCAATTATAACTTGTGTTTTTATTGTGTGTTTTTTCTTTTTTCCTGAGTAGTGCTGTTTTTGTCTTTTTTTGGGCGTTGGATTTGGCTTTCAGTTACATCAATTATAACAGTCTTATCTTTGAAATAATCTTTTAATAGTGATTTTTGACCAGTAAGTTGTTGAAAATTAGGGTGTTTTATTAAAGTGTCTTCAATTCATTTGATATTTCTATAACAACTACTTTCACTAATATCATAACTTTTTGCAATATGAAAATAAGTTCTATATTCTCTTCAATATTCTAAAGTCATTAAAATACGATTTTCTAATGATAATTTATTGGTTCTTCCGCGACGAAATCTCTTTTTTAATTCTTCTATTTTTAAAATTTCTAGCATTTTATTAAAAGTAGTATGTTTAATACCAGTTAATCTTAAAAAATTTTTATCACTTATTTGATTATTTTTTTTAAATTTCATTTAAATTCCACCTTTTTATTAAAAACAACAATTCAATTATATTTTAAATTAATTTTGCAAGAAGTCTATTATATTGCAGTTAATATTTATCGGTTTTTTAAAGATAAAAAGAAATATGGTAGTGAAGTAAAACAGTTGCCAAAAGATTTTACTTATTCACAACGAATATTTATTGCAAAGTTTAAACGAAATTTGTTAGAACAAGATGAAAAAGAAATTAAAAAGTAGGTTTAGAAAATGTTTAAAAAAATAATTATTGAGTTAATTGAATTAATTTATCCAACTGCCGATTTACCACCACAAGTTGTATTTTTGTTTTCAATTTTAATAATTGTAATGCTGTTCTCAGCAATTATTTTTCTACTCTTTTGACCTTTTAAGCGGTAATTATTATGTTTTTAGTTGTTTGAAAAGATTTAGATTGAGAAATGACAAAATTGTTTTAATTTTGTCGAAAACTCTTGATATTTATTGAATATACTTAATTTTAGGTATATTTTTAATATGATAGAGGTGGATAATAATTATGGAAAAAATAATTCAAGAACTAGTAAATACTTTAACAGATGATCAATTTTTAGAATTTTATGAAAAAGTCAAACAACAAGCAGAATTAATAAAAAAACAAAAACGGTTAAATGAAATTGATCAAAAATTTAGAGCGCAAGGTATTTAAATGCCCTAAATGTGAATCTTACCATTGCGTTAAAAATGGACATAATTCAGAAGGAAAACAAAAATATTTATGTAAAAATTGCCGTGCAAGTTTTGACGCTTTTCGTAATCATTTTATTTATTGAAGTCATTTAAATTATGAACAATGAAATTTATTGATTCAAATTTCATTGCTGGGGCAATCTAGTAAAACAATTTCTCGTTTTATTAAAACTACATTAAAAACTGCTTGATATAATCGTCAAAAATTAATGAAATCAAAACAATTAGAAAATACCCAATTAAATTTTAAAAAATTATCTGGTAAAATCCAAATCGATGAAACATTTATTAAAGAAATCCATAAAGGAAATTTCAAATATAAAACTGATCCACGAAGAATTCACCTTGACCCATTCGCAACTAATACTAAATGCTGTATTCAAATGGCAATTGATAATAATAACAATATTTATGTTAAATCCACAAACACCAAACGTTTACAAAAACAATGAGTTATTGAAAATATGAACAAAGAATTAATTAACGAAAATTCAATTATTACTTCTGATATGCAAAAATTATATTTTTTAGTAGCAAAACAAACAAATTCTACTTTATGTGTAACTAAAACAACAATTAATCCTGAAGCTAGTTATCGTAACTTAAATAAAATCAGTAAATTACAATCTAGTCTTAAAGAAGCCTTAATTCATTATCATGGTTTAGGTTTTACTAATATTCAAAATTATTTAAATCTCTGAAAATGAAAATACCAACATAAGGGTTTAACTCCAAACCAACAAACAGCGGTATTATATTTTAATAGACTTCTTGCAAAATTAATATGATAATTATAATTTTTAAATTTAAAATAAATATAAAAGTGTTATTAAAATAATTTTTAGATTATTTTTACAAATATTTTGTCATTAAAACATAATAAAAATTATTATTTACAATAAAAAAAGACTGAAATTTTAAATTATCAAATATATTTAAACTAATAGTTGTAAATTATAAATTGAAGCTATTAAATTAAATCTTAAAGCAAATCTTTTTCTACGATTTCGATATTTTTCACTAATAATTTTAAATTTTTTAAGTATAGCAAAAACATTTTCAATAACAATTCTCATTTTTGAAATTCGCTCATTATTTTGCTTTTCTTCTTTATTTAAAGGGTTTTTCTTTGATTTTCTTTTAGGAATTAAAACATTATGATTAATTTTTTGTATGCCTTGATAACCTAAATCCACTAAAACAGTTGTTTCTGGTAAAAATTTAATTTTTGAATCTTTTAAAATTTTAAAGTCATGGTTTTTACCATAAGAAAAATCAGAACTAATAATTTTTTTACTATCTTTTTCAATTATAACTTGTGTTTTTATTGTGTGTTTTTTCTTTTTTCCTGAGTAGTGCTGTTTTTGTCTTTTTTTGGGCGTTGGATTTGGCTTTCAGTTACATCAATTATAACAGTCTTATCTTTGAAATAATCTTTTAATAGTGATTTTTGACCAGTAAGTTGTTGAAAATTAGGGTGTTTTATTAAAGTGTCTTCAATTCATTTGATATTTCTATAACAACTACTTTCACTAATATCATAACTTTTTGCAATATGAAAATAAGTTCTATATTCTCTTCAATATTCTAAAGTCATTAAAATACGATTTTCTAATGATAATTTATTGGTTCTTCCGCGACGAAATCTCTTTTTTAATTCTTCTATTTTTAAAATTTCTAGCATTTTATTAAAAGTAGTATGTTTAATACCAGTTAATCTTAAAAAATTTTTATCACTTATTTGATTATTTTTTTTAAATTTCATTTAAATTCCACCTTTTTATTAAAAACAACAATTCAATTATATTTTAAATTAATTTTGCAAGAAGTCTAATAAATATCAAGAGTTTTCGACAAAATTAAAACTAATAAATATTATTCCAATCGCAATATTCATTTTTAAACTCCTTTAAAATAGTTATAATTTATATCTTTTTTGTTGTTTTCTTTTTCGGCAATGAAGAAACCTAATAATTCTTGTCCTTTAATTAACTTGGTTTCATTTTCTTTTTGATTAATTGAAATTATTTGATATTTACTATCTTTTATTATTCCGATGCAAATAGAATTTTCATATTTTCCTTTATAAACAAATCGCTTTGGAAATCAAATGCCGATTTGTTTATTAAATCACGGTATTTTTGATGCTTTAATAAACATTGCGTTTTGTGTTTCTTTTAAGAGATATTTTTTAGTATTTAAGAAAATGTTTTCAATGTTTTTCATAATAAATTACCTTTCTTATAAATAAACTAAGTTATATTAACTAAGTTAGTTAACTTAGTTTTTTAAACACTTATATATCGCAGATTTAAGTGTTTAACAAGCTTTGTTATTAAATTTTGTTTTTTTAATTAGATAAAGATTTTAATAATTTTAAACTTAGCATACCCCTATATAGAAATTTCTACACTTTAATGTCCGCATCCTACCCTTGGAACTAATTTAATAGCGTGTATATTTTTAGGAAATCCACCCATTCATTTTTTTATTGCAAAACGAAACAAATTGCTATAGTTAATAGGGTGTTATCTATTAACTGGTAAACTTCTTTTGGTTATGGCGACCACCCACAATTTATCGTGCTTTAATACATACCAACATTATTAACTCACTTGTATTTAATTTTCAAAGAACAAATTTTTAACATCTTATAAAATAAAAAGACAATCATTGCTGACTGTCTTAATACTTATTCAAATCTTTTCCCACCTAACAAAACTTTACGCGTCCGGTAATGACTATTTACAATTATTACACGGTGAAAGTGAAATCTGAAAATATAACACCGAAAATACTAACGATTATTACCTAATTAAGTATCTTTTTGGAACATTAAATTATCTTAATGTTAAATTTAGTTTTCTACGCTATGACCCCGATTTACGAAATGACATTTACTTTTATTTTAAAAATAACATTCCTAGTATTAATAACAGCGATTACAAAAATATTTTTGATGAAATCTATGAAATACTTGGCAACTTCTTTGCTAGTTTATTTTATGCTACTTTTGATATGGACGAAAAAACTCATACCGAAATTGATTTTAAGGGTGTAGATAATTACAACAAAGATTACTTTATTCAAATCGGTTTCTTTTATCGTTCGTTAATTACCTTTTATCCCAAAAAATATTTAATCAATGTTACTGGTAATTCGGAATTATTACTAAGAAGTTATTTCTTTACTTTTGATAAAAAAACGCATCAAGAAAATTATAATGCGATTAAAAATAATAACAGCATCTATCAAATTGAATTTAATGTCCTTAAATCTTATGATAACAAACTCATTACCTTGCCAACCAGCAAGACTGTTAATAGTATTAATTATCTCAATACCGATATTGATATTCGTTACGGTATTAATATTTTTACCTTAACTTTTCCACTCTATCACAAAGATAATACTTCTAAATACAATTTTAAAATTTATGACTTTAATGTCCTTAATTCCACGGCGTTTATCCCTGATGGTTCCACCAATTCAGAATGAGATGACCTAATTCCACCACCAAATTGCAAATATTCCGGACGATGAATACCAACCTTTAATGATATTGGTTGTGCCATTCAAAATGCTGGTATTAAAATGCTAAACTGAATGCTGACAGCGTCACAAATCATTACCATTTTACGCCCGTTAGCAATTATTGCGAAAGCAACAGTTAACTTTTCAACCGCCATTTTTCCAGTTTTTAAAACGGTACCAGCTTTTTACTATACCTTTCAATTTTTAATCGGTTTTGCCATTTTTCTAATGATATTAAGGATTTTCGTGTAATATATATATATATATATTGGAAAAACAAAATAAAGGAGTTAATTTTATGAAATTTTTAAATATAACCGCTATTTTAGGATTAATAACACTACCAATAATTGGCTGTTCTAAAAAAGCAAATGAATCAGTAGAGCAAAAAAATAACAAAAATAAAACTTATGATTTTAAAATTAGAGACCTAGAAAAAGTGAATTTTTGGATTTTGAATTCAACAAATAGTGTTGCACAGATTAACATATATAAAAAAGATAATAGCAATCTAAATGAAAAATTACCAGAATTAAAAAATTTAAACGATTTTACTTTCCAATTTACAAAAGAACTTAAAAATAATCAGGATAAACAAGAAAAAATCAAAAACTTAATAAAAACATATGGACAAAAAATAAAAGAAAATAGTACTTATAAAACATGAGTAATTAATAAAAAAATAACAATTAAAGCACAAGGCACAGATTTATATAATTTCAAAGATTTTTTCGATAAAACAAATTACAGATTAAATGAAACAAATAATTTTGAAATTGAAATTGAAAATTCGTAGGGACTGTACAATTAACTGTGTCTTTAAGTAATTAACTTAAATTCACTCTGTCCTCAAATTTTATCATTAAATGTGAAATTGCACTACCCCAATTTTGAATTGGCATCGTTCATTTCTTAACCATATTTTGAAATGCTAAATAAAATATTTTAAAAACTGATGCGTCATTAGGAAAAATCTTTTTATTCTTAATGACTTTTCTT
Source organism: Spiroplasma endosymbiont of Clivina fossor (assembly GCF_964031115.1). Classification (GTDB taxonomy): domain Bacteria; phylum Bacillota_I; class Bacilli_A; order Mycoplasmatales; family Nriv7; genus Nriv7. The sequence goes on from NZ_OZ035006.1 coordinate 1,089,748, forward strand.
AGTTGACTATTAACAGATTCAATCGCATTAGTTGTGTAAATAATCCTTCTAAATTCTTGAGGATATTCAAGAAAAATTATTAAATTATTTCAGTTATTTTTTCATGATTTAGTAATTTGTGGATACTTTTTATTTCATTTTTCAGAAAAATGATCTAAAGCAACTAGCGCTATTTCTTCATTAATTGCTGTATAAATTGATTTTAAATCATTAGCTACAAGTTTGCGATCTTTGTAAGGGACAAATTTTAAACTATTACGAATTTGATGAACAATGCATAATTGGTGCTGTGTTTTTGGGAACACAGCTTCTATTGCATCAGACATTCCAGTTAAATTATCGCTACAAGCAACAAGAATATCTTGTAAGCCACGATTTTTCATTTCCGTAAGATTATTAAGTCAAAATTTGGCGCCCTCATTCTCGCTAATTCACATTCCTAAAATATCTTTTAAACCATCTAAATTAATTCCTAAGGCAAGATAAACTGCTTTATTTATTATTCGTTTATCTTGCTTTACTTTAACAACAATACAATCAAAATAAACAATCGGATAAATCTTCTCTAAAGGTTTAGTTTGTCACATTTTAACTTCTTCAATAACATCATCAGTTATTTGACTAATTAAACTTTCTGAAATTTCTGCTCCGTGATAGAATTCTTGCAATTGTGCTTTGATATCAGAAATTGTCATTCCTCTTGCATATAAAGAAATTACTTTTTGATCAAAGTTATCAAATCTTCTTTGTCTTTTCGGAATAATTACTGGTTCAAAAGTACTATTTCGATCTCTTGGTACATCAATTGCGATTGAACCATTTTTAGTAATAATGGTTTTTTGTGTGTTGCCATTTCTTTTATTATGATTCTCATCAGTTTCAAGATAATCTTTAATTTCCGTATTTAACATTCGTTCAGTTAATTTTTTGGTAAATTCCTGAAAAATAGTATTGCCTTTAAATAAATCTTGTGGATTATCAATATTTTCTAAAAAATAATCAACAACTTTATCAATTGCGTCAGGTTCTTTTTTTATTTTTTTTGTCATTTTCTGTTCTCCTTCTTTTAAGTATAATTCAGAATGAATTATCGAGACACAGAATTTTGGACAGGCCCAATTCGTAATAACTAAATTTAAAAACTGTTAAAATCACTACCCCGAAATGTAGCTTTCTATAATGATAATTCTCTTAAACAACTTTTTCATTTTTTCTATTTTGACAAAATAAAAACCAGTAATTTTAGTTAATTACTGGTTTGAATATTTTTTATTTTTACAAGAAATTTAAACTTGTTGTGCTTATTTCAATTAAAGTTATTGTTCTAAATAGCTAATATCGTTTTTATAAAACCTTATACTATAGTAGTAACTGTATTTGTTCTTACTGACCCTTCTCTTTCTGATGAGAAAAATGCTTTCCCATTAAATGTTATGTTATCATTGTTTTTATCTACAGTAATTTCATCTGGTAATAAGCTATATTTTTTTAATATTTGCATCGCTTCTTTAATTGATAATAGACTTCTTGCAAAATTAATTTAAAATATAATTGAATTGTTGTTTTTAATAAAAAGGTGGAATTTAAATGAAATTTAAAAAAAATAATCAAATAAGTGATAAAAATTTTTTAAGATTAACTGGTATTAAACATACTACTTTTAATAAAATGCTAGAAATTTTAAAAATAGAAGAATTAAAAAAGAGATTTCGTCGCGGAAGAACCAATAAATTATCATTAGAAAATCGTATTTTAATGACTTTAGAATATTGAAGAGAATATAGAACTTATTTTCATATTGCAAAAAGTTATGATATTAGTGAAAGTAGTTGTTATAGAAATATCAAATGAATTGAAGACACTTTAATAAAACACCCTAATTTTCAACAACTTACTGGTCAAAAATCACTATTAAAAGATTATTTCAAAGATAAGACTGTTATAATTGATGTAACTGAAAGCCAAATCCAACGCCCAAAAAAAGACAAAAACAGCACTACTCAAGAAAAAAGAAAAAACACACAATAAAAACACAAGTTATAATTGAAAAAGATAGTAAAAAAATTATTAGTTCTGATTTTTCTTATGGTAAAAACCATGACTTTAAAATTTTAAAAGATTCAAAAATTAAATTTTTACCAGAAACAACTGTTTTAGTGGATTTAGGTTATCAAGGCATACAAAAAATTAATCATAATGTTTTAATTCCTAAAAGAAAATCAAAGAAAAACCCTTTAAATAAAGAAGAAAAGCAAAATAATGAGCGAATTTCAAAAATGAGAATTGTTATTGAAAATGTTTTTGCTATACTTAAAAAATTTAAAATTATTAGTGAAAAATATCGAAATCGTAGAAAAAGATTTGCTTTAAGATTTAATTTAATAGCTTCAATTTATAATTTACAACTATTAGTTTAAATATATTTGATAATTTAAAATTTCAGTCTTTTTTTATTGTAAATAATAATTTTTATTATGTTTTAATGACAAAATATTTGTAAAAATAATCTAAAAATTATTTTAATAACACTTTTATATTTATTTTAAATTTAAAAATTATAATTATCATATTAATTTTGCAAGAAGTCTATTGAATAAAGTAAAGGAGAAAAAAATGTCCAACACAAATAAAAAAATTGCTATTATTGTTGATTCATCTAGCAACCTTGACCTTACAACGCTAAAAGAAAAAAATATTAATATCATTCCTTTATTAATAAGTTTTGAAGATGGAACTGAAATTGAAGATACCACTAGTGATATTAAAAAATCTAATTTTTATGCTCGTGTTAAAAATGGTGAATATACTAAAACTAGTCAATCATCACCAGGACAACTAATGAGCTTATGGCGAAAACTATTAGCTGAAGGAAATGATGAAATTATCTTTATTCCGATTGCTAAAGAATTATCTGGTCAATACCAAAATGCCTATATGCTATCACAAGAAAATGAATTTAAAAACCGCGTTCATATTATTGATACTAACGGCGCTGCTACATTTAATAATACATTAGCAATTAAAGCTACTGAAATTGTAGCTAATGGTGGTAACATTAATGATATTAATAAAATGGTAACCCAAGTTAAAAAATAGTTTAATTTACATTATCCCTGAAGATATCTCGCGACTTTCTAAAGGAGGTGGTCGTGCCAAATCTGTTGTTGCTTCCCTAATAAGTTTAATCCGCGTTAAAGTCATTATTAAATTTGGCGAAATATCAGAAAAAAGTGGAATTGCTAGAACCTTAAACAACGCTATTGAAAGCGTAATCACAAAAATTAAAGAATTTATTAAAAATGAAAATTATATCTTAGAAATTTTCACATCACAATGTGATAAAAAAATCATCACAATTATTAACAAGATTATAACCACCCACCCTAAACTTAAAATCAAAAAAGCATTCCTCCCTAACTGCTTTGTCAGTCATGCTGGTGTTAACTCCGTAGGAATTATTGTTGTTAAACAATAAATAAAATTAACAAAGAAAAAGGTAGCAACGCTACCTTTTTTATTTACAGCACTAACAATAATCGCAAGTTACCTTCTTTTAATGCTTTTAAAATAAAAACTATTTTCTATTTTTAAAAATTAGTTGCCAACAACTCTTTTGATGCTTGAAGCAATTTTTCTAATTCATCAACAATAAATTGGGCATCATTGCTAACAATGAGTTGCAAATCTTTGTCTGAAACCATTTTCGGATTAAGTTTATTATTAGCAATCCCTCTTATTTTAAATTTGATTTTATCTAATTGTTTAATCTTTCAATCATCAACATTTTTAACAACAATTCTCACCCTTGTGACACAATTACCAACACTAATAATATTATCTTTACCTAAAATATCCAAAATTTTTGTCGCTAATAGTTGATAAGAAACCAGTGGTAAACTGTTATCAAAATTATTTGTTTCACTAACAGTTTGCTCACGACCTAATGTCTGATAATTAAACTTCTTAATCAAATAACTAAAAGAAAAGTAATAAACTCCCCCGCTTAGAATACCAATTGGTAATATTCAAGCCGGATTTGCCAGCACTTGGGCAAAACCTGACTCCCAAGTTATTTTAGCAATTTTCATTGATTGATAAAAACTTAAAACATAATCAATAAAACCAGCAGAAAACCCAAAGCCAATCCGAATTCCTAAACCAACAGTAATTGCAGAAATAATCCCTGATAAGACAATATGAACAAAAAATAATACTGGAGCTGCATAAATAAAACTAAATTCTAACGGTTCAGTAACCCCAGTTAAAAATGAAACGGACGCAGCTCCAAGTAATAATGCCATAACTTTTTTTCTTTGGTCAGGATGAGCACATTTAATGATCGCCAAGGCAGCGGCAGGTAATCCAAACATCATAATGGGGAAAAACCCACTTTGAAATAATCCGGCACCAACAACTAAATCATTACTAAGAAATGCAGGAATATCACCATTAATAACTGTTCCATTCTCTGAAGTAACAAAAGGGTGTTGTCAAAAAAAATAAATATTAAAAACACGCATTAAACCACTAGCATTTAATGTTCTATTAAACATTGTATAAACGCTAGCAACCCCTCATTGAATATGACGCGTTGAATTGTCAACTTTTTCAGGAATAATAGTTTGTCCAAAACTTAAAAGTCCTAACTGAAGTCAAGGTCAAATTATTGCCACTAAAATAGCAACTGGTAAAGAAACTAAAATAACAACTAATGGCACAAATCTTCTTCCCGAAAAAAATGACAAAGCAGTTGGCAACTTAATGGATTGAAAACGATTATAACAAGTAGCTGCTAATATACCAGCAATAATGCCACTCAAAATCCCCATATCAATAGAATAAATAACTTCATTTCCTTTAAGTTGATATAAAAGTTTTGATTTATTTTCTAAGTTAACATCTAATAAAATTGTTGAATAAACAATTTTTGGTAATATGGTCATTAGACCAATTAATATTGTATAAGCAAAAAAACCAATAAGAGCTGCTTCACCACGATTATCTTTAGCAAAACCAAAAGCCACGCCAATAGCAAAAAGAACAGAAAGATTATCAAAAGCACTGCCACCAATAACCTGCAATACTGAACCAATATATCAAATAACACTATTCTCAGTAATTCCAAAATCTTTAGTCATCATTAATCCGCCCACACGACTCAATATCGCTGCGATAGGTAAAATAGCAATCGGAAACATTAATGATTTAGCAAGTTTTTGTAATCCTGAACTTGTTTTATTACGAAAATGTTTTAAAGTATTTTTTGGTTGAAAATTACTTGATATCAGTTTAAGTTTTTTAAAATTACTAAAAATATGTTTAAATTCCATTTAAATTCATCCCCACCTTTATTTTAATTTATAACTTAAAATTAATTATTTTTGCATACAAGAAATCTAATAATTGCATTAATAATTGCAATCTAATTGAAAAAACACTGCATAATTGTTCTTCTTCAGATTTAATTAAAAAATAGGATTTAAAACTTTTAACTAATTTTGTTTCTTTAGCAAAAATACCAATTGAATAAGCTTTATCTTTTACTTCTTCAATTATTTCACCAATTAAACTATTTGTACCACTATAATGATATGCAAATAACATCATCATCAGTAACTAATGGCAAGTATGAATAAATAACATTAATATCATGCTCACAAATAACATTTTTATTTACTCATCTTAATCTTTGTGTAAAAGAAATAGCAGAATAATATGAAATTCCAAAACCAAAAATAAAGATTGTTTTGACATCAATAATTTTTTTAGCAATTAAATCAGTATCTTTATTATATAAAATCTAAATATAATCGATTATTATCCTCCTCTCTTACTTTCATATATTCATTAAAAAAATAGGTAATATTATTTTTCAATTGCAAATTAGTATTAACTTGTCGTTCTGAATTTTTAATTCTTTGATTAACAACTTTTAATTGATACTTTAATTCAGTTCAACCACTTAGATTTAATTTTTGACAAAAGCGAATTATTGAACTAGAAGAAGTAAAACAAGCATTAGCAACACTTGTTTGATGTTCATTCATCAATTTGTTCTAAGTTATTTAAAATAAATGTGGCAATGCTGGCATTAATAACATTGTCTTCATTAAATTTTATATGATTTAATTTCTTAATAAAATCAAAATCTTCCAAAATGGCCTCCTTATTTCATTTATATTATCTTCCTGATAATTTTGAATTATATCGCAAAAACATTTCATCAGGTAAATTTTGGTAAAATTTCCAAAAAATGCAATATTCTTCATTAAAAATATAAAAATAACCATTTGTAGGATGATACCAATAAATGGTTATTTTTATATTGCTATCATCCTTAATAACTAATTTTATTGGCAGGGGTAGCAGGACTTGAACCCACAACACGCGGTTTTGAAGACCGCTGTTCTACCAATTGAACTATACCCCTATAATATAAATATATTCTATCAAAGTTATTAAAACATTATGATTAATTTTTTGTATGCCTTGATAACCTAAATCCACTAAAACAGTTGTTTCTGGTAAAAATTTAATTTTTGAATCTTTTAAAATTTTAAAGTCATGGTTTTTACCATAAGAAAAATCAGAACTAATAATTTTTTTACTATCTTTTTCAATTATAACTTGTGTTTTTATTGTGTGTTTTTTCTTTTTTCCTGAGTAGTGCTGTTTTTGTCTTTTTTTGGGCGTTGGATTTGGCTTTCAGTTACATCAATTATAACAGTCTTATCTTTGAAATAATCTTTTAATAGTGATTTTTGACCAGTAAGTTGTTGAAAATTAGGGTGTTTTATTAAAGTGTCTTCAATTCATTTGATATTTCTATAACAACTACTTTCACTAATATCATAACTTTTTGCAATATGAAAATAAGTTCTATATTCTCTTCAATATTCTAAAGTCATTAAAATACGATTTTCTAATGATAATTTATTGGTTCTTCCGCGACGAAATCTCTTTTTTAATTCTTCTATTTTTAAAATTTCTAGCATTTTATTAAAAGTAGTATGTTTAATACCAGTTAATCTTAAAAAATTTTTATCACTTATTTGATTATTTTTTTTAAATTTCATTTAAATTCCACCTTTTTATTAAAAACAACAATTCAATTATATTTTAAATTAATTTTGCAAGAAGTCTAATATAATTGTTTGTTCTTCATTATTAGTATCAATTATTTTGGCACTAATTGTTCCCTTAATTTTTTGCTTTAAATTTAATATAATTTCAGATTCAATTATTCTTATTGAATAATTAATTTTTAATTTTTCGCTGGGATTAAGTTCAAATTTATCAGCGGGTTCCTTAAAAATACTTAAAATCATTTCTTTTTCTTGTTTATTTGTGTTTGATAAATCAAATTCATTTGATAATACATTAATTTTAATTTTGTCGAAAACTCTTGATATTTATTGAATATACTTAATTTTAGGTATATTTTTAATATGATAGAGGGGGATAATAATTATGGAAAAAATAATTCAAGAACTAGTAAATACTTTAACAGATGATCAATTTTTAGAATTTTATGAAAAAGTCAAACAACAAGCAGAATTAATAAAAAAACAAAAACGTTTAAATGAAATTGATCAAAAATTTAGAGCGCAAGGTATTAAATGCCCTAAATGTGAATCTTACCATTGCGTTAAAAATGGACATAATTCAGAAGGAAAACAAAAATATTTATGTAAAAATTGCCGTGCAAGTTTTGACGCTTTTCGTAATCATTTTATTTATTGAAGTCATTTAAATTATGAACAATGAAATTTATTGATTCAAATTTCATTGCTGGGGCAATCTAGTAAAACAATTTCTCGTTTTATTAAAACTACATTAAAAACTGCTTGATATAATCGTCAAAAATTAATGAAATCAAAACAATTAGAAAATACCCAATTAAAATTTAAAAAATTATCTGGTAAAATCCAAATCGATGAAACATTTATTAAAGAAATCCATAAAGGAAATTTCAAATATAAAACTGATCCACGAAGAATTCACCTTGACCCATTCGCAACTAATACTAAATGCTGTATTCAAATGGCAATTGATAATAATAACAATATTTATGTTAAATCCACAAACACCAAACGTTTACAAAAACAATGAGTTATTGAAAATATGAACAAAGAATTAATTAACGAAAATTCAATTATTACTTCTGATATGCAAAAATTATATTTTTTAGTAGCAAAACAAACAAATTCTACTTTATGTGTAACTAAAACAACAATTAATCCTGAAGCTAGTTATCGTAACTTAAATAAAATCAGTAAATTACAATCTAGTCTTAAAGAAGCCTTAATTCATTATCATGGTTTAGGTTTTACTAATATTCAAAATTATTTAAATCTCTGAAAATGAAAATACCAACATAAGGGTTTAACTCCAAACCAACAAACAGCGGTATTATATTTTAATGTATAAAAAAGTTAAAGTAAAAATAGTAATTTTACATAAAAGCCTTTTAAAATTATCAAGTTGATGATTTTTTTTATTTTATCAAGAGTTTTCGACAAAATTAAAAAAAATTTTAATTTTGTCGAAAACTCTTGATATTTATTGAATATATTTAATTTTAGGTATATTTTTAATATGATAGAGGTGGATAATAATTATGGAAAAAATAATTCAAGAACTAGTAAATACTTTAACAGATGATCAATTTTTAGAATTTTATGAAAAAGTCAAACAACAAGCAGAATTAATAAAAAAACAAAAACAAAAACAAAAACGGTTAAATGAAATTGATCAAAAATTTAGAGCGCAAGGTATTTAAATGCCCTAAATGTGAATCTTACCATTGCGTTAAAAATGGACATAATTCAGAAGGAAAACAAAAATATTTATGTAAAAATTGCCGTGCAAGTTTTGACGCTTTTCGTAATCATTTTATTTATTGAAGTCATTTAAATTATGAACAATGAAATTTATTGATTCAAATTTCATTGCTGGGGCAATCTAGTAAAACAATTTCTCGTTTTATTAAAACTACATTAAAAACTGCTTGATATAATCGTCAAAAATTAATGAAATCAAAACAATTAGAAAATACCCAATTAAAATTTAAAAAATTATCTGGTAAAATCCAAATCGATGAAACATTTATTAAAGAAATCCATAAAGGAAATTTCAAATATAAAACTGATCCACGAAGAATTCACCTTGACCCATTCGCAACTAATACTAAATGTTGTATTCAAATGGCAATTGATAATAATAACAATATTTATGTTAAATCCACAAACACCAAACGTTTACAAAAACAATAGACTTCTTGCAAAATTAATTTAAAATATAATTGAATTGTTGTTTTTAATAAAAAGGTGGAATTTAAATGAAATTTAAAAAAAATAATCAAATAAGTGATAAAAATTTTTTAAGATTAACTGGTATTAAACATACTACTTTTAATAAAATGCTAGAAATTTTAAAAATAGAAGAATTAAAAAAGAGATTTCGTCGCGGAAGAACCAATAAATTATCATTAGAAAATCGTATTTTAATGACTTTAGAATATTGAAGAGAATATAGAACTTATTTTCATATTGCAAAAAGTTATGATATTAGTGAAAGTAGTTGTTATAGAAATATCAAATGAATTGAAGACACTTTAATAAAACACCCTAATTTTCAACAACTTACTGGTCAAAAATCACTATTAAAAGATTATTTCAAAGATAAGACTGTTATAATTGATGTAACTGAAAGCCAAATCCAACGCCCAAAAAAAGACAAAAACAGCACTACTCAGGAAAAAAGAAAAAACACACAATAAAAACACAAGTTATAATTGAAAAAGATAGTAAAAAAATTATTAGTTCTGATTTTTCTTATGGTAAAAACCATGACTTTAAAATTTTAAAAGATTCAAAAATTAAATTTTTACCAGAAACAACTGTTTTAGTGGATTTAGGTTATCAAGGCATACAAAAAATTAATCATAATGTTTTAATTCCTAAAAGAAAATCAAAGAAAAACCCTTTAAATAAAGAAGAAAAGCAAAATAATGAGCGAATTTCAAAAATGAGAATTGTTATTGAAAATGTTTTTGCTATACTTAAAAAATTTAAAATTATTAGTGAAAAATATCGAAATCGTAGAAAAAGATTTGCTTTAAGATTTAATTTAATAGCTTCAATTTATAATTTACAACTATTAGTTTAAATATATTTGATAATTTAAAATTTCAGTCTTTTTTTATTGTAAATAATAATTTTTATTATGTTTTAATGACAAAATATTTGTAAAAATAATCTAAAAATTATTTTAATAACACTTTTATATTTATTTTAAATTTAAAAATTATAATTATCATATTAATTTTGCAAGAAGTCTAATGAGTTATTGAAAATATGAACAAAGAATTAATTAACGAAAATTCAATTATTACTTCTGATATGCAAAAATTATATTTTTTAGTAGCAAAACAAACAAATTCTACTTTATGTGTAACTAAAACAACAACTAATCCTGAAGCTAGTTATCGTAACTTAAATAAAATCAGTAAATTACAATCTAGTCTTAAAGAAGCCTTAATTCATTATCATGGTTTAGGTTTTACTAATATTCAAAATTATTTAAATCTCTGAAAATGAAAATACCAACATAAGGGTTTAACTCCAAACCAACAAACAGCGGTATTATATTTTAATGTATAAAAAAGTTAAAGTAAAAATAGTAATTTTACATAAAAGCCTTTTAAAATTATCAAGTTGATGATTTTTTTTATTTTATCAAGAGTTTTCGACAAAATTAAAGAAAAAAATTGCACATCTATTTATATAGATGTGATAAAATGACAGTGGTAAGTAGTTTGTTCTTCTTACTCATTAAAATTTTATAAAGTGATACTAAGTTATCTGAACAATAACTTAGTATCGTGGAAACACAGTCTCTTCAAAATGATTTGTGTTTCCATTTTTATTAAAAGAAAGGAAATAGAATGAAAAAATTACTTAGTTTATTAACCATACCAGCTATAGCAACGAGCGTTCCTGCTCCGTTGCTTGCCAATGCACCAGTAGAAAGAGTTAAACGGGATATTAACAAACTTACCCCACAACTAATTAGAAATAAAAGAGAAAGTAATAAAGTTTATGATTTTAAAATTAAAGGTTTAAAAAAAGTGAGGTTTGTAATTTCAAAACAAAAAAATAATATTACACGAGTTAACATATTAAAAATGGATAACATTAATTTAAATGGGAAATTACCAGAATTAAGAAATTTAGAAAACCTTAGTTTCTTATTTACACAAGAATTACAAAATAATCAGAGTAAACAAAAAGAAATTAAACAACTAATAACCGCATACGGCCAAGAAACCGCCATGCGAAATATATGAGTAATCAATAAAAACATAACGATCAAAGCACAGGGCACAAATTTAAAATATTTCGAATATGGTAATGATAAAGTAAATTACCAATTAAGCTCTACAAATAATTTTGAAGTTGAAATTGAAAGAGATAGTACCGACAATTTGGATAATTTGGATTGAGTAAAACAGCAAAATCAGTTTAATTTGATAGATGGTAGTAAGACAAAAACTTGAACTCGCCCTGACTTAATTACGGTGGATGGGGAGTTAAACATTACTGTTGCTAACCCGAAGATTGATAAAGTTGTTTTTGATGATGTCCAACAAAGTCAAACAAATAAACAATGAAACATCAATATTAAACCCGAAACAAGCGAAAGAGACCATAATTTACAAGTAACTTTCACTTTGGATGGTAAACAATACACAAGTGAAATTATTGTCTCAATGCAAGCCAAAATTGACCCACCTAAACCAATTGTCAAAGAAAATTTAAGTGATGTGATTAAATTTGCTGATGAAAATAATTTAGGAAATATCTTAGATAACAGCGATGATACTATCAATGCAACAATTACCCCAATTAATTCTCGAATTATTGATTTTTCACAAATTGAATTTACAAAAAAAGATAATCATTCAGCAACTTTAATCGCGAAACCAGATAGCAAAAGTTATCAAGGTTCAGTGGTAGTTAAGTATAATGTTGTACCAGCAACAATCGTTGATTTAAAAATTGACCTACAACCAACATCACCATCAACACAAATTGATAAAGATTATTTGGGACAAATTGATACTAGTACAATCACCAACCCAGTTAATACATTCTACTATGCCAATAGTGAAAGTAAAATTACAATGCTTAAACCAACAGCAAGTAGTGTCATAACCGGGGCGGTTTATGGTTGTGATGATAAGTGAGCAAAGAATGGACAACAAATTAACATTGACCAAAACAATGGGATAAAACTTGATGGCAGTCAACTTGGAGCAATTAATGGAAAATATTTAATTGATTTAAAAAACGAATTAGGACACACCAACAAAATTTATTTACAAATAGTCCCAAAACAAGCAATCACAAATTATTTTGATACACCAAATGGTAAACAGTTTGAACAGTGAGCCAAAGACAACAAATATGATAATATCCGTGGATATCGTGCTAGTCAACTGAATAATTTGTTTGCGTTATCAAAAACTTGAAAACAAAGTTTAGCACATTTAAAACTGCAATTAGACCCATTTGTTGTAGAAAATATAAAAAATGTCACGCAAGATGAAATTGATACATATAAAACAAAACTACTAGTTAATATAAAATCACAAGTTGAAAAATATGTCCCTGATGTCATAGAAAACACCGATTATGTTATCAATACCAATAATCTTGTTGTGGATGATTGAACGGCCAGCAAAGATGTCATAGTTCAAGCAGTTGATAGTAGTATGAAATTGCTGAATTTTACCACGGCAACAATTTCAGTACAACAAAAAGACCACCAAGTGCCACCGATACTAAACACAGAACAAACCCCAGAACCTGACAATAATGGCGGGAATAGTAAACTGTGAATTATTGGGGTTGTTGTTGGTGTGTTGGGACTTGGTGGCATAGTATACTTGCTGTTCCACAAGTTTATTTTTAATAAATATATTTTGCCGAAAATTTATGCTCGTCGCCAGCAAAAAGTAGTTGCCCAGTCCCAGTGAGAGCACGACGACCGTGAAGAAGTCGAAGAGCAAGCTCACAAACAAGCCAAACGCGAAGAAAAACAAAACAGCAAAAATGATAACTTTAAATTTCTTAATGATAAAGAATTATTACGATTAACAGGAATAAAACAAAATACTTTTAATAAAATGTTAGATATTTTAAAAGAAGCTGAGTTAGAAAAGTTTAAAAAAGGCGGAAAAGCTAATAAATTATCACTAGAAAATCGTTTATTAATGACTTTATCATATTGACAAGGAAGTCACACTTATTTTCATCTTGGCAAAAGTTTTGGTATTAGTGAGACTAATTGTTATCGTAATATCAAATGAATTGAAAACACTTTAATTAAACACCCTAATTTTCAACAACTTGCTGGGCAAAAAACATTAATAAATAAACACTTTAATGATTAAAACAATTATTATTGATTGACCTCGACCCACAAGCTAATTTAACAAGTGTTTTTAAAAAAGATAATAATGAAAATATAGGTTCAGAGCAGTGGTTTAAATTGCCAAACAAAACAAAAACAGATGATTTAATTAACACTATTGAAATTTCAAAAGAAACAAATATTAGTTTAATTCCAACAAATTCTAAATTTGATGATATTAATAGATATTTATCTTCCACTAGTGGAAGAGAATTTATGTTTCAAAAGAATATAAATAAAGTCAGAGATTTTTTGCAAAATAAATATGATTATGTGTTGATTGATACAAACCCAAGCTTAAATGATACTAATATTTGTGCCTTAGTTGTTGCTGATGAAATTTTATTAGTAACAGAGCCTCATAGATTTTCAAACAGTGGAGCAATTAAGGTAAAGGAAATATGAGAAGAAATATGTGATAATTTAGAAATTAAAAATAATTTAAAAACCATTATTTTAAATAAGGTAAATAAGTCAGTGGCAAGAGAACAAGCAAAAGATATTTTATATAAAAAATATGAAAATTTAATATGTAAAAATTTTATTCCCTTTACGGCTAATATAGATAAATCTACAATGTTAAATAATATTAATATTACTCAAAAAAATCCTTTTGTGAGTTTAACAAATGAGTTAATAAAAAGAAATATATTTAATATAAAACCAAAAGAAGGTTTTTAATTGGGACTGTACAATTAACTGTGTCTCTAAGTAATTAACTTAAATTCACTCTGTCTTCAAATTTTATCATTAAATGTGAAATTGCACTACCCCAATTTTGAATTGGCATCGTTCATTTCTTAACCATATTTTGAAATGCTAAATAAAATATTTTAAAAACTGATGCGTCATTAGGAAAAATCTTTTTATTCTTAATGACTTTTCTTAATTGACTATTAACAGATTCAATCGCATTAGTTGTGTAAATAATTCTTCTAAATTCCTGAGGATATTCAAGAAAAATTATTAAATTATTTCAGTTATTTTTTCATGATTTAGTAATTTGTGGATACTTTTTATTTCATTTTTCTGAAAAATGATCTAAAGCAATTAACGCTATTTCTTCATTAATTGCTGTATAAATTGATTTTAAATCATTAGCTACAAGTTTGCGATCTTTGTAAGGAACAAATTTTAAACTATTGCGAATTTGATGAACAATGCATAATTGATGCTGTGTTTTTGGGAAAACAGCTTCTATTGCATCAGACAGACATCCCAGTTAAATTATCACTACAAGCAACAAGAATATCTTGTAACCCACGATTTTTCATTTCCGTAAGATTATTAAGTCAAAATTTGGCTCCCTCATTCTCACTAATTCACATTCCTAAAATATCTTTTAAACCATCTAAATTAATCCCTAAGGCAAGATAAACTGCTTTTCTAATTTTAAAGATAAGTATTGACAGGGTAAAAAACCCTTATTAAATATAGGGATTTGTAAAAACACGGTTTTACTAAAAACCCAGCAAAATCAAGGTTTTATTGAAATATCAATACTTATCTATAAAATTAAAGGAATTTGTTTGTTTTGCTACTAAAAAATATAATTTTTGCATATCAGAAGTAATAATTGAATTTTCGTTAATTAATTCTTTGTTCATATTTTCAATAACTCATTGTTTTTGTAAACGTTTGGTGTTTGTGGATTTAACATAAATATTGTTATTATTATCAATTGCCATTTGAATACAGCATTTAGTATTAGTTGCGAATGGGTCAAGGTGAATTCTTCGTGGATCAGTTTTATATTTGAAATTTTCTTTATGGATTTCTTTAATAAATGTTTCATCGATTTGGATTTTACCAGATAATTTTTTAAATTTTAATTGGGTATTTTCTAATTGTTTTGATTTCATTAATTTTTGACGATTATATCAAGCAGTTTTTAATGTAGTTTTAATAAAACGAGAAATTGTTTTACTAGATTGCCCCAGCAATGAAATTTGAATCAATAAATTTCATTGTTCATAATTTAAATGACTTCAATAAATAAAATGATTACGAAAAGCGTCAAAACTTGCACGGCAATTTTTACATAAATATTTTTGTTTTCCTTCTGAATTATGTCCATTTTTAACGCAATGGTAAGATTCACATTTAGGGCATTTAAATACCTTGCGCTCTAAATTTTTGATCAATTTCATTTAACCGTTTTTGTTTTTGTTTTTTTATTAATTCTGCTTGTTGTTTGACTTTTTCATAAAATTCTAAAAATTGATCATCTGTTAAAGTATTTACTAGTTCTTGAATTATTTTTTCCATAATTATTATCCACCTCTATCATATTAAAAATATACCTAAAATTAAGTATATTCAATAAATATCAAGAGTTTTCGACAAAATTAAAATAATTTTTATTGTGTAAAAATTCAATAATATGATAAAATGGTAATGAATAAAAATGACAATAATAAGAAAGGCAGGGTTAGTTTAGTAATTAAATAATATAATTAGCTGATTGTTTTACTTCTTCAAAGCAATACCTAAGAAAACTAAACGCGACCCAGCATCTTGCAAAAGTAAAAAAAGAAAAATAATATATGTTATAATACATATTAAATAAAGGAGACAAAGTAATGGAAGATAATAACAATAATGAAATTTTGTTAACTAAAGAAGGTAAAGAAGAATTAAAGCAAGAATTAAATGAATTAATCAATATTATTCGTCCACAAGTAATTAAAGAATTAGTTGAAGCACGAAACCAAGGTGACTTATCAGAAAATGCTGAGTATGAATCAGCAAGGAATCGCCAAGCTGAAGTTGAAGGCCGAATTAAAGAAATTGAAGATACTTTAGCTCGTGCTAAAGTTATTGCTACTGATCGTCAAGGAACTAAAACCATTAGAATTGGTTCAATAGTAACTATTGTTAATTTAGAAACTAATGATAAATCAACATTTAAAGTTGTTGGTACTGTGGAGGCTGATCCTTTTGAAAATAAAATTTCTAACGAGACTCCCTTAGTTAAAGCCATTTTTGATCACAGTGTTAATGATATTGTTGAAATTAAAGGTAAAGAAACAAAATATAAAGTTAAAATTTTAGAAATTGGAAAATAAAATATTAAATATTAAAAATTTAAAGTAGTGGATTTTGGGAGTGATATCGTGAAGTTAACTGTTCTGACAAATAAAAGTGGTACTTTGCAAATTAGTCAATTAGTTATTAAAAAATTATTAATTTCATATTTAAAATCATTTCCATCATTAGATATTCAGAGAAAAAATATTAAAATTAATTTTTTTAGTGAACAATGAGGTAGTATCAATAATTTTAAAAGTAAATAAAGAAACAAATTTAGAAACTCTTTGCGAACATTTACAAAACCACATTATTAATAATATCAATGAATCAATATTGATTAAACCCAATAATATTCACTTTATTGTTAGTGCTACTAAATAAGGAGTTAAGGAGATGTTTGTTCTTTTAAAAAACTCTTTTCGTTCTATTAAGAAACGATTTTTACAATATATTGGTTTACTAATTTTGCTGGTGCTAGCAATTAGTATTTTTAGTGCCATGTTTGCTAACAATCAGCAAATTACATCAAAGTATGATTTAATCTATAAAAATCCTTTGCGACCAACACATCGTATTTCTAATCCCTCAGAATTAAAGTTAATTGATGATAGTAGTAGCAATACAACTATTGATTTAACAGAACATACTAGCATTCCTTTTGAAAATAATAATGCTAAATTAATGCTAATGTTAGCAAAACTTGAAAATGAAGGTTTTAATTGTCAAATTGAAAATCAAAACAAACAAGAACCTTTTATTGATCCAATACTTTGTTCAATCCATTTAATTATCATCACTCAAAATAAAGATAGTGATAAAGTTCCACTTCGTGAAACTAGCATTCGTAATTGGCGAATTTTAATGGCAACAAAATCTAAAAATATTAAAAGTTCATTATTTTTTAAAGGACGCATCCAAAATAATAATGCTCAGGAATTTGATATTGTTCCTAGTTTTGATTTAGAAAATATTGGATTAATTAATAATAATCCTGTTAGTATTGTTAAAGGGCGAATTCCGATAAGAAATGATGAAATTGTTATTAGTGAGACTTATAGTTATGTCCATAATATTAAAATTAATGATTCATTTATAATTAAAAATAATAAATTTATTGTTGTCGGTATCGGAAATAGTTATACAACAAAGTTTATTCAAAAAAATAGTTTAATTCAAACAGTAGTTCCCGAACATTTAAGTCCTAAAGATAATGGCGTAATTTATACTACCCTTGATCTTTTATTTGATGATCATTTTCGTAATGATACTAAAAGTAGTTTTAAAAATTCTAATATTTATTTAACAATTAGTGGTGATGAAGTTCAAGCTCAAAAAGATATTTACAAGAAATTAAAAGAAAAAACTTTAATTGAAGATGTTAATAAAAATTTTATTAAAGTTATAAGTGATGAATTAGTAAGTAATTTAATTATTCAAAGTATTGTTTTTATTGCTTTAACTTTTATTTCAATGTCAGCATTAGTTTTAATTGTATCTTTTTTTATTCGTAAAGAAATTAATGACCAACGCACTCAAATTGGAATTTTAAAATCATTTGGTTATAAAGGTTGACAAATTTCATTTAATTTTATTGGTTCAATTTTTATTATTACATCTTTGGCTGCTATTTTAGGATTTGGAATTTCATTGCTATTTCAAAAGCAATTTTCAGGAGCAATGTTAATTTATAATTTCGGCATTGTAACATTTTATTTTGATATTAAAATTTCATTAATTTTTTTCATCTTTTTACCATTATTATTTACTTTTGTTTGTTGAGGATTAACAACCTTTCTTTTGCGGATGCCCGTACTACAATTAATTTATGCTTCCAATAGTAGTAAAGGTTATTTAGCAGCACATTTTTTTAAATCATTAGTAGTTAAATTTCCGTTTTCATTTCGTCTTTCGGTAGCTTTTTTTACTAAATCATTTGGGAAATGATTAGTAAGTGGTAGTATTTTGCTATTAGCTTCGTTTATTTTATTTTTACAATATTTAACTGTGGATACAATGAATCATAAAATTGATAGTTTTAATTCCGAATGAAAAGTTGCTGGCAGTAACAGCTATAATGAACAATATCGTAATATTACTGATTATGATCAATTTAATGGTAATAATAGAAAACAATCGGCAACGACTGCTTATTTTTACAATCAACAATATGAATATATTGCTTTACAAGATATAATTGGTCCTCAGACATCTAATGTTTATAACCACAATTCTAAGAGAGAATTTGCATATTATCTCGTTGATTGACAAGATGAAGAAATAAAACCTGATACTAAAAAAACAACTATTTATCGTGTTTTTAACAGTATTGACAATGAGAAGTTAAAAGAAATTTTCGGTGTTGTTGAGAAAATTCTAAATGAAAATCCTAATATTAGTCTTATACAAATATACAATCAACTAAATTCTGATAAACAAAACCAACTTATGAAATGATTTAATCGTCTTAAAGCGTTACAAATAAAAATTCCCGAACGATATAAATTTAATATTAGTAGTGACACAATAGCTATTATTTTAAAAAATCGGAAATTAATTATTGAACTTAGTAAAAAATTGCCATCTGAATTTAATTTTAAAGACATTATGAGTTTTTTAAACATTATTGAAGATTTTAAAAATACTAATATTAATATTAATATTGAAAATATTGATTTAACTCTTAATTATGTAGAATATGATAATACACAAGATTATTTGATGAATCGTTATTATTTCAATATTCCCACATTAAACGCGATTCAAAAGATTAATTCAGGATTTAATGCCTTTGTTTATGGTGTAAATCAAAAATCTTTTCAAGACATATTAAATATTAAACATAGTGATCAATACATTGATCAACTTTACTTTAATAATCCTAATGATTATGATGCTAAGCGTCGCATATTACCAGTTCTTGTTTCTCGTAGTTATGCTGAATATTATCAGCATCAATATCAAGTGGGTGATATTATTAATAATTTTAATATGTTTTGAATTAAAGATATGAATATTAAAATTGTTGGTATTATTGATAATGCTACCGATGGATGAAGTATTGTCACTAATGAAAAACTAATTGCGAAATATTTTGTTTATCGTGAAGCTATTAAGAATGGTGATGATTATGCCATTATTGATGTTAATAAAGAAGGTAATGATTTTCAAAATAATAATTTTTATAACTTTATAATGGGGAAAAATGAAGTATTACAACCCTTACGATCAATGGGACTTTATTATGAAAGAGATAGTATTCCGATTGTTACAATTGATAGTATTAGTATTAACAACAATAAAAACAATTTAGTAAGACCACCATTAATAAAAGATGAACCTAACATTCCAAAATTAGGAATTAAGAATACTGCTAATTTTAATAACATGCTTATTATTCGTTTAGCAAAAGAGGGTATTAGCAATCTTTTAAATATCATTAGTAGTGTTCTAGATACAATTCGTTATGTAACCTTAGTAGTAGTAATTATTGTTTTAATTTTATTAGTTTCAATGATTATTGATGACAATATTTTTATTATTGCAACAATGAAAATTCTTGGTTATCATATTAAACAAATTGTTAGTTTAGTTATTGGTTGATATTTAATTGCTGTTATTCTTTTCTTTGCTGATGGTGTTGGACTTTCATTTTTAACTTGATATATTGTAGGTGCTAATATATTTAAACTCGCAGGAATTATGTATCCAACTCATATTTCATTAATTTCTTTATTATTAACAATTGGCATTGTTTTATTTATTCTTCTCATAACATACTTTATTTCAATTTTTATTATTCAAAGAAAGGATGTTCTCATCTTACAAAAAACATCATAGAAAAAACTAGTTTAAACAAAAAAAGATTAGCAATTTTTATAAAAAGAAAAAAAATAACCTTGCTATTTTAATTTTAATATTTCATAATACTTTTATGAGAATTGGAAATCATCAGTTTTTTAAAATTTTTAAAAAGCTATAGCAGTTCAGGAATGTACTTTGCAATAAAAAAGGAAGTAAAATGACTTAAATTTTAATTAAAATTTAAGTCATTTTTTATCTCTAAAATTGTAAGATCACACACAGTTATTAGACTATGCTTCTCTTAATTGATTTCATAATACCATATTTTGTATTATTAAAATTAAAAATTTTTTACAACAAAAATCATACATAAGAAATATATACTTAATTTGAATATTGAAATAATTTATAGTAAATGATTATTTTTTCTTTTTTTAAAAAATACCTAAGAAAACTAAACGCGACCCCATTTTGTTAAAATCTAAAAATTGTAATATATGTTATAATTATTTGTGAAAAATATAAAATTAGAAAAGATAAATGGTGTTATAATGAAAATTAAGTTAGTTGCTTTAGATTTAGATAAAACATTATTGAAAAATCATTTTGAGTTACATCCAGAAAATATTATTGCTGTGAAGCAAGCACAAGAACTTGGTGTTAAAGTAATTATTGCTACAGGCCGTTCACCGCAATCTAGTTATAAATTTGCTCGCGAATTAGGTTTATATGAAACTAGTGAGCATATGGTATGTTTTAATGGTGCCTATGTTATTAATTTAAGAACTGGTGAGTTATTAGTTGATAAAGAAATAGCATCAGGTACTATTAAGCAAATTATTAATTTAGCTAAAAATTATAAAGTTGCTTTTTGAGGTTATAGTGTTGATGGTAATATTGGTTATATTTTAAAGAAAACTTTTAAAATTTGATTAATTCAAAAGTTAAATCATCGCAAAATTGTTAAAGTTAATGAAAATTCTGATGTTAGAATGTATAAAATTTTATTATTAGGTAAGAGTAAAAGAATTAATAATTTAGCGCTAGAATTAGAAAAGTTACAAATTGCTGAAATTGCAGTTTCTGATAAGGGAAAATCTAGGATGATTGAGGTTAATGAATTAAATATTAATAAAGCAAGTGGAGTTAAACATTTAGCTAAGATGTGAAATATTAATCGTGAAGAAGTTATGGCGATTGGTAATGGAATGAATGACTATAAAATGGTTGAATGAGCTGGTTATGGAATTGCAATGAAAGATAGTGAAAAACCATTATTAGCAATTGCTAATGATATTACTGATACTCATAATAATGATGGCGTTAGTAAAGCAATTCATAAATATATATTAGACTTCTTGCAAAATTAATATGATAATTATAATTTTTAAATTTAAAATAAATATAAAAGTGTTATTAAAATAATTTTTAGATTATTTTTACAAATATTTTGTCATTAAAACATAATAAAAATTATTATTTACAATAAAAAAAGACTGAAATTTTAAATTATCAAATATATTTAAACTAATAGTTGTAAATTATAAATTGAAGCTATTAAATTAAATCTTAAAGCAAATCTTTTTCTACGATTTCGATATTTTTCACTAATAATTTTAAATTTTTTAAGTATAGCAAAAACATTTTCAATAACAATTCTCATTTTTGAAATTCGCTCATTATTTTGCTTTTCTTCTTTATTTAAAGGGTTTTTCTTTGATTTTCTTTTAGGAATTAAAACATTATGATTAATTTTTTGTATGCCTTGATAACCTAAATCCACTAAAACAGTTGTTTCTGGTAAAAATTTAATTTTTGAATCTTTTAAAATTTTAAAGTCATGGTTTTTACCATAAGAAAAATCAGAACTAATAATTTTTTTACTATCTTTTTCAATTATAACTTGTGTTTTTATTGTGTGTTTTTTCTTTTTTCCTGAGTAGTGCTGTTTTTGTCTTTTTTTGGGCGTTGGATTTGGCTTTCAGTTACATCAATTATAACAGTCTTATCTTTGAAATAATCTTTTAATAGTGATTTTTGACCAGTAAGTTGTTGAAAATTAGGGTGTTTTATTAAAGTGTCTTCAATTCATTTGATATTTCTATAACAACTACTTTCACTAATATCATAACTTTTTGCAATATGAAAATAAGTTCTATATTCTCTTCAATATTCTAAAGTCATTAAAATACGATTTTCTAATGATAATTTATTGGTTCTTCCGCGACGAAATCTCTTTTTTAATTCTTCTATTTTTAAAATTTCTAGCATTTTATTAAAAGTAGTATGTTTAATACCAGTTAATCTTAAAAAATTTTTATCACTTATTTGATTATTTTTTTTAAATTTCATTTAAATTCCACCTTTTTATTAAAAACAACAATTCAATTATATTTTAAATTAATTTTGCAAGAAGTCTATTAGATGTTAACTAAGATGTTATAAAAACTCTTAGTTTTTTTAATAAAATAGTTGTACACTTTTTTATTTTGCTAAACTTAATTTAAGTATTAAGAATATTGAAAAATAAACTATATTTTAAGGTGAGTAAAATGCGTGGTTGTGGGTTGTTTTGCGAAAATTTTTTTAGCATTCCTGCTATGTTCAACAGGTATTATTACTAGTATTAATAGTTTGGGATTAACTGCTTATTAGTGAAGAAATTGTGTTAAATCCAAATACGGTAATTATTGCATTTAAGGAGCGCTTTGACAAAAAAATTAAGCAATTAGATTTTTTACTAGCAGAGAAACTTACTGTTCCCGTTTTATGAAGAAACAATTAAAGTAAGAGAATTAAAGTTAACTTGATTTGATAATTCTTTATTTGCTAAAGAAAATATTAATGCTATGTTAGATAAGCTTTTTGTGTAAGGTAACAACAGACATTTTAGACCAGTAAGAATGCTCCTCTTGACAATAATTTTTTTTAATTTTGTCGAAAACTCTTGATAAAATTAGAAGAAAATTTGAAAAATTTGGGACTGTACAATTAACTGTGTCTCTAAGTAATTAACTTAAATTCACTCTGTCTTCAAATTTTATCATTAAATGTGAAATTGCACTACCCCAATTTTGAATTGGCATCGTTCATTTCTTAACCATATTTTGAAATGCTAAATAAAATATTTTAAAAACTGATGCGTCATTAGGAAAAATCTTTTTATTCTTAATGACTTTTCTTAATTGACTATTAACAGATTCAATCGCATTAGTTGTGTAAATAATTCTTCTAAATTCCTGAGGATATTCAAGAAAAATTATTAAATTATTTCAGTTATTTTTTCATGATTTAGTAATTTGTGGATACTTTTTATTTCATTTTTCTGAAAAATGATCTAAAGCAATTAACGCTATTTCTTCATTAATTGCTGTATAAATTGATTTTAAATCATTAGCTACAAGTTTGCGATCTTTGTAAGGAACAAATTTTAAACTATTGCGAATTTGATGAACAATGCATAATTGATGCTGTGTTTTTGGGAAAACAGCTTCTATTGCATCAGACATCCCAGTTAAATTATCACTACAAGCAACAAGAATATCTTGTAAGCCACGATTTTTCATTTCCGTAAGATTATTAAGTCAAAATTTGGCTCCCTCATTCTCGCTAATTCACATTCCTAAAATATCTTTTAAACCATCTAAATTAATTCCTAAGGCAAGATAAACTGCTTTATTTATTATTCGTTTATCTTGCTTTACTTTAACAACAATACAATCAAAATAAACAATCGGATAAATCTTCTCTAAAGGTTTAGTTTGTCACATTTTAACTTCTTCAATAACATCATCAGTTATTTGACTAATTAAACTTTCTGAAATTTCTGCTCCGTGATAGAATTCTTGCAATTGTGCTTTGATATCAGAAATTGTCATTCCTCTTGCATATAAAGAAATTACTTTTTGATCAAAGTTATCTCAAATCTTCTTTGTCTTTTCGGAATAATTACTGGTTCAAAAGTACTATTTCGATCTCTTGGTACATCAATTGCGATTGAACCATTTTTAGTAATAATGGTTTTTTGTGTGTTGCCACTTCTTTTATTATGATTCTCATCAGTTTCAAGATAATCTTTAATTTCCGTATTTAACATTCGTTCAGTTAATTTTTTGGTAAATTCCTGAAAAATAGTATTGCCTTTAAATAAATCTTGTGGATTATCAATATTTTCTAAAAAATAATCAACAACTTTATCAATTGCGTCAGGTTCTTTTTTTATTTTTTTTGTCATTTTCTGTTCTCCTTCTTTTAAGTAGAATTCAGAATGAATTATCGAGACACAGAATTTTGGACAGGCTCGTTTTTTTTAATGTAGTTTTAATAAAACGAGAAATTGTTTTACTAGATTGCCCCAGCAATGAAATTTGAATCAATAAATTTCATTGTTCATAATTTAAATGACTTCAATAAATAAAATGATTACGAAAAGCGTCAAAACTTGCACGGCAATTTTTACATAAATATTTTTGTTTTCCTTCTGAATTATGTCCATTTTTAACGCAATGGTAAGATTCACATTTAGGGCATTTAATACCTTGCGCTCTAAATTTTTGATCAATTTCATTTAACCGTTTTTGTTTTTTTATTAATTCTGCTTGTTGTTTGACTTTTTCATAAAATTCTAAAAATTGATCATCTGTTAAAGTATTTACTAGTTCTTGAATTATTTTTTCCATAATTATTATCCACCTCTATCATATTAAAAATATACCTAAAATTAAGTATATTCAATAAATATCAAGAGTTTTCGAAAAAATTAAAATTTTTTACAACAAAAATCATACATAAGAAATATATACTTAATTTGAATATTGAAATAATTTATAGTAAATGATTATTTTTTCTTTTTTAAAAAATACCTAAGAAAACTAAACGCGACCGCTAGCGACAATTATTTTTTCACTTTTAAAAATTATACTGTATAATTATACATGATTTGACAATAAGGTTGGAAAAAGTAATGGAAAATAATGGAAAAGTCTTATTTGTATAGTTATGTTCTTAAATTATTAGAATTAAAAACTATGGAATTGAAATTAGAAATTTCTTCGTTGTCAATCCTTGATGTGGCAACTTATTATCTGGAAGTGATTTTGCATAAACGGCAAGTTACTAGTTTGCAACAAGCGACATATGATATATTTAATATTAAACCAAATATTGTTATTGAATATATTAATAATAAATTAATTACTGATAAAACAATATCGTTAGATGATTTTAAAGAAATGTTTGAAAAGAAATAATGAGGTATAGATATGGAAAATAATATTAAAGGAACGCAACGAAACCTTTGAATTCAATTCGGTTTATTTATTATTTTAATTTTAAGTACTATTGCTGGTTTAATTACGGGTAGTTTTTTTGTTGATAATAATTTTCGTTCAGGAATGTTAGTTGGTGGGGCATATCAAACAATTGTTAGTTATGAAAATGCGAAAAATCGTCATGAGGCTGTTAATACTTTGCAAGATAAAATTGATCCTTTAAGAAAAAAACTAATGGATATTAGTCGTTTTACTAGTAATATTGAGGGAAGTCGTTTAAATGTTATCGTTCCGCAAGCTAATTATGGTAATATTGCTGATTTTTTACGCGATGTTGAACGTAGCGGATCAATTTTCTTTTTAGATGATAAAGGTGATGATTTACTTGTTGGTACAGGGACAGGTGAAACTTATAAGCCAGCAAAGAAGGATGGTAAAAGAATTGTTTTAAAAGATTTTATTGATAGTAGTTCAATCAAACATTCTTTAATTTCGGGAATAAATAAACCATCAATTGAATTCAAAATTAAAAATTTAGAGTTATATAATGCGATTTTAAAATATCAAGATAAAAAGTCAGTTTATGTTTGACAAGATTTAGGGCAAATGCTAGATGAGATGCGTAGCAATTATAACGATTTGATAAAACTTAGAAAATTTATTAATGCTAAAGCGGTAGCTTTACAAGGTGGTGAAGCGCAAGAATTAAGAAATGCTCTGCGAAATCTTTTAACGGCTAGTGTTCGTAATCCTGAAAATGGTGATGTTAAAGAAGTAAATTTAGCTGATCAAGGTGTTAATACGGATTCTGATATTTATAACTATTTTCAAAATGGTGATGTTACTTTTAATGAGGTTCTTAGTTATAATAAGAATTCGCCAAATAGTGATTTAACAATTGATATTAATAATGAAGATGATACTTATGATAAGCAAAACTATTTAAATCCGTTTCGTCCTTTTTTAGTAGAACTTGTTAATAGTGAATTTAAAGATGTTATGAATAACAAATATAAAAATAAGTATTTAATTACATCTTCATCATTACAGCTTAAACCTAATAATAGTGATAAAGTAAGTGATATTGCTTTTATTGAAATTAGTGGTGAAGAGGCAGCCGCTGGTTTAGCTAAGATTTTTAGTGCTGGCATTAAAGGAATTGCCTACCAAGTTGAGTCATATTCAGTATCCGATACCGTAATTAGTAATGTTACAAAGGTGATGATGATTATTACTGTTAGTGTTATTTTGTTAATAACATTAGTTATTTTGGCAGTATTTTATCGTGTTTTGGGTCTTATTTTGGGTCTTATTTTAGCAACAACAATGGTCGTTGCAATGGTTGTGTTTAATGTTTTATTAGGGATTTATGGCTGAGAAGTGTTTATTGCCATGCTGATAGGTATGATGGTTACTTTAAGTAGTAGTATTATTTTATTAGAACGAATGAAAACTGAGTTTAATGGGGGTAAATCTTTAATTCAATCTTTTTTAGATGCTAATCGAAAATCAATATCAACAGTTTTTGATACGACTGTTTTGCCGTTGATAATTAGTTTCTTTATTTATTGATTTGGAACCGGTATTATTAAATCGTTTGCGATTATGCTAATTATTAGTATTTTAGGAGCTTTTATTTTTGGTATTGTTTTAATCCGAGGAATTTATTATTCGCTATTATCGTTAAACTGGATTAATAGCCGTCAAAATTTAGTAATGATTAATTCTATAATTATAAAACAAAAAATTCATCATGTTATTAAAAAGCTTGGTTTTAATCGGATAACGCAATTTTCTAAGAAATTTAGTTATCAAAAAAGTTTTAAATGATTAGTTTTACTTTCTACGATTATTATTTCGTGTGGTGTTATTGTTGTTACAACTGCGGGACCGGGTACTAGTTTAGAATTTACGCGGGGAACAATTTTTCAAGTGCAAACTTCTGGACATAGTATTACTACGAGTGCTGATGAGACGTTTCTAAAAGCGATTGCAGAAACTAAAAATGAAATTATTAGTAAATTTAAAACCGATTATTCAGCAGATAGTTATTCTCTAGCAGTATTTAAGCGTAGCGAAGATGGTGGATATAATATTTTTATTAAAACTTCCTTAATTGATAATAAATATGTTAACTCTTTACAAACTTGGTTATCAGAAAATAATTTCCAATCTGAAATTAGAATTAATGATGTTAGTTATGGTTCTTTATGAAATGAAACTAGTGGTAGCGTTGTCATTAATGGGGTTATTGTGTTAGCAGTTATTATGGTGATTATTCTAATTTATTTAATTATTCGTTTTGATTGAAGTTTTATTCTACCATTAATATTGACAATTATTCATGATGTTTTATTAACTTGTTCTTTGATAATTATTTGTCGTTTTGAAGTAACGATTGAAGTTGTTACAGCTATTTTAGCAGTAGTTATCTTTGCTATTTTTCATAAAATAATTATCTTTGACCGTGTTCGGGAAAATAAAATTGGTTTGGATAGTACGAAAATGAATAAGAGTAATTTATCGGATTTGGTAGATACGGGATTTACAATGACTTTAAAAAGTAGTTTAATTGTTTTATCGTTAGTCTTGTTATTGTCAATGGCGTTATTTGTTATTGGTCAAAATATTGGAGCAGCATTTGGTCTTTTATTAGGTAGTGTTATTGGTATTTATTCTTCAACAATTTTATTGCGATGATTATGAGTATATTTTGCTAACATTAAAGGAAAACTTTTACGAAATAAAAAGCAAAAAATTTATAACTCATTAACTGGACCTGATGAGCAAATTGTTATCGGTGTTAATGATTAATAATGTTGGAAGGATGAGTTAGTTAATGGATTTAAAAAAATTAATAATTGATGTTCCTAATTTTCCAAAACCAGGAATTCAATTTAAGGATATAACACCATTATTGGCTAATGGTGTAGCATTTAAGCAAGTTGTTAAACAATTAGAAGAAATTGTTAAATCATTTAAACCGGATGTTATTGTGGCACCCGAAGCCCGAGGATTTATTTTTGCAACTCCGGTTGCTAGTGCATTGGGATTGGGATTTGTTCCCATTCGTAAGTCAGATAAATTACCGCGAGCAGTTATTCATAAAAGTTATGAATTAGAATATAATAAAAGTACTTTAGCAATTCATAAGGATGCGATTGTTCCCGGAATGAAAGTTGTTATTGTTGATGATTTGTTAGCCAGTGGTGGTACGATTGATGCCATTATTAATTTAATTGAAGAATTACAGGGTGAGGTTATTGCCGCGGTATTTGTTATTGAGTTGACTAGTTTTAAAGCTCGCGAACAATTTCCTAATTTAAAAATTGAAAGTTTAATTCAGTATTAAAATAAGTGAGTTTGATATTATGAAATCGATAACATTTAAACAAGTTTTAGATAAAGTTAAAACCTATATTAGTAATGAAAAAGATATTGAGGAAATAAAACGCGCATATGCCTATGCTTATAATAAACATGATCAGCAGTTAAGAAAAAGTGGTGAACCTTATATTAATCATCCTTTATGAACAACTTATTATTTGGCAACATGGCATATGAATTTAGCAACATTAATTTCTGGTTTATTACATGATGTGTTAGAAGACACACCAACAACTTTTGAAGACTTGAATAAAGAGTTTGGTATTGAGATATCAACTTTAGTTGAAGCGGTCACGAAAGTATCTTATTTTGCTAAAATGAATCGTAGTGAAATTAAATCTAATTATTTGAGAAAATTATATTTAAGTATGGCGCATGATATTCGTGTTATTGTTATTAAGTTAGCAGATCGTTTGCATAATATCCAAACAATTGAATATTTGGAACCAGAAAAACAAAAAGTTATTGCGAAAGAAACTTTAGAAGTTTATTCTTCAATTGCGCACCGGTTAGGGATGCGACAAGTAAAAAGTCTTTTAGAAGACTTGTCTTTCGCAATTTTAAATCCTGTTGAATATAAAAGAATTTCTCGCAATGTTGATTTGGAAAAAGAACATTTAGAATCATTAATGGCCGTAATGATTAACAATATTAAGTCATTATTAGATAGTAAAAATATTAAAGCAACAATTTCTGGTCGTAGTAAAAGTATTTATTCAATTTATCGTAAGATGTATTATTTTGGGCGTAAATTTGAAGATATTCATGATTTATTAGCGATAAGAATTATTACTAATACGATTGATGAATGTTATACGATTTTAGGTTATTTACATCAGCAATTTCCGCCTTTACCGGGAAGATTTAAGGACTATATTGCAACACCTAAATATAATTTATATCAGTCATTACATACAACAGTAATTCAAGATGCAACAATTTATGAGATTCAAATTCGAACTGTTGATATGGATGAAAAGGCAACTTATGGAGCAGCATCGCATTGGAAATACAAAGAGGGCGAAATCTATAATACTAAAAAACGCCAAGCTGATATTGATGAGCGCTTAGATATTTTTAATCGGATTTTAGATTTAGAAAATATTAACAATGAAGAGTTAGAAAGTAATGAAAAACCAAATATGGAGTTAGCCGTTAAGAGTGATATTTTTACTTCTTTAATTTATGTTTTAACTCCTAATGGTAAAGTTATTACTTTGCCTTTTGGGTCAACAATTTTAGATTTTGCATATAAAGTTCATACTGATATTGGTGAGAAAACTACGGGTGGTAAGATTAATGGTAACTATGTTTCTGTTAGTACTGTTTTAAAATCTGGTGATGTTGTGGAAATTAAAACTAGTAAAAATATGCGACCATCCCGTGACTGACTAGTTATTGCTAAAACTAGTTATGCATTGCATAAAATTAAAAGATTTTTAAAAAAACAAGAACAAGAATTTGATGAAACTCATAAAGATAATGAATCTAAAAATCTTAAAAAAATTAAAAATGTTAAAAAAGCAATTGATGATGTTTTAACGCAACGGAAATTAAAATGAAAGTTAGTTTCCCAAAAAGAACTAATGCATCGCTTAAAGCAATTAAAATATCATACTTTAGAAGATTTTTATTTAGATGTTGCCAATAAGAAATATCAACTTGATGATGCGATTAATCTTTTATTAGCAAGTAATGAAACTAGTCCTAATACTTATTTAAATCATCTTCAAGAAAAAAAAGTTGAAAAAATTAACTTAAAAGATGACATTATTGTTAAAGGTGCTGATAATATTAAAGCAACTTTAGCTCATTGTTGTATGCCAGTGCCGTTAGAATCAATTACGGGATATGTTAGTAAACTTGGTGGGATTCGTGTGCATCGCGTTAATTGCCATAATATTCTTCCAGAAGAACGCCAAGGACGACTTTTGGAAGTGTGATGGAATGAAAATGTCGTTAAGCGGCATCAATATTATAGTAATATTAAAGTAATTTGTTATGACCGTGATGGTTTAATGGCTAATATTACCAATATTCTTGCTAATTTAAATGCTTCGATTCAACAAATTCATATTGAAACAAGTTCAGATAATAAATACAGTATTAATCTTGTTATTAAAATTGCCAACAAAGTTCTTCTTCAACAATTGCTGTCATCATTACGACAAATACCCCACGTGTACGATGTGGTTGTAATGGAAAACTAGATATACAGTAAAATAAGTCTCTAACAAAGGAATTTAGCTAGAGACTTATTTTTTTATTAGACTTCTTGCAAAATTAATATGATAATTATAATTTTTAAATTTAAAATAAATATAAAAGTGTTATTAAAATAATTTTTAGATTATTTTTACAAATATTTTGTCATTAAAACATAATAAAAATTATTATTTACAATAAAAAAAGACTGAAATTTTAAATTATCAAATATATTTAAACTAATAGTTGTAAATTATAAATTGAAGCTATTAAATTAAATCTTAAAGCAAATCTTTTTCTACGATTTCGATATTTTTCACTAATAATTTTAAATTTTTTAAGTATAGCAAAAACATTTTCAATAACAATTCTCATTTTTGAAATTCGCTCATTATTTTGCTTTTCTTCTTTATTTAAAGGGTTTTTCTTTGATTTTCTTTTAGGAATTAAAACATTATGATTAATTTTTTGTATGCCTTGATAACCTAAATCCACTAAAACAGTTGTTTCTGGTAAAAATTTAATTTTTGAATCTTTTAAAATTTTAAAGTCATGGTTTTTACCATAAGAAAAATCAGAACTAATAATTTTTTTACTATCTTTTTCAATTATAACTTGTGTTTTTATTGTGTGTTTTTTCTTTTTTCCTGAGTAGTGCTGTTTTTGTCTTTTTTTGGGCGTTGGATTTGGCTTTCAGTTACATCAATTATAACAGTCTTATCTTTGAAATAATCTTTTAATAGTGATTTTTGACCAGTAAGTTGTTGAAAATTAGGGTGTTTTATTAAAGTGTCTTCAATTCATTTGATATTTCTATAACAACTACTTTCACTAATATCATAACTTTTTGCAATATGAAAATAAGTTCTATATTCTCTTCAATATTCTAAAGTCATTAAAATACGATTTTCTAATGATAATTTATTGGTTCTTCCGCGACGAAATCTCTTTTTTAATTCTTCTATTTTTAAAATTTCTAGCATTTTATTAAAAGTAGTATGTTTAATACCAGTTAATCTTAAAAAATTTTTATCACTTATTTGATTATTTTTTTTAAATTTCATTTAAATTCCACCTTTTTATTAAAAACAACAATTCAATTATATTTTAAATTAATTTTGCAAGAAGTCTATTTTATTGTTTTAATTTGTTAGCAACTATGTTTCCTAGTACTATCTTTCTTACAGTCCTTGCAATTATGTCCCTCAGAACAAGAACATTTGCAGTCCGTACACTTGTTCATTTTATTGCCTCCTTTCTCCTGATGTAGAATAGATAGATGAAAAATAACTTATATCAATGATAAAATTATTGCTCGCTTTTTGTGGTTATATTTTTCAGTCTCAGATATTTATGCTTTAATTTTATTTTTTCAAATTCAGGGGTGCTTCATATATCAGTTTTTTTTCATAAATAAATTTTTTCTAAATTAATTAAATTAAAAAAAAATTATATTTTTTAGTAGCAAAACAAACAAATTCTACTTTATGTGTAACTAAAACAACAATTAATCCTGAAGCGGTCGCGTTTAGTTTTATTAGGTATTTTTTAAAAAAGAAAAAATAATCATTTACTATAAATTATTTCAATATTCAAATTAAGTATATATTTCTTATGTATGATTGTTGTTGTAAAAAATTTTTAATTTTGTCGAAAACTCTTGATAAAATAAAAAAAATCATCAACTTGATAATTTTAAAAGACTTTTATGTAAAATTACTATTTTTTTTATTTTATCAAGAGTTTTCGACAAAATTAAAAAAAATAATCCTTTAAATCCAGATAAAAAGGAATATAATAGCTTTTTAAGTAAAGTTAGAATTGTCATTGAACATGTTTTTGCTAGATTAAAAAGATTTAAAATACTAGTTTATCGTTATCGCAATAAGATTAGAAGATTTGGATTACGATTTAACTTAATTTCAGGAATATATAATGGGACTGTACAATTAACTGTGTCTTTAAGTAATTAACTTAAATTCACTCTGTCCTCAAATTTTATCATTAAATGTGAAATTGCACTACCCCAATTTTGAATTGGCATCGTTCATTTCTTAACCATATTTTGAAATGCTAAATAAAATATTTTAAAAACTGATGCGTCATTAGGAAAAATCTTTTTATTCTTAATGACTTTTCTTAGTTGACTATTAACAGATTCAATCGCATTAGTTGTGTAAATAATCCTTCTAAATTCTTGAGGATATTCAAGAAAAATTATTAAATTATTTCAGTTATTTTTTCATGATTTAGTAATTTGTGGATACTTTTTATTTCATTTTTCAGAAAAATGATCTAAAGCAACTAGCGCTATTTCTTCATTAATTGCTGTATAAATTGATTTTAAATCATTAGCTACAAGTTTGCGTTCTTTGTAAGGGACAAATTTTAAACTATTACGAATTTGATGAACAATGCATAATTGGTGCTGTGTTTTTGGGAACACAGCTTCTATTGCATCAGACATTCCAGTTAAATTATCGCTACAAGCAACAAGAATATCTTGTAAGCCACGATTTTTCATTTCCGTAAGGATTATTAAGTCAAAATTTGGCGCCCTCATTCTCGCTAATTCACATTCCTAAAATATCTTTTAAACCATCTAAATTAATTCCTAAGGCAAGATAAACTGCTTTATTTATTATTCGTTTATCTTGCTTTACTTTAACAACAATACAATCAAAATAAACAATCGGATAAATCTTCTCTAAAGGTTTAGTTTGTCACATTTTAACTTCTTCAATAACATCATCAGTTATTTGACTAATTAAACTTTCTGAAATTTCTGCTCCGTGATAGAATTCTTGCAATTGTGCTTTGATATCAGAAATTGTCATTCCTCTTGCATATAAAGAAATTACTTTTTGATCAAAGTTATCAAATCTTCTTTGTCTTTTCGGAATAATTACTGGTTCAAAAGTACTATTTCGATCTCTTGGTACATCAATTGCGATTGAACCATTTTTAGTAATAATGGTTTTTTGTGTGTTGCCATTTCTTTTATTATGATTCTCATCAGTTTCAAGATAATCTTTAATTTCCGTATTTAACATTCGTTCAGTTAATTTTTTGGTAAATTCCTGAAAAATAGTATTGCCTTTAAATAAATCTTGTGGATTATCAATATTTTCTAAAAAATAATCAACAACTTTATCAATTGCGTCAGGTTCTTTTTTTATTTTTTTTTTTTTTGTCATTTTCTGTTCTCCTTCTTTTAAGTATAATTCAGAATGAATTATCAAGACACAGAATTTTGGACAGGCCCTATATAATTTTGAATTAAGCTAGTTATAGTTATGTACCAAGTCTTTTGAAATTTAATTAATAAACTATTTTTAAAAAATAAATAAGGGAATGACAAATTTGTTAATTGTCATTCCTGATAATCTAATAACCGCCTAAACCAGCACTTATTACCCGCGTATAGGAATCAGTAATTTCCTTAATAAATTTATTTTGAAAACCAGCATCAGCAGTTTGAATATCAGTAACTCATTGACCATTAATAAAATTAACAACTGGTAAATAAATACTAGCAACAGATTTATACTCATCATTAACAATATCTTGTGTATCTTTAAACAAAGGCGTATTATAACCAAATTCTAATGATAACTCTGTTTGTACTTTATCTTGTAAAACAAATTGTAAAAACTTATATGCTAAATCCTTATTAGAACTATGTTTAGTAATCATCGCCACATCAGCTCAAACATTTGTTCCTTGCGGTGTTAAAACATCTATATTAGATATTCCTGTTGTCGAATCAATCTTTGGAATTGCTTTTCGTGGTCGCACACTTTTAAAATTACGATCACGAATATTTTGATTTTTATCATAAAACGAAGCAACAGCATCACCATTATACATTACGGCAATATCAAATAAACGACTAGACTCCGGATCATATGGGGCTGAAAGACTATTAACAATTTCATCACTTTGTAAAGTAACATTATTCTTATAATCAACAATTAATTCCTTTAATAATTTTGTTGCAAATTCAACATCTTCTTTTCTTTCGGGATTAACTGTTTGATTAATTCTTTGAAATGCTAAACCATATAAACTACGAAAATCACTTAATGCAAAAACATTTTTACCTTCTCGGGCAGCTTGTCATATTAATTCTCATGATACTGTTGTCGGATTTAAATATTCTTCTTTTTTTTCATCATTAGTAGTTAAAATTTCAACACCTTTTTCAATTAACCAATTTTTAGTTTCTGGTTTTTCAAAGTTCAATAATATTGTTAAATCACCTCAAAAATAAGGAACAGCATAATCACTTAATAATCCCTTTTCTGTTTTATAACCATCAGCAGAAATTACTTTTTTAATACCATAATCAAGATAAGTTCATAAACTATCTACTGGCTTTGTACCATCTAAATCTGAACAACTATTCCCACTAGAAACCTGATCATTACCAATTGGCATTAAGCGACTTCAATCCAATTTTTCAACCTTATTTTCAGCAATAAGTCTTGAAGCCATATAATCAGAAGGAACAATAACATCATAATCAGTAGTAAACATTTTATTATATAAAACTTCATTCTTATCATAAGTTTCTACCTTCATCTTAATGTTATGTGCCATTTCAAATCTTTCCACAACCGAACTATTAATATATTCTCCTCAAATTCCTAATTTAAAATCATAAAGATTATTTTGCACATAAACAAATGTTAAAGCTCCTAATGAAGTAAAACTTAATGCCACAATAATAATTGCTCGTCAAGGTCAACGAACTAATCAATAATATTTCTCTCGCCTTTTCTCACTAATTCGTTCTTGTCGTTTATCGCGACGAATAATTTGTGCCTTTTTTGATTTAATTCATAACTTTTCTTTATCAACTTTAATTTCTAAATGAAAAATTTTTCGTTTTAATTTTAAAATATTAAGATTTTTTACAAGATTAAGATTATTTAACTGCAAATATAACTGCAATAGTTTTCTTTCACTATTAACAATAATTTTAGCCCGATATTTTTCTGTTAAAATTTTATGATTTCGTGACTTAATCTGTGTACTAACAATGGTATAACAATTTCAACTTAAAACTAAAATCGCCACAATTGAAATTAATATTGTGGCAAAAGCATTAACAACCGGTGTTAATCGTTTTAAAGTATAAATATATGTGGCAACATTAGTTACATTGCCACCTGTAAAATAAGAAATAATAAAATCATCAAACGACATCGCAAAAGAAATAACACTAGCAGCCACAATAGCGGGTCAAATTAAAGGTAAAATAACTTTTCTTAAAGTATATCGTGGACTAGCACCTAAATCTAACGATGCTTCAATAATTGATGGATGAACTCTTCTTAATCGTGGTAAAACCGTAATAATTACATAAGGAATATTAAAAGAAATATGTCCTAAAATTAAACTAAAAAGACCAAACTTAAAACCTAAAGCAATAAACAACATCATTAACGATACCGCAGTAACAACATCAGCATTAATTAAAGGAATATTAGAAATATTTAATGTTAACGATTGCGTTACTTTTTTAGCTTTACTAACGCCAATGGCAGCTAAAGTTCCAATAATAACTGAAACAATTGTTGCAATAACCGCTACTAACAAACTAGAAATAATTGATTCAAGAAACAACCGATCTTGAAAAAACTTTTCATATCAAGTTAATGAAAAATTACCATTAAAATGTGTTAAGCTTCGCTCATCATTAAAAGAATAAAAAATTAAAATACTAATAGGCACATAAATAAATAATAATACTAAAAGTAAATAAGAACTTTTAAAGATTTTTTTAATCATTATTTCGTCCTGCCTTACCATAAATTCTTTTCCCTAATAAGTGCAACACAATAACTAATAATAAAATTATAAATCCTAAAAATACTGAAATTGCAGCTGCTAAACCAAAATTAGCACCTTGAAAAAAATATGCTTCAATAATAGAAGATATTAAAGTAATTTTTTCTTGCCCCATATACTTAACAACAATTAAACTTGTTGCTGCTTGTAATAACATAAAAATAATTCCAGCAATAATTCCTGGCATTGAATAACGAAAAGTAATTCTTCAAAATGTTTGATAAGGACTAGCGCCTAAATCTTTACTCGCTTCAATTCAACTACGATCCATTTTATCTAAACTATTAAATATAGGAATAATAACAAAAGGAATAAACATATAAATCATTCCAATAACGATTGCTATTGATGTTCCTAATAAGTGCACATTAGTTATTCTTTCAATTAAATCAAACATGGTTTTTAAACCAATAGTTTTTACTAACATATTAATTCAAATTGGTAATGTTACTAATATTCAAATATTTTTTGATACTAATTTTGACTTTGAAAATGCCATTAAATATGCAACTGGATAACCAATAAGAATGGCAAAAAATGTCGCAACAGTTGCATATAATAATGAACGACCTAGTGATGATAAAAATGATTGCTCATAAAAAAAACTTTTAAAATTATTTATTGTAAAATCAAAAATTAAAACATCATTAGTAGGACTAATTAGGGAATATAGTAAAAGAATAAAAAGTGGTGCAACAATCAATAATATCATTAAAATAACATAAGGAATCATTAATGGGACTCAACTATTATTACTTTTTTTAACAAAACGATTTTCCTTAATATTTTGTAAATTCTTTTTAAAATTTTCTTGTAGTCATTGAAAACGAATTTTGACATTATATGTTATCCGACTAAAAAAGTTATTTTTATCTTTATCTTTTTTCACCTTATTCAACCTCTTTTCACATTACATGAATGTCTTCTACTGACCACCTAACACCAACTTTTTTACCAACAATAACTGTATCTGTTGAATGTACCAAAAAAATTCGTCTTCGCGTTGCAATAACAATTTCTCAATAAACACCTTTAAAAGTTACATTCTTAACGGTACCACGAAAATATCCACTCTTTTCACCAACAATATCAATATCTTCTGGACGAATTACAATATCAATATTAGTTTCACTAATACCATATCCTTTATCTAAACAACGAAAATCACGACCATCAAAATGAACTAAGTTATCATGAACAAATACCGCATCCTCAATAATATTTGATGCCCCAACAAATTTAGCTGTTCATTTATTTTCTGGTTCATTATAAATATTTTCTGGACTTCCTACTTGTTGAATTTGTCCTTCATTCATCACAACAATCCGATCAGACATTGTAAATGCTTCTTCTTGATCATGCGTTACTAAAATAAAAGTAATATCTAAATCATTTTGTAATCGTTTTAATTCTAACTGCATTTGTTGTCTTAATTTTAAATCTAAAGCTGCTAATGGTTCATCTAATAATAAAACTTTAGGTTTATTAACTAATGCTCTTGCAATTGCTACGCGCTGTTTTTGACCACCAGATAATTCATCAATATCCTTATCTTGAAAACCAACTAAATTAACTAATTCCAATGCTTCTAAAACTGCCTTTTTAATAACATCAATTTTTAATTTTTTAATTTTTAAACCATAAGCAACATTTTCATAAACATTCAAATGCGGAAACAACGCATAATTTTGAAAAATTGTATTAATTTTGCGTTTATGAATTGGCACCCGAAGCATATTCTGACTTTCAAAAAGAATTTCACCACTATTAGGGTCATCAAAACCACCAATAATTCTTAAAGTAGTAGTTTTTCCACAACCACTCGGTCCCAATAAAGTAATAAATTCACCAGCTTTAATATTTAAACTAATTCCCTTTAAAACTACTTCACCAGAAAAATCTTTCGTAATATTTCGTAACTCTAATATATTAGGTTTAATTACTGTATCAATCATTTTTTCATCACTCCTAAATAGTAAATATCTTTTTAAAACCTTGGTGGTGTTGTAATTCAAAGAACTTTACTTTCACCATTTAACATATTATTTTTTAAATAATGTTCTTCATTAACCTCTAAATGAAAAGCATCGCCCGTATTGGCAGTAATCTGTTTATTACCAACAATGACAACAACCCGACCAGTCAAAACTAATCCAAACACTTCGCCAATAAAAGGATTAACTTTTGGTGAACTTTTTCCTGCTTTTAATGTTATTAAAATTGGTTCCATATTATGAGCTTGACTCGTAGCAATAAGTCACTTAATATGATAATCTGTTTCTTCTAAAATTGACATCGTATCACTAGAAAATACATAGCTTTTATTTTTTTCATCATCTTTAAAAAAATCACTTAAAGAACAATTCAATACCGAAATAATATCTTGTAATGTTTCAATACTTGGTGATGTTAAATCTCGTTCCAATTGACTAATAAACCCCTTAGTTAACTCACATCGTTGTGCTAATTCATCAATTGTTAAATCTTGTTTTAACCGTAATGCTTTAATTTTCTTACCAATATGCATAAAACACCACCATTCTTTGTTTAGTATTAGTAAACATTAAGTTTAATTACAAAACGATTATATACGATTTTATCGTGATGTCAATTAAATTAACAAAGAAAAACTAAGAATTATCTAAAAATCCTTAGTTATTTTTATTTATTTTAAATGATTAAAATCACTGTAAATATTTCTACAAATCGTAATTTTTCTTATTTCCTAATAATCAGCAAACTGCTTTAGTTGCAATGAATCAATTCCAATATTAGCACCATTATCCAGCAAGAATTTAATGAATTCAATGTCACGATTTCGTAATGCATAATAAAGTGGCGTCTTATCATTAATATCTTGTATATTAATATTCGCACCCCGATCCAACAATAATCTAACAAATTCAATGTTTTCTTGCAATATTGCACAATACAGAGGCGTATAACCATTAATATCTTGTATATTAAGATCCGCGCACCCCCCAATCCAACAGCAATTTCACAACAGCAATATTTTCCTGTAATACTGCATAATGAAGGGGCGACTCACCAATACCATTTTGAATATTTACATCCGCACCACTAGCAAGCAACAACTCAATTACGGTAATCTTATTACCATTTCTTACAGCATAAAAAAGGGGCGAGTCACCATTACGATTTTTCATATTAATATTAGTACCATTATTTAAGCAATAATTCAATTGCTTCAATATTTTTTCTTAGTACTTCAATATGAAGTAGCGTATTACCATAGTTATTTCAAAAATTACTATTTAATCCATAATTAATTAATATTTTCAATACCGGCAATGATTTATTAAATTTAATTTTTTGAAAACGATTTTTAATCGCTTCATTATTAATAAATATTGGAGCATTAATATTTAAATCTATTGGCGTATTTTCTAAAAATTCTCCAATTGCAATAACATCTTCACTAGTAATTAATTGTTCTAAACGATTAAAAATTTCATCTAATTGTTGTGCATTATAATTCGTTGCTAATGCTCTCATCCGATAATCAATGCGTCGCATATAATTATCTAATTGTTCCTTTTCATTAGCGATATCTAACGCTTTTTGTAATTCAACAAATTTCATTCTTAAACTTGTTAATTCAACAACCGAATAGTTGACATAATTACTAAACTCTTTTTTTATTGTTAATAATTGCTTTTGTAATCCTTGTGGTAACATTTACCTTCTCCTTTTAAATTAATTTAAAAATAACGCCATCGGCGTTATTAGACTTTTTAAACAGAACTCATCCTCAAACTGTAATAAGTTTTTAACCTAATAAAATTATTATGAAATATTAAAAGTAAAATAACAAGGTAACAACAATAAAATTTATTTAAAGTTTCAAATGGAGTTTTGTAATTCAAACTTTTATGTTTTCGCTTGAAATTATAAAATGCGTACCACTCATTCAAATGAATTTGTAATTGTTTAACATCAAATTTTATTTCAAAACCACATTT
Source organism: Spiroplasma endosymbiont of Clivina fossor (assembly GCF_964031115.1). GTDB lineage: Bacteria > Bacillota_I > Bacilli_A > Mycoplasmatales > Nriv7 > Nriv7. The sequence continues at coordinate 1,130,762 of NZ_OZ035006.1, forward strand.
TTTAAACCAAAATAAACTTTAATTTTGTCGAAAACTCTTGATAAAATAAAAAAAATCATCAACTTGATAATTTTAAAAGGCTTTTATGTAAAATTACTATTTTTACTTTAACTTTTTTATACATTAGACTTCTTGCAAAATTAATTTAAAATATAATTGAATTGTTGTTTTTAATAAAAAGGTGGAATTTAAATGAAATTTAAAAAAAATAATCAAATAAGTGATAAAAATTTTTTAAGATTAACTGGTATTAAACATACTACTTTTAATAAAATGCTAGAAATTTTAAAAATAGAAGAATTAAAAAAGAGATTTCGTCGCGGAAGAACCAATAAATTATCATTAGAAAATCGTATTTTAATGACTTTAGAATATTGAAGAGAATATAGAACTTATTTTCATATTGCAAAAAGTTATGATATTAGTGAAAGTAGTTGTTATAGAAATATCAAATGAATTGAAGACACTTTAATAAAACACCCTAATTTTCAACAACTTACTGGTCAAAAATCACTATTAAAAGATTATTTCAAAGATAAGACTGTTATAATTGATGTAACTGAAAGCCAAATCCAACGCCCAAAAAAAGACAAAAACAGCACTACTCAGGAAAAAAGAAAAAACACACAATAAAAACACAAGTTATAATTGAAAAAGATAGTAAAAAAATTATTAGTTCTGATTTTTCTTATGGTAAAAACCATGACTTTAAAATTTTAAAAGATTCAAAAATTAAATTTTTACCAGAAACAACTGTTTTAGTGGATTTAGGTTATCAAGGCATACAAAAAATTAATCATAATGTTTTAATTCCTAAAAGAAAATCAAAGAAAAACCCTTTAAATAAAGAAGAAAAGCAAAATAATGAGCGAATTTCAAAAATGAGAATTGTTATTGAAAATGTTTTTGCTATACTTAAAAAATTTAAAATTATTAGTGAAAAATATCGAAATCGTAGAAAAAGATTTGCTTTAAGATTTAATTTAATAGCTTCAATTTATAATTTACAACTATTAGTTTAAATATATTTGATAATTTAAAATTTCAGTCTTTTTTTATTAGACTTCTTGCAAAATTAATTTAAAATATAATTGAATTGTTGTTTTTAATAAAAAGGTGGAATTTAAATGAAATTTAAAAAAAATAATCAAATAAGTGATAAAAATTTTTTAAGATTAACTGGTATTAAACATACTACTTTTAATAAAATGCTAGAAATTTTAAAAATAGAAGAATTAAAAAAGAGATTTCGTCGCGGAAGAACCAATAAATTATCATTAGAAAATCGTATTTTAATGACTTTAGAATATTGAAGAGAATATAGAACTTATTTTCATATTGCAAAAAGTTATGATATTAGTGAAAGTAGTTGTTATAGAAATATCAAATGAATTGAAGACACTTTAATAAAACACCCTAATTTTCAACAACTTACTGGTCAAAAATCACTATTAAAAGATTATTTCAAAGATAAGACTGTTATAATTGATGTAACTGAAAGCCAAATCCAACGCCCAAAAAAAGACAAAAACAGCACTACTCAGGAAAAAAGAAAAAACACACAATAAAAACACAAGTTATAATTGAAAAAGATAGTAAAAAAATTATTAGTTCTGATTTTTCTTATGGTAAAAACCATGACTTTAAAATTTTAAAAGATTCAAAAATTAAATTTTTACCAGAAACAACTGTTTTAGTGGATTTAGGTTATCAAGGCATACAAAAAATTAATCATAATGTTTTAATTCCTAAAAGAAAATCAAAGAAAAACCCTTTAAATAAAGAAGAAAAGCAAAATAATGAGCGAATTTCAAAAATGAGAATTGTTATTGAAAATGTTTTTGCTATACTTAAAAAATTTAAAATTATTAGTGAAAAATATCGAAATCGTAGAAAAAGATTTGCTTTAAGATTTAATTTAATAGCTTCAATTTATAATTTATAACTATTAGTTTAAATATATTTGATAATTTAAAATTTCAGTCTTTTTTTATTGTAAATAATAATTTTTATTATGTTTTAATGACAAAATATTTGTAAAAATAATCTAAAAATTATTTTAATAACACTTTTATATTTATTTTAAATTTAAAAATTATAATTATCATATTAATTTTGCAAGAAGTCTAATAATTACCGCTTAAAAGGTCAAAAGAGTAGAAAAATAATGGCTGAAAACAACATTACAATTATTAAAATTGAAAACAAAAATACAACTTGGGGTGGTAAATCGGCAGTTGGATAAATTAATTCAATTAACTCAATAATTATTTTTTTAAACATTTTCTAAACCTACTTTTTAATTTCTTTTTCATCTTGTTCTAATAAATTTCGCTTAAACTTTGCAATGAATATTCGCTGTGAATAAGTAAAATCTTTTGGTAGCTGTTTTGCTTCACTACCATATTTCTTTTTATCTTTAAAAAACCGATAAATATTAACAGCAATATAATATGCTAGTAATAATGTTAAAATCGTAAAAAACACTAATCCAAATATACTCATCTTTCTTTTCTCCTTAATTTTCTAATTAATTTATTTTTTTAAACAATTATGTTCAACAAAATCAAAACAAAGTCAATTATCACCAACTAAATCAGTTCTAACAGAATCAACTGCAGATTTAGACGCTCAAATTTTTTGTTCTAATCCGGTTTTTTTATTAATAGAATATATAAACTCTTGACAATAATCTTTGCCAGGCTCATCCACACTAACTCACATTTTCATTTCTAAAACTCCAAAATTAATTTTTTTACTACATTAAATCAAAAAATGCAATAACTTAGTTAAATAACTCAAACTAACATTGATAATTAACGGGCGGAGCATACGCTTTCCGCACCGTTTAAACACCTTAAAAACCAACCTAAATTTTTTTAAACTATATTTTATTTTTATTTCTTTACCTCTATTCTTAAAATGCCTTAAAACACCTTTAAAATGAATTTTTAAAATAATTAAAACTTACATCCTTTTTAGCAATCTCTTTCTCCGCAACAAAAAAACCTAACAACTCATGACCTAAAATCAAACTAGATTCTTGACCTTTCTTATTATTAACTAAAACCAACTGATACTCACCATCTTTAATTATTCCGATACAAATAGAATTCTCATATTTTCCTTTATAAACAAATCGTTTTGAAAACCAAATACCAGTAGATTCATACAATCAGGGAATTGCTGGTGCTTTAATAAGTACTGCATTTTGCGTTTCTTTCAAAAGATATTTTTCAGTATTTAAAAAAATATTTTCAATATTTCTCATATACATACCACCCTTACAATATTTAGTTATATTAACTTAGTTATATTTAACTTAGTCTTTTAACTTAGTTCAATATATTTCTCTTTAAACTCTTTCTTTAAACTAAATTAACATAACTTGTTAGTAAACTTCGTTTACTAAAAAACTTAGTTTATCAACAACAAGGCACAAAAAAATACAAGGCATAACTAAAAATAATAAATATTAATTTAACCTTATATTTCTTGTAATAAATAAATGAGCTCGTATTTATTTATTAATTAAAAGCAAGTTTGTAGAAACCAAAATCTTGTCATATGTATATGGTTTCTACAAAATTCCTGAAAAATAGTATTGCCTTTAAATAAATCTTGTGGATTATCAATATTTTCTAAAAAATAATCAACAACTTTATCAATTGCATCAGGTTCTTTTTTTATTTTTTTTGTCATTTTCTGTTCTCCTTCGTTTAAGTATAATTCAGAATGAATTATCGAGACACAGAATTTTGGACAGGCTCTTTTTTATACATTAAAATATAATACCGCTGTTTGTTGGTTTGGAGTTAAGCCCTTATGTTGGTATTTTCATTTTCAGAGATTTAAATAATTTTGAATATTAGTAAAACCTAAACCATGATAATGAATTAAGGCTTCTTTAAGACTAGATTGTAATTTACTGATTTTATTTAAATTACGATAACTAGCTTCAGGATTAATTGTTGTTTTAGTTACACATAAAGTAGAATTTGTTTGTTTTGCTACTAAAAAATATAATTTTTGCATATCAGAAGTAATAATTGAATTTTCGTTAATTAATTCTTTGTTCATATTTTCAATAACTCATTGTTTTTGTAAACGTTTGGTGTTTGTGGATTTAACATAAATATTGTTATTAATTATCAATTGCCATTTGAATACAGCATTTAGTATTAGTTGCGAATGGGTCAAGGTGAATTCTTCGTGGATCAGTTTTATATTTGAAATTTCCTTTATGAATTTCTTTAATAAATGTTTCATCGATTTGGATTTTACCAGATAATTTTTTAAATTTTAATTGGGTATTTTCTAATTGTTTTGATTTCATTAATTTTTGACGATTATATCAAGCAGTTTTTAATGTAGTTTTAATAAAACGAGAAATTGTTTTACTAGATTGCCCCAGCAATGAAATTTGAATCAATAAATTTCATTGTTCATAATTTAAATGACTTCAATAAATAAAATGATTACGAAAAGCGTCAAAACTTGCACGGCAATTTTTACATAAATATTTTTGTTTTCCTTCTGAATTATGTCCATTTTTAACGCAATGGTAAGATTCACATTTAGGGCATTTAATACCTTGCGCTCTAAATTTTTGATCAATTTCATTTAAACGTTTTTGTTTTTTTATTAATTCTGCTTGTTGTTTGACTTTTTCATAAAATTCTAAAAATTGATCATCTGTTAAAGTATTTACTAGTTCTTGAATTATTTTTTCCATAATTATTATCCACCTCTATCATATTAAAAATATACCTAAAATTAAGTATATTCAATAAATATCAAGAGTTTTCGACAAAATTAAAAAAAATTAATAATATTATCCCACACCCAAATAAAAACTGTTTCTTATTTTTATTAAGAAGCAGTTTTGAAAATTATTAAATAACAAATTACTTAAAACCGTTGGTGTTGTCTTTTAGTAGCAACATTTGATAAATCAATGACTAGCGGTTGATCATCTTTTTGAAGTAATGCTTGAAATACTTGATAAACAATAGTATACATAAAAATTAAATTTATCGTTGCTCCAATATTACTAAAAAATCCACGATTTTTACGACTAAACATTTGATTTAAATAACCAATAGTATTAATTACAAGAACAATAAGCATTTTAACTAATATAAAAATAATACTAAAACCAATCATTAACTTAGCAAACTGATCATTAAATGACTTTACTGGCACATTTTGTAAAGAATTACTATCTGGTAAATTAACATTTTTTAATTTACTAATTGACAATAAGTCCATCACTCCAAATAATAAGAATACCCCCGCAACACTTAAAGTAATAACAAAGGGTTGTTTTATATTGACAATTTCACTATTAAGATTTTTTGTCAATAGTAAAACAGTAGTAAAAATTATTAACATCGCACCTGATAAAGCAAAAACACTTGATTCATGTAATGCCATTTTTCTTTTCACTTTAATACCAGTCTCAATTCTTTTTTGATCTAATCAAAGCAACATAAATCCAGTAAAAAATGTCATATTAAAGAAACTATAAACTAAAATTAATCAACGATGTTTAATAAATTGCTCATCATTAAGTGATATTGCTCATTTAATAATTAAAGCACTATAAATTAATTGCATTGCTCCCATATAAATAATTAATACCATAACTGGAAAATAACCCTTATTTATAATATCAGTAATTACTGTACGAAAATCATTATCATATGCTGTTAACTCCGTAATCTGATTTCTTAATGCTGCAATTGTATAAAAAGCAATCATTGTTAACACAAAGAACGCACCAATAAACACAAAAACATTAGCAAAAATTATAAAAAAACGGCGAAATGCAAAATTAGAATTTCTCATTATAAAAAACCTCCTTCTTTTAATTATATCCTATCTTGTTTAAAAAAGAAAAACAAAACAAACGGGACGCGTAAAGTTTTGTTAGGTAGGTAAATATTTGAATAAGTATTAAGGCAGTCGGCAATGATTGTCTTTTTATTTTATAAGGTGTTAAAATTTTGTTCTTTGAAAATTAAATACAAGTGAATTAATAATCGACTTGGTACATAACCTTTAATTTTATCTACTATTTTGATAATATTATTTCCTAGGTGAAATACAAATGTTAGATAAATACAAAGACGAAAACGAATTTTATAGTTTAATAGGCATAAAATATAAAACTTTCATGAAAATGGTAGAAATTTTAAAAGAAGGTGAAGCTAAACAAAAACAAATTGGTGGTAGACCAAATAAATTATCAATAGAGCAAAGATTACTTATGACTTTAGAATACTGAAAAGAATATAGTACATATCGTATTATTGCAAAAAAATATAATATTAGTCATGTTAGTTGTATTCGTAATATCTTTTGAGTTGAAAATACTCTAATAAAAAATAGTCACTTTCATATACCTGGCAAAAAGATATTATTAGAAAATAAGGGTACTACTAATAATTTATTAGCAATTGATGCTACAGAAATTCCAATTGAAAGAATTAAAAAAAACTAAAATTATTATTTTCTGGTAAGAAAAGGCAACATTCATTAAAATCGCAAATAATTATTGATTTATTTAACAATAAAATTATTTCAGTAGATTTTTGTTATGGCAGTACTCATGATTATAAGTTATTTTTAAAATCAAATACACTTATAAATCCAAAATTAGAATTAATTGCCGATTCAGGATATCAAGGTTTGCAAAATGTTCATAAAAATACATTATTGCCAATTAAAAAGAGTAAAAATAATCCTTTAAATCCAGATAAAAAGGAATATAATAGACTTCTTGCAAAATTAATTTAAAATATAATTGAATTGTTGTTTTTAATAAAAAGGTGGAATTTAAATGAAATTTAAAAAAAATAATCAAATAAGTGATAAAAATTTTTTAAGATTAACTGGTATTAAACATACTACTTTTAATAAAATGCTAGAAATTTTAAAAATAGAAGAATTAAAAAAGAGATTTCGTCGCGGAAGAACCAATAAATTATCATTAGAAAATCGTATTTTAATGACTTTAGAATATTGAAGAGAATATAGAACTTATTTTCATATTGCAAAAAGTTATTTTAATTTTGTCGAAAACTCTTGATATTTATTGAATATACTTAATTTTAGGTATATTTTAATATGATAGAGGTGGATAATAATTATGGAAAAAATAATTCAAGAACTAGTAAATACTTTAACAGATGATCAATTTTTAGAATTTTATGAAAAAGTCAAACAACAAGCAGAATTAATAAAAAAACAAAAACGTTTAAATGAAATTGATCAAAAATTTAGAGCGCAAGGTATTAAATGCCCTAAATGTGAATCTTACCATTGCGTTAAAAATGGACATAATTCAGAAGGAAAACAAAAATATTTATGTAAAAATTGCCGTGCAAGTTTTGACGCTTTTCGTAATCATTTTATTTATTGAAGTCATTTAAATTATGAACAATGAAATTTATTGATTCAAATTTCATTGCTGGGGCAATCTAGTAAAACAATTTCTCGTTTTATTAAAACTACATTAAAAACTGCTTGATATAATCGTCAAAAATTAATGAAATCAAAACAATTAGAAAATACCCAATTAAAATTTAAAAAATTATCTGGTAAAATCCAAATCGATGAAACATTTATTAAAGAAATCCATAAAGGAAATTTCAAATATAAAACTGATCCACGAAGAATTCACCTTGACCCATTCGCAACTAATACTAAATGCTGTATTCAAATGGCAATTGATAATAATAACAATATTTATGTTAAATCCACAAACACCAAACGTTTACAAAAACAATGAGTTATTGAAAATATGAACAAAGAATTAATTAACGAAAATTCAATTATTACTTCCGATATGCAAAAATTATATTTTTTAGTAGCAAAACAAACAAATTCTACTTTATGTGTAACTAAAACAACAATTAATCCTGAAGCTAGTTATCGTAACTTAAATAAAATCAGTAAATTACAATCTAGTCTTAAAGAAGCCTTAATTCATTATCATGGTTTAGGTTTTACTAATATTCAAAATTATTTAAATCTCTGAAAATGAAAATACCAACATAAGGGTTTAACTCCAAATCAACAAACAGCGGTATTATATTTTAATGTATAAAAAAAGTTAAAGTAAAAATAGTAATTTTACATAAAAGCCTTTTAAAATTATCAAGTTGATGATTTTTTTTATTTTATCAAGAGTTTTCGACAAAATTAAAAAAAAGTTATGATATTAGTGAAAGTAGTTGTTATAGAAATATCAAATGAATTGAAGACACTTTAATAAAACACCCTAATTTTCAACAACTTACTGGTCAAAAATCACTATTAAAAGATTATTTCAAAGATAAGACTGTTATAATTGATGTAACTGAAAGCCAAATCCAACGCCCAAAAAAAGACAAAAACAGCACTACTCAGGAAAAAAGAAAAAACACACAATAAAAACACAAGTTATAATTGAAAAAGATAGTAAAAAAATTATTAGTTCTGATTTTTCTTATGGTAAAAACCATGACTTTAAAATTTTAAAAGATTCAAAAATTAAATTTTTACCAGAAACAACTGTTTTAGTGGATTTAGGTTATCAAGGCATACAAAAAATTAATCATAATGTTTTAATTCCTAAAAGAAAATCAAAGAAAAACCCTTTAAATAAAGAAGAAAAGCAAAATAATGAGCGAATTTCAAAAATGAGAATTGTTATTGAAAATGTTTTTGCTATACTTAAAAAATTTAAAATTATTAGTGAAAAATATCGAAATCGTAGAAAAAGATTTGCTTTAAGATTTAATTTAATAGCTTCAATTTATAATTTACAACTATTAGTTTAAATATATTTGATAATTTAAAATTTCAGTCTTTTTTTATTGTAAATAATAATTTTTATTATGTTTTAATGACAAAATATTTGTAAAAATAATCTAAAAATTATTTTAATAACACTTTTATATTTATTTTAAATTTAAAAATTATAATTATCATATTAATTTTGCAAGAAGTCTAATAGCTTTTTAAGTAAAGTTAGAATTGTCATTGAACATGTTTTTGCTAGATTAAAAAGATTTAAAATACTAGTTTATCGTTATCGCAATAAGATTAGAAGATTTGGATTACGATTTAACTTAATTTCAGGAATATATAATTTTGAATTAAGCTAGTTATAGTTATGTACCAAGTCTAATGTTGGTATGTATTAAAGCACGATAAATTGTGGGTGGTCGCCATAGCCAAAAGAAGTTTACCAGTTAATAGACTTCTTGCAAAATTAATTTAAAATATAATTGAATTGTTGTTTTTAATAAAAAGGTGGAATTTAAATGAAATTTAAAAAAAATAATCAAATAAGTGATAAAAATTTTTTAAGATTAACTGGTATTAAACATACTACTTTTAATAAAATGCTAGAAATTTTAAAAATAGAAGAATTAAAAAAGAGATTTCGTCGCGGAAGAACCAATAAATTATCATTAGAAAATCGTATTTTAATGACTTTAGAATATTGAAGAGAATATAGAACTTATTTTCATATTGCAAAAAGTTATGATATTAGTGAAAGTAGTTGTTATAGAAATATCAAATGAATTGAAGACACTTTAATAAAACACCCTAATTTTCAACAACTTACTGGTCAAAAATCACTATTAAAAGATTATTTCAAAGATAAGATTGTTATAATTGATGTAACTGAAAGCCAAATCCAACGCCCAAAAAAAGACAAAAACAGCACTACTCAAGAAAAAAGAAAAAACACACAATAAAAACACAAGTTATAATTGAAAAAGATAGTAAAAAAATTATTAGTTCTGATTTTTCTTATGGTAAAAACCATGACTTTAAAATTTTAAAAGATTCAAAAATTAAATTTTTACCAGAAACAACTGTTTTAGTGGATTTAGGTTATCAAGGCATACAAAAAATTAATCATAATGTTTTAATTCCTAAAAGAAAATCAAAGAAAAACCCTTTAAATAAAGAAGAAAAGCAAAATAATGAGCGAATTTCAAAAATGAGAATTGTTATTGAAAATGTTTTTGCTATACTTAAAAAATTTAAAATTATTAGTGAAAAATATCAAAATCGTAGAAAAAGATTTGCTTTAAGATTTAATTTAATAGCTTCAATTTATAATTTACAACTATTAGTTTAAATATATTTGATAATTTAAAATTTCAGTCTTTTTTTATTGTAAATAATAATTTTTATTATGTTTTAATGACAAAATATTTGTAAAAATAATCTAAAAATTATTTTAATAACACTTTTATATTTATTTTAAATTTAAAAATTATAATTATCATATTAATTTTGCAAGAAGTCTAATAGATAACACCCTATTAGCTATAGCAATTTGTTTTTTTAATTTTGAAAACTCTTGATAAAATAAAAACTTTTTTACATTTTTTAGGGCCTGTCCAAAATTCTGTGTCTCGATAATTCATTCTGAATTATACTTAAAAGAAGGAGAACAGAAAATGACAAAAAAAAAAAAATAAAAAAAGAACCTGACGCAATTGATAAAGTTGTTGATTATTTTTTAGAAAATATTGATAATCCACAAGATTTATTTAAAGGCAATACTATTTTTCAGGAATTTACCAAAAAATTAACTGAACGAATGTTAAATACGGAAATTAAAGATTATCTTGAAACTGATGAGAATCATAATAAAAGAAATGGCAACACACAAAAAACCATTATTACTAAAAATGGTTCAATCGCAATTGATGTACCAAGAGATCGAAATAGTACTTTTGAACCAGTAATTATTCCGAAAAGACAAAGAAGATTTGATAACTTTGATCAAAAAGTAATTTCTTTATATGCAAGAGGAATGACAATTTCTGATATCAAAGCACAATTGCAAGAATTCTATCACGGAGCAGAAATTTCAGAAAGTTTAATTAGTCAAATAACTGATGATGTTATTGAAGAAGTTAAAATGTGACAAACTAAACCTTTAGAGAAGATTTATCCGATTGTTTATTTTGATTGTATTGTTGTTAAAGTAAAGCAAGATAAACGAATAATAAATAAAGCAGTTTATCTTGCCTTAGGAATTAATTTAGATGGTTTAAAAGATATTTTAGGAATGTGAATTAGCGAGAATGAGGGCGCCAAATTTTGACTTAATAATCTTACGGAAATGAAAAATCGTGGCTTACAAGATATTCTTGTTGCTTGTAGCGATAATTTAACTGGAATGTCTGATGCAATAGAAGCTGTGTTCCCAAAAACACAGCACCAATTATGCATTAGACTTCTTACAAAATTAATATGATAATTATAATTTTTAAATTTAAAATAAATATAAAAGTGTTATTAAAATAATTTTTAGATTATTTTTACAAATATTTTGTCATTAAAACATAATAAAAATTATTATTTACAATAAAAAAAGACTGAAATTTTAAATTATCAAATATATTTAAACTAATAGTTGTAAATTATAAATTGAAGCTATTAAATTAAATCTTAAAGCAAATCTTTTTCTACGATTTCGATATTTTTCACTAATAATTTTAAATTTTTTAAGTATAGCAAAAACATTTTCAATAACAATTCTCATTTTTGAAATTCGCTCATTATTTTGCTTTTCTTCTTTATTTAAAGGGTTTTTCTTTGATTTTCTTTTAGGAATTAAAACATTATGATTAATTTTTTGTATGCCTTGATAACCTAAATCTACTAAAACAGTTGTTTCTGGTAAAAATTTAATTTTTGAATCTTTTAAAATTTTAAAGTCATGGTTTTTACCATAAGAAAAATCAGAACTAATAATTTTTTTACTATCTTTTTCAATTATAACTTGTGTTTTTATTAGACTTCTTGCAAAATTAATTTAAAATATAATTGAATTGTTGTTTTTAATAAAAAGGTGGAATTTAAATGAAATTTAAAAAAAATAATCAAATAAGTGATAAAAATTTTTTAAGATTAACTGGTATTAAACATACTACTTTTAATAAAATGCTAGAAATTTTAAAAATAGAAGAATTAAAAAAGAGATTTCGTCGCGGAAGAACCAATAAATTATCATTAGAAAATCGTATTTTAATGACTTTAGAATATTGAAGAGAATATAGAACTTATTTTCATATTGCAAAAAGTTATGATATTAGTGAAAGTAGTTGTTATAGAAATATCAAATGAATTGAAGACACTTTAATAAAACACCCTAATTTTCAACAACTTACTGGTCAAAAATCACTATTAAAAGATTATTTCAAAGATAAGACTGTTATAATTGATGTAACTGAAAGCCAAATCCAACGCCCAAAAAAAGACAAAAACAGCACTACTCAGGAAAAAAGAAAAAACACACAATAAAAACACAAGTTATAATTGAAAAAGATAGTAAAAAAATTATTAGTTCTGATTTTTCTTATGGTAAAAACCATGACTTTAAAATTTTAAAAGATTCAAAAATTAAATTTTTACCAGAAACAACTGTTTTAGTGGATTTAGGTTATCAAGGCATACAAAAAATTAATCATAATGTTTTAATTCCTAAAAGAAAATCAAAGAAAAACCCTTTAAATAAAGAAGAAAAGCAAAATAATGAGCGAATTTCAAAAATGAGAATTGTTATTGAAAATGTTTTTGCTATACTTAAAAAATTTAAAATTATTAGTGAAAAATATCGAAATCGTAGAAAAAGATTTGCTTTAAGATTTAATTTAATAGCTTCAATTTATAATTTACAACTATTAGTTTAAATATATTTGATAATTTAAAATTTCAGTCTTTTTTTATTGTAAATAATAATTTTTATTATGTTTTAATGACAAAATATTTGTAAAAATAATCTAAAAATTATTTTAATAACACTTTTATATTTATTTTAAATTTAAAAATTATAATTATCATATTAATTTTGCAAGAAGTCTAATATACTTAATTTTAGGTATATTTTTAATATGATAGAGGTGGATAATAATTATGGAAAAAATAATTCAAGAACTAGTAAATACTTTAACAGATGATCAATTTTTAGAATTTTATGAAAAAGTTAAACAACAAGCAGAATTAATAAAAAAACAAAAACGTTTAAATGAAATTGATCAAAAATTTAGAGCGCAAGGTATTAAATGTCCTAAATGTGAATCTTACCATTGCGTTAAAAATGGACATAATTCAGAAGGAAAACAAAAATATTTATGTAAAAATTGCCGTGCAAGTTTTGACGCTTTTCGTAATCATTTTATTTATTGAAGTCATTTAAATTATGAACAATGAAATTTATTGATTCAAATTTCATTGCTGGGGCAATCTAGTAAAACAATTTCTCGTTTTATTAAAACTACATTAAAAACTGCTTGATATAATCGTCAAAAATTAATGAAATCAAAACAATTAGAAAATACCCAATTAAAATTTAAAAAATTATCTGGTAAAATCCAAATCGATGAAACATTTATTAAAGAAATCCATAAAGGAAATTTCAAATATAAAACTGATCCACGAAGAATTCACCTTGACCCATTCGCAACTAATACTAAATGCTGTATTCAAATGGCAATTGATAATAATAACAATATTTATGTTAAATCCACAAACACCAAACGTTTACAAAAACAATGAGTTATTGAAAATATGAACAAAGAATTAATTAATGAAAATTCAATTATTACTTCTGATATGCAAAAATTATATTTTTTAGTAGCAAAACAAACAAATTCTACTTTATGTGTAACTAAAACAACAACTAATCCTGAAGCTAGTTATCGTAACTTAAATAAAATCAATAAATTACAATCTAGTCTTAAAGAAGCTTTAATTCATTATCATGGTTTAGGTTTTACTAATATTCAAAATTATTTAAATCTCTGAAAATGAAAATACCAACATAAGGGTTTAACTCCAAACCAACAAACAGCGGTATTATATTTTAATGTATAAAAAAGTTAAAGTAAAAATAGTAATTTTACATAAAAGCCTTTTAAAATTATCAAGTTGATGATTTTTTTTATTTTATCAAGAGTTTTCGACAAAATTAAAACTAATTTTTATTTTGGCATAAATTTTATAAGCAAAATATGCCAATAGCATGATGCTGATAATAATAAATATTAGTCCAATTGCAATATTCATTTTTAAGCTCCTTTAAAATAGTTATAATTTATATCTTTTTTGTTGTTTTCTTTTTCGGCAATGAAGAAGCCTAATAATTCTTGTCCTTTAATTAACTTGGTTTCTTGCTCTTGTTGATTAATTGAAATTACTTGATATTTACTATCTTTTATTATTCCAATACAAATCGAATTTTCATATTTTCCTTTATGAACAAATCGCTTTGGAAACCAAATGCCGATTTGTTCATAAAATCATGGAATTTTAGGTGCTTTAATAAACATTGCGTTTTGTGTTTCTTTTAAGAGATATTTTTTAGTATTTAAGAAAATGTTTTCAATGTTTTTCATAATAAATTACCTTTCTTATTTGTTATAAACTAAGTTACATTAACTAAGTTAGTTGACTCAGTTTTTTAAACACTTATATATCGCAGATTTAAGTGTTTAACAAGCTTTGTTAGTAAATTTTGTTTTTTTAATTAGATAAAGATTTTAATAATTTTAAACTTAGTATACCCCTATATAGAAATTTCTACACTTTAACATCCGCATCTTACCCTTGGAACTAATTTAATAGCGTGTATATTTTTAGGAAATCCACCCATTCATTTTTTTATTGCAAAATGAAACAAATTGCTATAGCTAATAGGATGTTATCTATCAACTGGTAAACTTCTTTTGGTTATGGCGACCACCCACAATTTATCGTGCTTTAATACATACCAACATGGTCGCGTTTAGTTTTCTTAGGTATTGCTTTGAAGAAGTAAAACAATCAGCTAATTGGGCCTGTCCAAAAGGTTATAAAAACTAAGTAAAATGCTTATAAAAACAACATTAAAATATTTTTTACAACAAAAATCATACATAAGAAATATATACTTAATTTGAATATTGAAATAATTTATAGTAAATGATTATTTTTTCTTTTTTAAAAAATACCTAAAAAAACTAAACGCGACCAATTAATAAGGACGCATAAAGTTTTGTTAGGTAGTAAAATATTTGAATAAGTATTAAGGCGGTCAGCAATGATTGTCTTTTTATTTTATAAGGTGTTAAAAATTTGTTCTTTGAAAATTAAATACAAGTGAATTAATAATGTTGGTATGTATTAAAGCACGATAAATTATGGGTGGTCGCCATAACCGAAAGAAGTTTACCAGTTAATAGATAACATCCTATTAGCTATAGCAATTTGTTTCGTTTTGCAATAAAAAAATGAATGGGTGGATTTCCTAAAAATATACACGCTATTAAATTAGTTCCAAGGGTAAGATGCGGATATTAAAGTGTAGAAATTTCTATATAGGGGTATGCTAAGTTTAAAATTATTAAAATCTTTATCTAATTAAAAAACAAAATTTACTAACAAAGCTTGTTAAACACTTAAATCTGCGATATATAAGTGTTTAAAAAACTAAGTTAACTAAAACTTAGTTAATATAACTTAGTTTATCTATAAGAAAGGTAATTTATTATGAAAAACATTGAAAACATTTTCTTAAATACTAAGAAATATCTTTTAAAAGAAACACAAAACGCAATGTTTATTAAAGCACCAAAAATTCCATGATTTAATGAACAAATCGGCATTTGGTTTCCAAAGCGATTTGTTTATAAAGGAAAATATGAAAATTCGATTTGCATCGGAATAATAAAAGATAGTAAATATCAAATAATTTCAATTAATCAAAAAGAAAATGAAACCAAATTAATTAAGGGGCAAGAATTATTAAGTTTCTTCATTGCCGAAAAAGAAAACAACAAAAAAGATATAAATTATAACTATTTTAAAGGAGTTTAAAAATGAATATTGCGATTGGATTAATATTTATTATTATCAGCATCATGCTATTAGCATATTTTGCTTATAAAATTTATGCCAAAATAAAAATTAGAATTAAATATAAAAATGCCATTAAAAATAATACTGGTAATTTCACGAAAGACGAAAAAGTATTTATTGCTCGTTTTGAGGAATGAGTTAAATCTCCTAATTCAAAAGAAAATAACGCGGATAAAAAATAATGTTTTGAGAAATTATTATGGAATTCTTAAAACTGTTTATTCCGATAGAAAAAATGCCTGCACAAGTTGCGTTTATTGCCGGATTAATTATTATCATTACTTTTCTTTTCGCATTAATTTCAATTATGTATTTACCAATAAAAATGATTTTTGGGAGATAAAAAATGACAATAAACTTAAAAGAATTTAATTGAGAACAAATTAAACAAACTTTCTGAGATTTATTTATTCAAATTACAACTATTCCGGCTCACATTACTGGTGGTAAAGAAATTAAATTAAACGAAGCGCCACTTTGACTTTTAATAGCAAACATTGCTTTTTGATTCTTAACAGCGATTATGGTGTGATTTATTCTAATGCTCCTTTGAAAAACCATATCAGTATTTAGATAGGGAAAAAATTAATGTCAAGAAGTTACATTCTGATGCATTCCCAAAGAAATTCAAAATTAATTAGGAAAAAATACAATCGTGTTAAGGTTAACCGTGGTTTTAACAAATTTAAGAAAAACTTTGAATATAAATGATGAATGTTTTAAAAAGAAAGGGGGTGATTATATGATTGGAACTTTCTTAACAGAAGTACCAGCAGTAACAAAGATAACAGCTAGTGACGCGATGACTAAATTATGAAATGCGATTATAACAGCGTTTACTAAAATGTGAGAAATTATTGCTGTTAATATGCCACAAGTCGGTAACTTCTTTGCTGACTACTGAATCTTCATTTTTCCATTTATTTTGGCAATATTCTTTATTTGCTTTAAAATGTTTGAAAAATTACTTGGAGCAGTACGCTAACAAAAAAATAAAGTGAGGTGCAAGATGAAATTTTGCAAATGAATAATAGAAAAAAATAACCATTTTATTGAATTGAATCGCACCTCATTTTTAATTTTATGACATTGCGGAGCAATTTGATATATTTACAACGGTTATTTTAAAAATATTGTAAGCTATTTATTTTTAGCAGGTTGTATTTTAATTTTTCTTTTTAAAATCGGTAATTTAACACAAATTAACAAAGTTATTAATTTCTTAAAAAATTCACCATTAAATATTGTGATTGGTTCATTAGGAACTGGAAAAACTGCTTTTCTAGTATATGCATCAAAATTACTAAAAAAGAAGAAATATCACATCGCATCAACATTTCCATTACTAGAAACCCAAAAATTAAGTTTAGGTCATATGGGATTATTAGATTTTGATTATCCGGTATTGCCAGACAAAACCTTACTTTTATGAGATGAAACCAACTTATTTTTAGAAGGTACTGATTGAGAAAAAAATAATACCAAAAACGAGGAAACCGGTATCCAAGAATATTTCGCTCTGGCACGGCATTTTGGTCATATTGTTCTGGCTAGCGGTCAAAGAGATAAACATATTTGAGTTAAAGTTCGTGATATTGCCAATAATGTGATTGTGGGAATTCGCAAAAAAACCGTTAATATTTTTCGGCCCTACTTAAAAGTCATCTATGGTACCTTTACGAGCATTGAAGAATATGAACGCTGACGAAACACCTTAATTGATGCTAAAAATAGCAAAAAAGGTCGTCGCATTAAATACCGTGATATCCCTGAACTTGATATTTATTTTTTTAAACTAAAAATTCCTTTACCAATACTTAACACTTACAATTCTTTTTACCTAGCTTTTTTAAGAGATTACTTAAATGCAAAAGTAAATCCTGACTATGAAGACAAATACTATACTGACACAGCAATTGATTTAGAAGATTTAGAATATTTAAAAATGGATAAATTTAGCAAATTTTTAAGAAAAATGAAAGAAAAGGAATAATAAAAAATGGAAAATCTCGCAAAAATGGCCGACTTTCTCGCTCAAATGCTTTATAAAGTTTTTGACTTAATTTGAAGTTTAGAAGTGCCAGGAACAAATATTCAATTAATATTTCCTTTGTTCTTAACGCTGGCTGTAGAATTTCTTATGGCAATTATTCTTGGATTTGGTAGTCAACAAGTTAATTTAGAAAAACAACGCCAATATGCGGTTAAAAATAAAGGACGGTTAAGTGCGTGAGGAAAAACTAAAAAACAAATAAAACCAATAAATCCAAATAAAATTAATTGAAAACAAAGAAATAAAAAAACAAAACAAGGTAACTAACGATGTTTAAACTAATTATTATTTTTATCTTAATAACTGTTCTTGGACTATTAGCTGGTAGTCATTTTGAAACTTTAACAAACTATATTAGCGAAGGCCTTGCGAATTTCCAAAAGTTTATTACTAGCAATTTAACAATTTTAGAACTATTTAAACCAATGGCTCGGACATTTTCACAACATCCAATCTTCACCATTCTTGGCGTTACTTGTGTACTGATTGCCTTATTTATTGTGATTAAAGGTAGATAAAAAAATGGAAAAATGAACTAAAAAACAAGAATTAGAAATAGAAAATGACAAATTAAAAATTGTTAATGTCATATTAGAAAATAGTGTTAATACTCTTAAATACATAAATAATGGAAAAAAATAAATAAATTTTAGAACTAGAAAAGCGAAATAGTGTTCATATAGATGAGAAATCAGAACTAGTTATTGAAAATGAAAAATTAAAAATTTTTAAACACGAAAGGAAAACTAAAATGAAAAAAATTTTAGGCAAATTATTTAAAAAAGATAATTCAAAAGAAAAAACGCCATTAAGATTAAGGATTAAAAATTCTTTTAAAAAGCAGTGGTTAAAAGTATCATTAAGTATCATTTTCATCTTTATAAGCTTATTAATTTGTGCATTAACAGTAATCGATACTAAATGAATAACCGGAACAAGTGACGAATTTAATAATTTTATGAATGAAGAGATGGTTAAATTCTTTGGCAAGTTCAATAGTGGTATTATGCTAGCAGGAATATTTGTTTTTTGATGAGGCGGAGCAATATATTTTGCAATTAAATTTGAAAAATTAATCCGCTTTATTATTCAAAAAATTAAAGAAAAAAGAACAATGAAAAATAAAATATTTTAAAAAGGAGTGATAAAAATGTTTATGAAAATATTTACCGTGCTAACTATTAGTTTCAATAACATTTTTACTATTCCCCAAAATATTAACAATGATAAAACAACAGTAAATTCACTAATTAGAAACAAAAGACAAAATAATAAAGTTTATGATTTTGAAATTAGAAACTTAGAAAAAATAAGATTTTTAACAGAAAGGCAAGACCATGACCTTTTAAAAGTTGAGATAAGAACAGAAGATAATATAAATGCAAATATAGATAAACAATTACCAAATTTAAAAAATGTAAAAATTTTTAGTTTAGAGTTTAATGCAGAGCTTGTAAATAACAGAATTAAACAAAAAGACTTTCAAAAAATAACAAATACTTATGGAACAAAAATAGATACTCCGGGTTTAAATTTTTATACCTGAATGATTAGTATACCCAATAAAACAATAAGAATTAAAACACAAGGAACAGAATTACTAACTTTTGAGCATGGTAGTACCAACAATTATAGATTAAATAATACAAATGATTTTAATATAGAAATTGAAAAAGACAGTACCGACATTGATTTACCAATAACAACTACTAAATTTGATGGTAACCACAAATACAATGATGTTATTGATAACCTTGATTATTTAATGATTCATCGCGGTGATTTTGACAAATTTAATTATTCTTATCTTTATTGAACACCAGTATTTAATTTCATTGACACTTTAGAAAAAGGTTACTATAAAGAATTCACCATTAAAAATCATGGTTTTAAAGACGAGAGCTATTTTTATCACAAGACTTCAACTATTTTACCAAACTCAGAAATAATCGACCCTACAAATGCAACCAAAATTGAAGTTATCAAAAAAATTAAAAAAAGACTTAATGAAACAATTAACAATCTTACTGGCGTAAATAATGCAATTGAAGGCATCGACTATAATACAGAAATTAAAGATAACGACAACAATTACTTAGATGATAGTGCTACTTTTGATTTAACAACAGATAATGTTGCTGACAGAACATTTACCGTTAAATTCGCTGCAATTGAAACGAGTACACAATTGCAAGGAACAAATACGATTAAAATGGTCATTCCGAAACAAGAGGATACCAACGATAATGTCCTTAAAATTAAGGCATTTAACAAAACTCTAATTGCTGGAAATAATTATTTACAATTATTACACGGTGAAACTGAAATCTGAAAATATGACACTGAAAATGCTAACGATTATTACCTAATTAAGTACCTTTTTGGAACATTGAATTATCTTAATGTTAAATTTAGTTTTCTACGCTATGACCCTGAATTAAGGAACGATATTTACCTTTATTTTAAAAACAACATTCTTGGTATTAACAATAATGATTACAAAAATATCTTTGACGAAATTTATGAAATCCTTGGTAATTTCTTTGCCAGTTTATTTTATGCTACTTTTGATATGGACGAAAAAACTTATACCGAAATTGATTTTAAAGGAGTAGATGATTACAACAAAAATTACTTTATTCAAATCGGTTTCTTTTATCGCTCGTTAATTACTTTTTATCCCAAAAAATATTTTATTAACATTACTGGAAATTCAGAATTACTACTAAGAAGTTATTTCTTTACTTTTGATAAAAAAACGCACCAAGAGAATTATAATGCCATTAAAAATAAAAATAGTATCTACCAAATTGACTTTAATGTGCTTAAATCCTACGACAATAAACTTATTACCTTGCCAATCAACAATACTGCTAACAGCATTAATTATCTCAATACCGATATTGATATTCGCTACGGTATTAATATTTTTACGCTGACTTTCCCGCTTTATCACAAGGATAACACCTATAATTACAATTTTAAAATTTATGACTTTAATGTCTTAAATTCCACGGCCTTTATTCCTGACGGTTCAACCAACTCAGAATGGGATGACCTAATTCCACCACCAAATTGCAAATATTCCGGGCGGTGAATACCAACCTTTAACGATATTGGTTGTGCTATTCAAAATGCTGGTATTAAAATGCTAAACTGAATACTAACAGCTTCACAAATAATTACCATTTTACGGCCGTTAGCAATCATTGCAAAAGCAACAGTTAATTTTTCAACTGCTATTTTTCCAGTTTTTAAAACAGTACCAGCTTTTTATTATACCTTTCAATTTCTAATTGGTTTTGCCATTTTTCTAATGATATTAAGGATTTTCGTGTAATATATATATATATATATTGAAAAAATAAAGTAATAAAGGAATTAAAATAATGAAAATTTTAAATATAATAACTCTTTCCGCATTAACAATATTACCAGTAATTGGATGTTCTAAAAAAGCAAGTGAATCAGTAGAACAAAAAAATAAAGATAACGAAAACAAAGTTTATGATTTTGAAATTAGAAACTTAGAAAAAATAAGATTTTTAACAGAAAGGCAAGACCATGACCTTTTAAAAGTTGAGATAAGAACAGAAGATAATATAAATGCAAATATAGATAAACAATTACCAAATTTAAAAAATGTAAAAATTTTTAGTTTAGAGTTTAATGCAGAGCTTGTAAATAACAGAATTAAACAAAAAGACTTTCAAAAAATAACAAATACTTATGGAACAAAAATAGATACTTCGGGTTTAAATTTTTATACCTGAATGATTAGTGTACCCAATAAAACAATAAGAATTAAAACACAAGGAACAGAATTACTAACTTTTGAGCATGGTAGTACCAATAATTATAGATTAAATAATACAAATAATTTTGGAATTGAAATTGAAAACCCTTAATAATTAAATTTAAAAACTGTTAAAATTACTACCCTAAAAGGTGGTTGTCTATGATGACAATACTCTTAAACAACTAAGCAATTTTTCTTCTTTTTATTTTGTCAGAATAAAAACCAGTAATTTTAGTTAATTACTGGTTTGAACATTTTTTATTTTTACAAGAAATTTAAACTTGTTGTGCTTGTTTCAATTAAAGTTATTGTTCTAAATAGCTAATATCGTTTTTATAAAACCTTATACTATAGTAGTAACTGTATTTGTTCTTACCGCCCCCTCTCTTTCTAATGAAAATAATGCTTCACCGTTAAATGTTATTTTATCATTGTTTTTATCTATAATAATTTCATTGGGTAATAAACTATATTTTTGTAAAATTTGCATTACTTCTGTAATTGATAATGTAATTATTTGTTCTTTATTGTTATCATCAATTATTTTGGCAGTAATATTTCCTGTAATTTTTTGTTTTAAATTTAATATAACTTTAGATGTAATTATTCTTACTGGATAAGTAATTTTTAATTTTTCATTGGGATTAAGTTCAAATTTATCAGCGGGTTCCTTAAAAATACTTAAAATCATTTCTTGTTCTTGTTTATTTGTGTTTGATAAATCAAATTCATTTGATAATACATTAATGATTTCAGAATTTCTATTATTTATATTTGTAAAATCTGTTAATTTCATTTCATCATCAGAATTTATGTTTCAACCATTTAATTTATTTTCTTGTTTTGTTTTAGTTAATCCTGTTGTAATTTGAAATACTAATTTTGATTTCGAATTATATTCACAAGCAGGTACATTAAATGATCTTGTATTTGGAGTTTTATTGATAATTTCTCTATCAGAACATACATTTTTAGGAACATTAGATCATAAAAATGAATTTTCTTTTTTTGTTATTTCAATATCTGAAAAATTTAAATTATTAGTATCAATATAATTTATTTCCTTAAATTTTAAATTAGGATTTTCGTTTCGAAATTTAAAAAATAATGCTTTTTTAATCAATTCATTTAAATTAATAATTTTATTTTGCCCATTATCAATTGAATAATGTATTTTTATATTATTATTTAAATTATTTTTTATTTTTAATATAGCTGAATTTTTTGTCTTGTTAATAATTTCTAATTGTGAAATATCTAAATCAGGATTTAAATAATTTAATTCACTTAAAATTACATTATCAGAATTATTATTAATTTGTCCTAAATTTGAATTTAAATAGTATCCACTATACTCATAAACATTATGGTCTTGTGAGCCAAAATATAATTTATGGTTAAAAACAACCCCAGAAGACAAAACTTCTCCTTCTGTTCTAAAAACAACTTTTTGTTGTCCTGTTGCCGGATCATATTCATAAACATTATGATCTTTTGAACCAAAATATAATTTATTGTTTAAAATTACACCAGAAGATCATACTTCCCCTTCTGTTCTAATAACAATTTTTTGTTGTCCTGTAGTAGGATCATACTCATACACATTATAATCTTTTGAACCAAAATATATTTTATTATTTAAAATAATTCCACTAGAAAAAACCGCACCCTTTGCTATCTTAATAATTTTTTGTTGTTCTGTAACAGAATCGTATTCATAAATATTACTGTCTTCTGAACCAATATATAATTTATTGTTAAAAACAACCCCAGAAGAAGGAAGTCATCAATTTGTTCTAATAACAATTTTTTGTTGTCCTGTAGTAGGATCATACTCATACACATTATAATCATCTGAACCAAAATATACTTTATTATTTAATATTACACCAGAAGAATGAATGTTAGCTTTTGTTCTAATAACAATTTTTTGTTGTCCTGTAGTAGGATCATACTCATAAACATTATGATCATCTGAACCAATATATAATTTATTGTTTAAAATAATTCCACTAGAAAATCAAACTTCTCCCTCTGTTCTAATAACAATTTTTTGTTGTCCTGTGACGGGATCATATTCATAAACATTATGATCTTTTGAACCAAAATATAATTTATTGTTTAAAATTACACCAGAAGATCATACTTCCCCCTCTGTTCTAATAACAATTTTTTGTTGTCCTGTAGCAGGATCATACTCATAAACATTATGATCATCTGAACCAAAATATATTTTATTGTTTAATAATATTCCACTAGCAAAAACTCCGCCATTTGTTTTAATAACAATTTTTGTTCTATTTATTTTATTATTTTCATTATTGCTTCGTTTTTGTCTTTTATTATTTATATTTTCTATTTTTTCTTGTGTTGGAGTTGGATACGGACTATTGGCAACAATGCCCGACATTCCGCTTCCTGCTATTGTTATTGTACTTAATAAACTAAGTAATTTTTTCATATTAATTAAATCCTTTTCATGAATTTTTGCTAATTAATAAATTTTTATAGTAATCACTCGACCCTTTCTTAAATTTATAAAATTTAATTAATACAAATTAATTATAAATAATTAAATAAGAATTTTTATCATTTTTTCAGAATATTGAATACTAATTCTAGAAAAAATTATCATTAAAACAAAAAAATAATCAAACCAAATTAAACTTTATTAAAATTAATACCAAGAAAGGTGGTTTTTCTATGTTAGAAATTAATAATAATTTAAAAACCCCAGAAAATAAGCATTGATTAAACTTATTTACAACCCATAAAAATATGTACACCAACAAATGTGAACAACTAGCTAATGAATACGAAAAATTAGATGAATACCTATATTTACATCATTATCGGTTAAAACAAGGTTATAAAGTAGTTCATTTTGCAACAAGAACAATTATTACAATTTTTGGTGATGTTATTTTTAAACGACGCCGATATAAATATTGAAATCAAAAATCAGGTAAATTTGAATATGTATGTTTATTAGATAAAGAAATTGGTTTACTGCCCAAACAACGCATTTATTTTGATGTCCAATTTAAAGTTTTAAGTCTTTTGGGTGATGGTAAACGCTATCGCGATGTTTTAGATGCTCTAAATCATTGTTATATTTCAAAAGCTAGTATTTCGAATGTTTTAAATAAATATGATATTGCTGAATATTTTCAACTAGCAGAAAAAGAAACTAAAAATAGAATTGATGTCAAAAATAAGAATTTATATATTCAACTAGATGAGACATTTTTAGCGACATTAGATCAGAAAGTTAAACAAGACCAGAGAATTCGTTTAGTTACTTTTCATACCGGACATAAAGAAAAAAATTATAAAAATGCTCGTAGAGAATTAGAAAACAAACGAGGTCATTTTCTAATGTTAAAAGTTGGTAAACGAATAAATACGATGGATTATCGTGATTTATTAATTAAAGAATTACAAAAACATTATGTGAATATTAATTATGACAAAATAATTGTTTGTGGTGATGGTGATACTTGAATTAGAGAAATTGCTAATAGTTTCGGTAATGTTAGATATATTTTAGATGGTTATCACGCTATTAAAAAATTAAAACAAACGGCATTTAATATTATTTTTGAAAATCGCAAAGTAACATTAAATAGTTGAATTAAATTATATAAGGATGGAAATAATCAAAAATTAATCAAAAACATTCGTAATGATGCTAAAAATGAATTAAATAAAGATATTAAAACAAATTTAAGAAAGGCGAGTAATTATTTCAGTAATAATAAGCATGGTATTCATAACCAAAATTTAGAATGAAATATCGGTTGTAGCATTGAAAGTGATGTATCGCATTTAGTAAAACAACAATTAGGCTATGGGGCAAAAATATATAATCATAAGAATTTAAATAATTTATTACATTTAAGAATGGCAAATTTAAACAAATTAAATGTATTACATTACATTAATGAAAATATTAATTCAGAAATAGAAATCAGAAAAGAAATATATAAAAATTCATTATGAAATAAATATAATAATAAAAATGACGATAGTTGAATTAATTATAAAGGTAATGCTGTAACAAATAAATATAATAGATTTAAGTAAGTAAAAATATTTAGTGAAAATTTAATAAAATTAATAATTTTTTATTGTGTAAAAATTCAATAATATGATAGAATGGTAATGAATAAAAATGACAATAACAAGAAAGGCAGGGTTAGTTTAGTAATTAAATAATATAATTAGCTGATTGTTTTACTTCTTCAAAACAATACCTAAGAAAACTAAACGCGACCAATTAATAATTTTTATTGTGTAAAAATTCAATAATATGATAAAATCATAACGAATAAAAATGACAATAACAAGAAAGGCAGGGTTAGTTTAGTAATTAAATAATATAATTAGCTGATTGTTTTACTTCTTCAAAGCACAATACCTAAGAAAACTAAATGCGACCTAAAAAGTGTCCTAAAAAGTGTCCTAAAAAGGGTTGCCATTCCAAACATTAGCAAAATAAAATACGATATGTTTAATAAATTTCATTAAACATATCGTATAAAAATTTTATTTTAATAATTAATTTTGAGTAATAACTTCAAACAAAACTTTACGCGTCCTATTAAAAAGGATAAAGTTTTTTAATTTAATTTTAAAGATAGTTTATAATTAAGTTCCTTAAATGTAAGAAAATCAAAATAAATGCAAATATTTTAGTTGGATTTTTTATATCTTAGAGAGGAACTTATTTAAATAAAAGTGGTTGGTTAAGAGAATAAAAAATTAAAAATCT
Organism: Spiroplasma endosymbiont of Clivina fossor; assembly: GCF_964031115.1. Classification (GTDB taxonomy): domain Bacteria; phylum Bacillota_I; class Bacilli_A; order Mycoplasmatales; family Nriv7; genus Nriv7. Next base: position 1,157,306 of record NZ_OZ035006.1, read on the forward strand.
TAAAATGATGAATTAATAATGATTAAATTTAATTATGTAATAATGTCTAGAAAAAAAAGAATTTTTCACTTTATTTTATATTAAAATAAAAATGTTCTTAAAATATTAAATTAATTGGTAAGGAAAGAAGGAATGTTAAGGTGAAAAAAATATTATCAATTTTAGGAATGACTAATTTTATAGTAATATGAACAAGTTTAATTATTTCTTGTAGTGATAAATTAACAAAACCAATAGAACAACCAAAACCAATAGAACAACCAAAACCAATAGAACAACCAAAACCAATAGAACAACCAAAACCAATAGAACAACCAAAACCAATAGAACAACCAAAACCAATAGAACAACCAAAACCAATAGAACAACCAAAACCAATAGAACAACCAAAACCAATAGAACAACCAAAACCAATAGAACAACCAAAACCAACTAATGAATCACTAACTAATACTAAAATTAAGATAAATAACATATTTGTAAAAAATCCATCTAATGTTACTCAAGAAGAATTAAATAAAATATTACTACCGAAAATTACAAAAAAAATTAAAGAAATTGATAATGCAATAAATGAAAATCATATAAATTTTATTTTTAAAGATGTCTTTTTAAATGAAAATCATATAAATCTAAAAGAAAAAAAGGATATTAAAATTGACCTTTTGGTTTTAACAAAAGATAAAATGAATATAAATTCATACGAAAATATAACTATTAGTCTACCAATTGCAAAAAAAATATAAAAAAATAAATTAAGGGGAAATTAATTTATAGATTTTTTGAACGCAACTATCGTTATTCCCTAAGTTTCTAATATGGAAGCACCAGCGACATATTTTTAATTTGTCGTTTCTTTTAAAATTAAAAATCGTTTTTATCACAAGAATTGCAGATTCCAAACTGTATGTTATTATCCATAACTAAAAGAAAATACATCCTAAAAGTTTGTAAAAACTAAAATTTTGTTTTAATTTTGTCGAAAACTCTTGATATTTATTGAATAGACTTCTTGCAAAATTAATATGATAATTATAATTTTTAAATTTAAAATAAATATAAAAGTGTTATTAAAATAATTTTTAGATTATTTTTACAAATATTTTGTCATTAAAACATAATAAAAATTATTATTTACAATAAAAAAAGACTGAAATTTTAAATTATCAAATATATTTAAACTAATAGTTGTAAATTATAAATTGAAGCTATTAAATTAAATCTTAAAGCAAATCTTTTTCTACGATTTCGATATTTTTCACTAATAATTTTAAATTTTTTAAGTATAGCAAAAACATTTTCAATAACAATTCTCATTTTTGAAATTCGCTCATTATTTTGCTTTTCTTCTTTATTTAAAGGGTTTTTCTTTGATTTTCTTTTAGGAATTAAAACATTATGATTAATTTTTTGTATGCCTTGATAACCTAAATCCACTAAAACAGTTGTTTCTGGTAAAAATTTAATTTTTGAATCTTTTAAAATTTTAAAGTCATGGTTTTTACCATAAGAAAAATCAGAACTAATAATTTTTTTACTATCTTTTTCAATTATAACTTGTGTTTTTATTGTGTGTTTTTTCTTTTTTCCTGAGTAGTGCTGTTTTTGTCTTTTTTTGGGCGTTGGATTTGGCTTTCAGTTACATCAATTATAACAGTCTTATCTTTGAAATAATCTTTTAATAGTGATTTTTGACCAGTAAGTTGTTGAAAATTAGGGTGTTTTATTAAAGTGTCTTCAATTCATTTGATATTTCTATAACAACTACTTTCACTAATATCATAACTTTTTGCAATATGAAAATAAGTTCTATATTCTCTTCAATATTCTAAAGTCATTAAAATACGATTTTCTAATGATAATTTATTGGTTCTTCCGCGACGAAATCTCTTTTTTAATTCTTCTATTTTTAAAATTTCTAGCATTTTATTAAAAGTAGTATGTTTAATACCAGTTAATCTTAAAAAATTTTTATCACTTATTTGATTATTTTTTTTAAATTTCATTTAAATTCCACCTTTTTATTAAAAACAACAATTCAATTATATTTTAAATTAATTTTGCAAGAAGTCTAGTAAAAAAATTATTAGTTCTGATTTTTCTTATGGTAAAAACCATGACTTTAAAATTTTAAAAGATTCAAAAATTAAATTTTTACCAGAAACAACTGTTTTAGTGGATTTAGGTTATCAAGGCATACAAAAAATTAATCATAATGTTTTAATTCCTAAAAGAAAATCAAAGAAAAACCCTTTAAATAAAGAAGAAAAGCAAAATAATGAGCGAATTTCAAAAATGAGAATTGTTATTGAAAATGTTTTTGCTATACTTAAAAAATTTAAAATTATTAGTGAAAAATATCGAAATCGTAGAAAAAGATTTGCTTTAAGATTTAATTTAATAGCTTCAATTTATAATTTACAACTATTAGTTTAAATATATTTGATAATTTAAAATTTCAGTCTTTTTTTATTGTAAATAATAATTTTTATTATGTTTTAATGACAAAATATTTGTAAAAATAATCTAAAAATTATTTTAATAACACTTTTATATTTATTTTAAATTTAAAAATTATAATTATCATATTAATTTTGCAAGAAGTCTAATATACTTAATTTTAGGTATATTTTTAATATGATAGAGGTGGATAATAATTATGGAAAAAAATAATTCAAGAACTAGTAAATACTTTAACAGATGATCAATTTTTAGAATTTTATGAAAAAGTCAAACAACAAGCAGAATTAATAAAAAAACAAAAACGGTTAAATGAAATTGATCAAAAATTTAGAGCGCAAGGTATTAAATGATCTAAATGTGAATCTTACTGTTGCGTTAAAAATGGACATAATTCAGAAGGAAAACAAAAATATTTATGTAAAAATTGCCGTGCAAGTTTTGACGCTTTTCGTAATCATTTTATTTATTGAAGTCATTTAAATTATGAACAATGAAATTTATTGATTCAAATTTCATTGCTGGGGCAATCTAGTAAAACAATTTCTCGTTTTATTAAAACTACATTAAAAACTGCTTGATATAATCGTCAAAAATTAATGAAATCAAAACAATTAGAAAATACCCAATTAAAATTTAAAAAATTATCTGGTAAAATCCAAATCGATGAAACATTTATTAAAGAAATCCATAAAGGAAATTTCAAATATAAAACTGATCCACGAAGAATTCACCTTGACCCATTCGCAACTAATACTAAATGCTGTATTCAAATGGCAATTGATAATAATAACAATATTTATGTTAAATCCACAAACACCAAACGTTTACAAAAACAATGAGTTATTGAAAATATGAACAAAGAATTAATTAACGAAAATTCAATTATTACTTCTGATATGCAAAAATTATATTTTTTAGTAGCAAAACAAACAAATTCTACTTTATGTGTAACTAAAACAACAATTAATCCTGAAGCTAGTTATCGTAACTTAAATAAAATCAGTAAATTACAATCTAGTCTTAAAGAAGCCTTAATTCATTATCATGGTTTAGGTTTTACTAATATTCAAAATTATTTAAATCTCTGAAAATGAAAATACCAACATAAGGGTTTAACTCCAAACCAACAAACAGCGGTATTATATTTTAATGTATAAAAAAGTTAAAGTAAAAATAGTAATTTTACATAAAAGCCTTTTAAAATTATCTTTCAAGTGGGACTGTACAATTAACTGTGTCTCTAAGTAATTAACTTAAATTCACTCTGTGTCTTCAAATTTATCATTAAATGTGAAATTGCACTACCCCAATTTTGAATTGGCATCGTTCATTTCTTAACCATATTTTGAAATGCTAAATAAAATATTTTTCTAATTTTAAAGATAAGTATTGACAGGGTAAAAAACCCTTATTAAATATAGGGATTTGTAAAAACACGGTTTTACTAAAAACCCAGCAAAATCAAGGTTTTATTGAAATATCAATACTTATCTTTAAAATTAAAGAAAATATTTTAAAAACTGATGCGTCATTAGGAAAAATCTTTTTATTCTTAATGACTTTTCTTAATTGACTATTAACAGATTCAATCGCATTAGTTGTGTAAATAATTCTTCTAAATTCCTGAGGATATTCAAAAAAAATTATTAAATTATTTCAGTTATTTTTTCATGATTTAGTAATTTGTGGATACTTTTTATTTCATTTTTCAGAAAAATGATCTAAAGCAATTAACGCTATTTCTTCATTAATTGCTGTATAAATTGATTTTAAATCATTAGCTACAAGTTTACGATCTTTGTAAGGAACAAATTTTAAACTATTGCGAATTTGATGAACAATGCATAATTGATGCTGTGTTTTTGGGAACACAGCTTCTATTGCATCAGACATTCCAGTTAAATTATCGCTACAAGCAACAAGAATATTTTGTAAGCCACGATTTTTCATTTCCGTAAGATTATTAAGTCAAAATTTGGCTCCCTCATTCTCACTAATTCACATTCCTAAAATATCTTTTAAACCATCTAAATTAATTCCTAAGGCAAGATAAACTGCTTTATTTATTATTCGTTTATCTTGCTTTACTTTAACAACAATACAATCAAAATAAACAATCGGATAAATCTTCTCTAAAGGTTTAGTTTGTCACATTTTAACTTCTTCAATAACATCATCAGTTATTTGACTAATTAAACTTTCTGAAATTTCTGCTCCGTGATAGAATTCTTGCAATTGTGCTTTGATATCAGAAATTGTCATTCCTCTTGCATATAAAGAAATTACTTTTTGATCAAAGTTATCAAATCTTCTTTGTCTTTTCGGAATAATTACTGGTTCAAAAGTACTATTTCGATCTCTTGGTACATCAATTGCGATTGAACCATTTTTAGTAATAATGGTTTTTTGTGTGTTGCCATTTCTTTTATTATGATTCTCATCAGTTTCAAGATAATCTTTAATTTCCGTATTTAACATTCGTTCAGTTAATTTTTTGGTAAATTCCTGAAAAATAGTATTGCCTTTAAATAAATCTTGTGGATTATCAATATTTTCTAAAAAATAATCAACAACTTTATCAATTGCGTCAGGTTCTTTTTTTATTTTTTTTTTTTTGTCATTTTCTGTTCTCCTTCGTTTAAGTATAATTCAGAATGAATTATCGAGACACAGAATTTTGGACAGGCTCTATCAAGTTGATGATTTTTTTTATTTTATCAAGAGTTTTCGACAAAATTAAAAAAATTTTATCATATGTATATGGTTTCTACATATTTAATTTAATATTATCATTAATTTGATAAACTTTTCTTAAATATTCAGCGGTATATGAATTTTTATTACTATTAATTACTTGCTCTGGTGTTCCTGTAACAATTACTTCCCCACCATACTTCCCACCATTAGGTCCTAAGTCAATAATGTAATCACCTAACTTAATAACATCTAAATTATGTTCAATAACAAGAACGGTATCACCATTATTAACAATACGACTAAGAACTGATAATAATCTTTTAACATCATCAATATGTAATCCTGTTGTTGGTTCATCTAAAATAAATAGTGTTTTTCCAGTTGCTCTTTTTTGTAAGTAAGTCGCTAATTTAACTCTTTGAGCTTCCCCACCAGATAATTGGGTTGTTGGTTGTCCTAACTTAATATATCCCATACCAACATCAAGTAAGGTTTGTAATTTAACATTAATTTTGAGAATATTTGCAAAAAACACTTGCGCTTCAATAACTGACATATTTAAAACATCATAAATATTTTTCCCTTTATATTTAACTTGTAAAGTTTCATCATTATAGCGCATTCCTTCACATATTTCACAAGTAACAAAAACATCTGGTAAAAAATGCATCGCAATTTTAATAATTCCTGCTCCCTGACAGCGTTCACATCTGCCACCACGAACATTAAAAGAAAACCTTCCTTTAAGATAACCTTGAGTTTTAGCTAATGGCGCCGCAGCAAATAAATCACGAATATCATCAAAAACTGAAGTATAAGTTGCTGGATTACTATGCGGTGTCCTTCCAATCGGTTCTTGCGAAATATTAACAACTTTATCAATATTATCCATTCCCTTAATATTTTGATGTTTACCCGGACGATTAATCTTTTGTCCTAAATTTCGTAACAGATTTTTATATAACACTTCATTTACTAAAGTTGATTTTCCACTGCCAGAAACCCCTGTAACAACAATAAGTTTTCCTAAAGGAATAGTAACATCAATATTTTTTAAATTATTTTCTCTTGCTCCAATAATAGTAATTTTCTTACCATTGCCACTTCGGCGTTTTTTTGGAATTGTAATCGTTTCTTGATGTGATAAATATCTCCCTGTAATTGACTTTTCATTAGCAATAATATCAGCCATTGTTCCCACAGCAATAATTTCACCACCAAATTTACCAGCTTTAGGTCCAATATCAACAAGGCAATCAGCTTGATACATCATATCTTCATCATGTTCAACAACAATAACGGTATTTCCTAAATCTCGTAGCGATTTTAAAGTTTTAATTAAACGGTCATTATCTTTCTGATGTAAACCAATTGAAGGTTCATCTAATACATATAATACTCCTGTCAATTTTGAACCAATTTGCGTTGCTAAACGAATTCGTTGCGCTTCGCCACCAGATAATGATTGGGCTGCTCTTGATAAATTTAAATATCTTAAACCAACATCATTTAAAAAACTTAAACGATTAACTAATTCATTAATAACTAACTTCGCAATTTCTTGTTGTTGCTCTGATAGTTTCAAACTAAGAATATAATCCAAACTTTCATCAATATCTAAATTAGTAAATTCATTAATATTTATTGTTCCTACTTTAACACATAATGCTTTAGGATTTAATCGTGCCCCTTTACAAGACCAACAAGTTTTATCACTCATAAATTTCCGATAATATTCACGACGCATTTCATTAGCAGTTTCAACAAAGCGTCGTTCAATAATACTAGCAACACCTTCAATATAATCATAACTTTTATAAGTATTATTACTATTAGATACTAAAGTATAATTTAATTGTTCATCACTACCATACATTAAATAATTAATTTGTTCATCACTAAGATTTTTAATCGGTTGATCTAAGTCAATACCATATTCTTTACAAATAATTTTTAATTTCTGTCATTCTAAAGTATCACCACCAATAAAATTTTTATAAAATTCAATCCCACCTTGATTAATTGAAAGATTACGATTAGGAAATAATAAATCTTCATCAACTTCCAAGCGAATCCCAATACCTTTACATTCAGAACAAGCCCCCATTGGCGCATTAAAGGAAAATAAACGAGGTTCTAACTCCGGAATTGTAAAACTACACTGATTACACGCATGATTTTGCGAAAATAATAATTGTTCTTTACTATTAACAAGAATAACTTTTGCTAATCCTTTACTATATTTTAATGATTTTTCTAAACTGTCATGAATATTAGATCAAACATTATCATCATCACTTAATTTAATGCGATCAACAACAATATCAATATTATGGCGTTTATTTTTATCTAATTGAATATCATCATCTAACGAATAAGCGTGGTTATTAACCTTAACCCGTAAAAATCCTTCATGGCGCAAAGTTAAAAACAACTCATAATGCGTCCCCTTTTTATCAATAACTACTGGCGACAAAATTTCAATGCGTTCTTCCATTGTTACTTGTTTTAATCGTTTAATCATTTCCTTAATGGTCATTGCTTTAATTAAACCATGACCATTAATACAATATGGTAGTCCCACACGAGCATATAATAATCGTAAATAATCATATATTTCCGTCACCGTTCCCACAGTACTACGAGGATTATTACTAGTAGTTTTTTGATCAATAGAAATTGCTGGTGATAATCCTTCAATAGAATCAACATCAGGTTTTTCACTATTACCTAAAAATTGTCGGGCATACGCCGACAATGACTCCATATATCTTCTTTGTCCTTCAGCATAAATCGTATTAAAGGCTAATGATGACTTTCCACTACCAGAAACACCCGTAAAAACAATTAATTTATTTTTAGGAATTGTTAAATCAACATTTTTTAAATTATGTTCTCTAGCTCCTTTAACAATAATATATTTTGTTGCATCATCCATCAAATCACCTCCAATAATTAATTAGCATTTGCTAATTAATTTGATCATTATATTTTTCTTTTCACGGCATTAATACTCTAAATAATAACGGCAATGATAATATCATTAAAGGATACACAAAAATAAAAACATAAATTAAATTATATATTAATGCATAACCTCAAACACTAAAACCATCTCACGCATAATTACCAAAATATAATACCCCCGATAATACATTGCATATATATATAATAATACAAATAACTGTTATTATAAAGGAAATTTTAATGTTAGCATTAAATCGCTTTTTAAAATTAATATTCACTATTCCTATTAAAGAAGGCATAATCATAGGAATAAAATAATCTAATAAATATTGTCAAGGATTAATAATTGCTCCTTGGGGAATAATAATTAATGAAATTAAAGCACTAATACCACCGGTTACAATTCCGTGTCAAAAACTAACAACAAAAGCAATTAAAAATACAGGTCAATATTTTAAACCAATACTGCCCCCCATTGGTAATTTAGGAAAAAATATCATCAGATAATCTAAAATTAATGATAAACTAACAAAAAAAGCAATTAATACTAAATCAAATGTTTTTCAATGGTAAATTTTAAAGCATTGTTTTTTAATCACTTTAAAATCAACATTAGATTTTATTATTTTTTGCCAACTTAATAACCAAATTAATATTAAATTAGCAACTAAAAATAATCATAAAACCACAATAACGGCAATTTTAATAAATAAGACAATTTTATTATTAATTAATTGTGTATTTCTAAAATTAGAAGAAAAAATGCTTAAAAATTTTTCTTCCGAACTTATCGTTATCAAAATTATTACTCCGACAATTAAGAAACAAAAAATTCCATTAATTAATATTAAAATTCAACGATAAATTTGATTAGTCTTATTTACTTCTTGCATCATTTTTAACCTCCTTAATGATAGCAAGAAATCTAATATATTTTGAAATATACAAGACTTCTTCCGCTAGTATTACCTAGTTCAAGTTCCAAGAGTATCTCTCAGGCAAAATGCCACCTCTGTCTTATATCAATTGATATATCCATATATATTATAGTGAATTTACGATAAAATATAAAGTACTTTTAATTTGTGGTCGCGTTTAGTTTTCTTAGGTATTGCTTTGAAGAAGTAAAACAATCAGCTAATTATATTATTTAATTACTAAACTAACCCCGCCTTTCTTGTTATTGTCATTTTATTCGTTATGATTTTATCATATTATTGAATTTTTACACAATAAAAAATTATTAATTATTATTAAATTTTCACTAATTATCTAAATTTATGTTTTCTATATTTATTCTTATATACAATACCACCTTTATTAATTCAACTATCATCATTTTTCTTATTAGACTTCTTGCAAAATTAATTTAAAATATAATTGAATTGTTGTTTTTAATAAAAAGGTGGAATTTAAATGAAATTTAAAAAAAATAATCAAATAAGTGATAAAAATTTTTTAAGATTAACTGGTATTAAACATACTACTTTTAATAAAATGCTAGAAATTTTAAAAATAGAAGAATTAAAAAAGAGATTTCGTCGCGGAAGAACCAATAAATTATCATTAGAAAATCGTATTTTAATGACTTTAGAATATTGAAGAGAATATAGAACTTATTTTCATATTGCAAAAAGTTATGATATTAGTGAAAGTAGTTGTTATAGAAATATCAAATGAATTGAAGACACTTTAATAAAACACCCTAATTTTCAACAACTTACTGGTCAAAAATCACTATTAAAAGATTATTTCAAAGATAAGACTGTTATAATTGATGTAACTGAAAGCCAAATCCAACGCCCAAAAAAAGACAAAAACAGCACTACTCAGGAAAAAAGAAAAAACACACAATAAAAACACAAGTTATAATTGAAAAAGATAGTAAAAAAATTATTAGTTCTGATTTTTCTTATGGTAAAAACCATGACTTTAAAATTTTAAAAGATTCAAAAATTAAATTTTTACCAGAAACAACTGTTTTAGTGGATTTAGGTTATCAAGGCATACAAAAAATTAATCATAATGTTTTAATTCCTAAAAGAAAATCAAAGAAAAACCCTTTAAATAAAGAAGAAAAGCAAAATAATGAGCGAATTTCAAAAATGAGAATTGTTATTGAAAATGTTTTTGCTATACTTAAAAAATTTAAAATTATTAGTGAAAAATATCGAAATCGTAGAAAAAGATTTGCTTTAAGATTTAATTTAATAGCTTCAATTTATAATTTACAACTATTAGTTTAAATATATTTGATAATTTAAAATTTCAGTCTTTTTTTATTGTAAATAATAATTTTTATTATGTTTTAATGACAAAATATTTGTAAAAATAATCTAAAAATTATTTTAATAACACTTTTATATTTATTTTAAATTTAAAAATTATAATTATCATATTAATTTTGCAAGAAGTCTATTACCTTTCTTTTCTTATAGATAAACTAAGTTATATTAACTAAGTTAGTTAGTTAACTTAGTTTTTTAAACACTTATATATCGCAGATTTAAGTGTTTAACAAGCTTTGTTAGTAAATTTTGTTTTTTAATTAGATAAAGATTTTAATAATTTTAAACTTAGTATACCCCTATATAGAAATTTCTACACTTTAATATCCGCATCCTACCCTTGGAACTAATTTAATAGCGTGTATATTTTTAGGAAATCCACCCATTCATTTTTTTATTGCAAAACGAAATAAATTGCTATAGCTAATAGGATGTTATCTATTAACTGGTAAACTTCTTTTGGTTATGGCGACCACCCACAATTTATCGTGCTTTAATACATACCAACATTATTAACTCACTTGTATTTAATTTTCAAAGAACAAATTTTTAACATCTTATAAAATAAAAAGACAATCATTGCTGACTGCCTTAATACTTATTCAAATATTTACCTACCTAACAAAACTTTATGCGTCCTCTCGATAATTCATTCTGAATTATACTTAAACGAAGGAGAACAGAAAATGACAAAAAAAAATAAAAAAAGAACCTGACGCAATTGATAAAGTTGTTGATTATTTTTTAGAAAATATTGATAATCCACAAGATTTATTTAAAGGCAATACTATTTTTCAGGAATTTACCAAAAAATTAACTGAACGAATGTTAAATACGGAAATTAAAGATTATCTTGAAACTGATGAGAATCATAATAAAAGAAATGGCAACACACAAAAAACCATTATTACTAAAAATGGTTCAATCGCAATTGATGTACCAAGAGATCGAAATAGTACTTTTGAACCAGTAATTATTCCGAAAAGACAAAGAAGATTTGATAACTTTGATCAAAAAGTAATTTCTTTATATGCAAGAGGAATGACAATTTCTGATATCAAAGCACAATTGCAAGAATTCTATCACGGAGCAGAAATTTCAGAAAGTTTAATTAGTCAAATAACTGATGATGTTATTGAAGAAGTTAAAATGTGACAAACTAAACCTTTAGAGAAGATTTATCCGATTGTTTATTTTGATTGTATTGTTGTTAAAGTAAAGCAAGATAAACGAATAATAAATAAAGCAGTTTATCTTGCCGTAGGAATTAATTTAGATGGTTTAAAAGATATTTTAGGAATGTGAATTAGCGAGAATGAGGGAGCCAAATTTTGACTTAATAATCTTACGGAAATGAAAAATCGTGGCTTACAAGATATTCTTGTTGCTTGTAGTGATAATTTAACTGGGATGTCTGATGCAATAGAAGCTGTGTTCCCAAAAACACAGCATCAATTATGCATTGTTCATCAAATTCGCAATAGTTTAAAATTTGTTCCTTACAAAGATCGCAAACTTGTAGCTAATGATTTAAAATCAATTTATACAGCAATTAATGAAGAAATAGCGTTAATTGCTTTAGATCATTTTTCTGAAAAATGAAATAAAAAGTATCCACAAATTACTAAATCATGAAAAAATAACTGAAATAATTTAATAATTTTTCTTGAATATCCTCAGGAATTTAGAAGAATTATTTACACAACTAATGCGATTGAATCTGTTAATAGTCAATTAAGAAAAGTCATTAAGAATAAAAAGATTTTTCCTAATGACGCATCAGTTTTTAAAATATTTTATTTAGCATTTCAAAATATGGTTAAGAAATGAACGATGCCAATTCAAAATTGGGGTAGTGCAATTTCACATTTAATGATAAAATTTGAGGACAGAGTGAATTTAAGTTAATTACTTAGAGACACAGTTAATTGTACAGTCCCCCGTTTTTTAACAATTTTATTTTGCATAATATTTATCCTTTCATATATAAAAAAAGAAAAGGATTATTTCTTTTCTTTATGCATTGTTTTTGCGTTACAACGCGAACAATATTTATTGAATTCTACTCGTTCGGGATGCAACTTTTTATTTTTCTTATCAATATAATTTTCTTCTTTACAAATTTCACAACGTAATGTAATACCTTCACGCATCCTTGTTCCTCCTTTTATACCCAATATGTTAAATTATATAATTAAGGTCGCGTTTAGTTTTCTTAGGTATTGCTTTGAAGAAGTAAAACAACCAGCTAATTATATTATTTAATTACTAAACTAACCCTGCCTTTCTTATCATTGTCATTTTTATTCGTTACCATTTTATCATATTATTGAATTTTTACACAATAAAAAATTTTTTAATTTTGTCGAAAACTCTTGATAAAATAAAAAAAATCATCAACTTGATAATTTTAAAAGGCTTTTATGTAAAATTACTATTTTTACTTTAACTTTTTTATACATTAAAATATAATACCGCTGTTTGTTGGTTTGGAGTTAAACCCTTATGTTGGTATTTTCATTTTCAGAGATTTAAATAATTTTGAATATTAGTAAAACCTAAACCATGATAATGAATTAAGGCTTCTTTAAGACTAGATTGTAATTTACTGATTTTATTTAAGTTACGATAACTAGCTTCAGGATTAATTGTTGTTTTAGTTACACATAAAGTAGAATTTGTTTGTTTTGCTACTAAAAAATATAATTTTTGCATATCAGAAGTAATAATTGAATTTTCGTTAATTAATTCTTTGTTCATATTTTCAATAACTCATTGTTTTTGTAAACGTTTGGTGTTTGTGGATTTAACATAAATATTGTTATTATTATCAATTGCCATTTGAATACAGCATTTAGTATTAGTTGCGAATGGGTCAAGGTGATATTCTTGGGACTGTACAATTAACTGTGTCTCTAAGTAATTAACTTAAATTCACTCTGTCTTCAAATTTTATCATTAAATGTGAAATTGCACTACCCCAATTTTGAATTGGCATCGTTCATTTCTTAACCATATTTTGAAATGCTAAATAAAATATTTTAAAAACTGATGCGTCATTAGGAAAAATCTTTTTATTCTTAATAACTTTTCTTAGTTTACTATTAACAGATTCAATCGCATTAGTTGTGTAAATAATTCTTCTAAATTCCTGAGGATATTCAAGAAAAATTATTAAATTATTTCAGTTATTTTTTCATGATTTAGTAATTTGTGGATACTTTTTATTTCATTTTTCAGAAAAATGATCTAAAGCAATTAACGCTATTTCTTCATTAATTGCTCTATAAATTGATTTTAAATCATTAGCTACAAGTTTGCGATCTTTGTAAGGGACAAATTTTAAACTATTGCGAATTTGATGAACAATGCATAATTGATGCTGTGTTTTTGGGAAAACAGCTTCTATTGCATCAGACATCCCAGTTAAATTATCACTACAAGCAACAAGAATATCTTGTAACCCACGATTTTTCATTTCCGTAAGATTATTAAGTCAAAATTTGGCTCCCTCATTCTCACTAATTCACATTCCTAAAATATCTTTTAAACCATCTAAATTAATTCCTAAGGCAAGATAAACTGCTTTATTTATTATTCGTTTATCTTGCTTTACTTTAACAACAATACAATCAAAATAAACAATCGGATAAATCTTCTCTAAAGGTTTAGTTTGTCACATTTTAACTTCTTCAATAACATCATCAGTTATTTGACTAATTAAACTTTCTGAAATTTCTGCTCCGTGATAGAATTCTTGCAATTGTGCTTTGATATCAGAAATTGTCATTCCTCTTGCATATAAAGAAATTACTTTTTGATCAAAGTTATCAAATCTTCTTTAGACTTGGTACATAACCTTTAATTTTATCTACTATTTTGATAATATTATTTCCTAGGTGAAGTACAAATGTTAGATAAATACAAAGACGAAAACGAATTTTATAGTTTAATAGGCATAAAATATAAAACTTTCATGAAAATGGTAGAAATTTTAAAAGAAGGTGAAGCTAAACAAAAACAAATTGGTGGTAGACCAAATAAATTATCAATAGAGCAAAGATTACTTATGACTTTAGAATACTGAAAAGAATATAGTACATATCGTATTATTGCAAAAAAATATAATATTAGTCATGTTAGTTGTATTCGTAATATCTTTTGAGTTGAAAATACTCTAATAAAAAATAGTCACTTTCATATACCTGGCAAAAAGATATTATTAGAAAATAAGGGTACTACTAATAATTTATTAGCAATTGATGCTACAGAAATTCCAATTGAAAGAATTAAAAAAAAACTAAAATTATTATTTTCTGGTAAGAAAAGGCAACATTCATTAAAATCGCAAATAATTATTGATTTATTTAACAATAAAATTATTTCAGTAGATTTTTGTTATGGCAGTACTCATGATTATAAGTTATTTTTAAAATCAAATACACTTATAAATCCAAAATTAGAATTAATTGCCGATTCAGGATATCAAGGTTTGCAAAATGTTCATAAAAATACATTATTGCCAATTAAAAAGAGTAAAAATAATCCTTTAAATCCAGATAAAAAGAGCCTGTCCAAAATTCTGTGTCTCGATAATTCATTCTGAATTATACTTAAACGAAGGAGAACAGAAAATGACAAAAAAAAAATAAAAAAAGAACCTGACGCAATTGATAAAGTTGTTGATTATTTTTTAGAAAATATTGATAATCCACAAGATTTATTTAAAGGCAATACTATTTTTCAGGAATTTACCAAAAAATTAACTGAACGAATGTTAAATACGGAAATTAAAGATTATCTTGAAACTGATGAGAATCATAATAAAAGAAATGGCAACACACAAAAAACCATTATTACTAAAAATGGTTCAATCGCAATTGATGTACCAAGAGATCGAAATAGTACTTTTGAACCAGTAATTATTCCGAAAAGACAAAGAAGATTTGATAACTTTGATCAAAAAGTAATTTCTTTATATGCAAGAGGAATGACAATTTCTGATATCAAAGCACAATTGCAAGAATTCTATCACGGAGCAGAAATTTCAGAAAGTTTAATTAGTCAAATAACTGATGATGTTATTGAAGAAGTTAAAATGTGACAAACTAAACCTTTAGAGAAGATTTATCCGATTGTTTATTTTGATTGTATTGTTGTTAAAGTAAAGCAAGATAAACGAATAATAAATAAAGCAGTTTATCTTGCCTTAGGAATTAATTTAGATGGTTTAAAAGATATTTTAGGAATGTGAATTAGCGAGAATGAGGGCGCCAAATTTTGACTTAATAATCTTACGGAAATGAAAAATCGTGGCTTACAAGATATTCTTGTTGCTTGTAGCGATAATTTAACTGGAATGTCTGATGCAATAGAAGCTGTGTTCCCAAAAACACAGCATCAATTATGCATTGTTCATCAAATTCGCAATAGTTTAAAATTTGTTCCTTACAAAGATCGCAAACTTGTAGCTAATGATTTAAAATCAATTTATACAGCAATTAATGAAGAAATAGCGTTAATTGCTTTAGATCATTTTTCTGAAAAATGAAATAAAAAGTATCCACAAATTACTAAATCATGAAAAAATAACTGAAATAATTTTTTAATTTTGTCGAAAACTCTTGATATTTATTGAATATACTTAATTTTAGGTATATTTTAATATGATAGAGGTGGATAATAATTATGGAAAAAATAATTCAAGAACTAGTAAATACTTTAACAGATGATCAATTTTTAGAATTTTATGAAAAAGTCAAACAACAAGCAGAATTAATAAAAAAACAAAAACGTTTAAATGAAATTGATCAAAAATTTAGAGCGCAAGGTATTAAATGCCCTAAATGTGAATCTTACCATTGCGTTAAAAATGGACATAATTCAGAAGGAAAACAAAAATATTTATGTAAAAATTGCCGTGCAAGTTTTGACGCTTTTCGTAATCATTTTATTTATTGAAGTCATTTAAATTATGAACAATGAAATTTATTGATTCAAATTTCATTGCTGGGGCAATCTAGTAAAACAATTTCTCGTTTTATTAAAACTACATTAAAAACTGCTTGATATAATCGTCAAAAATTAATGAAATCAAAACAATTAGAAAATACCCAATTAAAATTTAAAAAATTATCTGGTAAAATCCAAATCGATGAAACATTCATTAAAGAAATCCATAAAGGAAATTTCAAATATAAAACTGATCCACGAAGAATTCACCTTGACCCATTCGCAACTAATACTAAATGCTGTATTCAAATGGCAATTGATAATAATAACAATATTTATGTTAAATCCACAAACACCAAACGTTTACAAAAACAATGAGTTATTGAAAATATGAACAAAGAATTAATTAACGAAAATTCAATTATTACTTCTGATATGCAAAAATTATATTTTTTAGTAGCAAAACAAACAAATTCTACTTTATGTGTAACTAAAACAACAATTAATTCTGAAGCTAGTTATCGTAACTTAAATAAAATCAGTAAATTACAATCTAGTCTTAAAGAAGCCTTAATTCATTATCATGGTTTAGGTTTTACTAATATTCAAAATTATTTAAATCTCTGAAAATGAAAATACCAACATAAGGGTTTAACTCCAAACCAACAAACAGCGGTATTATATTTTAATGTATAAAAAAGTTAAAGTAAAAATAGTAATTTTACATAAAAGCCTTTTAAAATTATCAAGTTGATGATTTTTTTTATTTTATCAAGAGTTTTCGACAAAATTAAAAAAATAATTTAATAATTTTTCTTGAATATCCTCAGGAATTTAGAAGAATTATTTACACAACTAATGCGATTGAATCTGTTAATAGTCAATTAAGAAAAGTCATTAAGAATAAAAAGATTTTTCCTAATGACGCATCAGTTTTTAAAATATTTTATTTAGCATTTCAAAATATGGTTAAGAAATGAACGATGCCAATTCAAAATTGGGGTAGTGCAATTTCACATTTAATGATAAAATTTGAAGACAGAGTGAATTTAAGTTAATTACTTAGAGACACAGTTAATTGTACAGTCCCATTAAATTAGTCTCTTTTACTTTATATTTACTTTATAATTCTAAATTAACATAAGAACTTATTTTATCATTAAATAAGCGTATATTATTTATTTTAATTAATAGACTTCTTGCAAAATTAATATGATAATTATAATTTTTAAATTTAAAATAAATATAAAAGTGTTATTAAAATAATTTTTAGATTATTTTTACAAATATTTTGTCATTAAAACATAATAAAAATTATTATTTACAATAAAAAAAGACTGAAATTTTAAATTATCAAATATATTTAAACTAATAGTTGTAAATTATAAATTGAAGCTATTAAATTAAATCTTAAAGCAAATCTTTTTCTACGATTTCGATATTTTTCACTAATAATTTTAAATTTTTTAAGTATAGCAAAAACATTTTCAATAACAATTCTCATTTTTGAAATTCGCTCATTATTTTGCTTTTCTTCTTTATTTAAAGGGTTTTTCTTTGATTTTCTTTTAGGAATTAAAACATTATGATTAATTTTTTGTATGCCTTGATAACCTAAATCCACTAAAACAGTTGTTTCTGGTAAAAATTTAATTTTTGAATCTTTTAAAATTTTAAAGTCATGGTTTTTACCATAAGAAAAATCAGAACTAATAATTTTTTTACTATCTTTTTCAATTATAACTTGTGTTTTTATTGTGTGTTTTTTCTTTTTTCCTGAGTAGTGCTGTTTTTGTCTTTTTTTGGGCGTTGGATTTGGCTTTCAGTTACATCAATTATAACAGTCTTATCTTTGAAATAATCTTTTAATAGTGATTTTTGACCAGTAAGTTGTTGAAAATTAGGGTGTTTTATTAAAGTGTCTTCAATTCATTTGATATTTCTATAACAACTACTTTCACTAATATCATAACTTTTTGCAATATGAAAATAAGTTCTATATTCTCTTCAATATTCTAAAGTCATTAAAATACGATTTTCTAATGATAATTTATTGGTTCTTCCGCGACGAAATCTCTTTTTTAATTCTTCTATTTTTAAAATTTCTAGCATTTTATTAAAAGTAGTATGTTTAATACCAGTTAATCTTAAAAAATTTTTATCACTTATTTGATTATTTTTTTTAAATTTCATTTAAATTCCACCTTTTTATTAAAAACAACAATTCAATTATATTTTAAATTAATTTTGCAAGAAGTCTAATGTGTGATTTGTTTCAATTTCAAAATTATATTTTCCTTTTCCATAAATAACAGATAATTCCAATCGCTTAAAATTACTTATTTCTTTTTCTAAAAGAAATTTACATTGCTTAGTAATGTCAAGTTTATTTATTTCTTCAATTCACCTAAAATTACTTAATAACGCCTCCAATCCCTTTCCATAAATATTCATAACACTGCTTAATTGTGTTTTTTCAACAATACAATTTACAAAATTTTTACCATAATTTCCATCCGCTAATTTTATATCTTTTGGTAATAAACTAGGGATGTCGTTTGGTTCCAAATTATTAATTAATGGCAGTCAATTAAACTGGTTACTGTTCAATTTAAATAATTGATTTTATGATATGTCATCATTAACTAATTGAATATGATTATTATCAAAACTAAAGTACTCTGATTTTAAAACAACTTCTACATCTTTAAATTTATAATATCCATCAGCAGTTGCAATTCCTGTTTGTAACTCCAAACATTGTAGCACTGTCTCTTACTGCTTCTAAAATAATTTTTGTATTACTTCTTTATTGAGGCTCTCTTTTATTTCTGTTTAAATTTTCTAAATTATTGCTACTTGTTTGTAAATAATTAATTTTTTTAATTTTGTCGAAAACTCTTGATAAAATAAAAAAAATCATCAACTTGATAATTTTAAAAGGCTTTTATGTAAAATTACTATTTTTACTTTAACTTTTTTATACATTAGACTTCTTGCAAAATTAATTTAAAATATAATTGAATTGTTGTTTTTAATAAAAAGGTGGAATTTAAATGAAATTTAAAAAAAATAATCAAATAAGTGATAAAAATTTTTTAAGATTAACTGGTATTAAACATACTACTTTTAATAAAATGCTAGAAATTTTAAAAATAGAAGAATTAAAAAAGAGATTTCGTCGCGGAAGAACCAATAAATTATCATTAGAAAATCGTATTTTAATGACTTTAGAATATTGAAGAGAATATAGAACTTATTTTCATATTGCAAAAAGTTATGATATTAGTGAAAGTAGTTGTTATAGAAATATCAAATGAATTGAAGACACTTTAATAAAACACCCTAATTTTCAACAACTTACTGGTCAAAAATCACTATTAAAAGATTATTTCAAAGATAAGACTGTTATAATTGATGTAACTGAAAGCCAAATCCAACGCCCAAAAAAAGACAAAAACAGCACTACTCAGGAAAAAAGAAAAAACACACAATAGACTTCTTGCAAAATTAATATGATAATTATAATTTTTAAATTTAAAATAAATATAAAAGTGTTATTAAAATAATTTTTAGATTATTTTTACAAATATTTTGTCATTAAAACATAATAAAAATTATTATTTACAATAAAAAAAGACTGAAATTTTAAATTATCAAATATATTTAAACTAATAGTTGTAAATTATAAATTGAAGCTATTAAATTAAATCTTAAAGCAAATCTTTTTCTACGATTTCGATATTTTTCACTAATAATTTTAAATTTTTTAAGTATAGCAAAAACATTTTCAATAACAATTCTCATTTTTGAAATTCGCTCATTATTTTGCTTTTCTTCTTTATTTAAAGGGTTTTTCTTTGATTTTCTTTTAGGAATTAAAACATTATGATTAATTTTTTGTATGCCTTGATAACCTAAATCCACTAAAACAGTTGTTTCTGGTAAAAATTTAATTTTTGAATCTTTTAAAATTTTAAAGTCATGGTTTTTACCATAAGAAAAATCAGAACTAATAATTTTTTTACTATCTTTTTCAATTATAACTTGTGTTTTTATTGTGTGTTTTTTCTTTTTTCCTGAGTAGTGCTGTTTTTGTCTTTTTTTGGGCGTTGGATTTGGCTTTCAGTTACATCAATTATAACAGTCTTATCTTTGAAATAATCTTTTAATAGTGATTTTTGACCAGTAAGTTGTTGAAAATTAGGGTGTTTTATTAAAGTGTCTTCAATTCATTTGATATTTCTATAACAACTACTTTCACTAATATCATAACTTTTTGCAATATGAAAATAAGTTCTATATTCTCTTCAATATTCTAAAGTCATTAAAATACGATTTTCTAATGATAATTTATTGGTTCTTCCGCGACGAAATCTCTTTTTTAATTCTTCTATTTTTAAAATTTCTAGCATTTTATTAAAAGTAGTATGTTTAATACCAGTTAATCTTAAAAAATTTTTATCACTTATTTGATTATTTTTTTTAAATTTCATTTAAATTCCACCTTTTTATTAAAAACAACAATTCAATTATATTTTAAATTAATTTTGCAAGAAGTCTAATAAAAACACAAGTTATAATTGAAAAAGATAGTAAAAAAATTATTAGTTCTGATTTTTCTTATGGTAAAAACCATGACTTTAAAATTTTAAAAGATTCAAAAATTAAATTTTTACCAGAAACAACTGTTTTAGTGGATTTAGGTTATCAAGGCATACAAAAAATTAATCATAATGTTTTAATTCCTAAAAGAAAATCAAAGAAAAACCCTTTAAATAAAGAAGAAAAGCAAAATAATGAGCGAATTTCAAAAATGAGAATTGTTATTGAAAATGTTTTTGCTATACTTAAAAAATTTAAAATTATTAGTGAAAAATATCGAAATCGTAGAAAAAGATTTGCTTTAAGATTTAATTTAATAGCTTCAATTTATAATTTACAACTATTAGTTTAAATATATTTGATAATTTAAAATTTCAGTCTTTTTTTATTGTAAATAATAATTTTTATTATGTTTTAATGACAAAATATTTGTAAAAATAATCTAAAAATTATTTTAATAACACTTTTATATTTATTTTAAATTTAAAAATTATAATTATCATATTAATTTTGCAAGAAGTCTATTAAAATATAATACCGCTGTTTGTTGGTTTGGAGTTAAACCCTTATGTTGGTATTTTCATTTTCAGAGATTTAAATAATTTTGAATATTAGTAAAACCTAAACCATGATAATGAATTAAGGCTTCTTTAAGACTAGATTGTAATTTACTGATTTTATTTAAGTTACGATAACTAGCTTCAGGATTAATTGTTGTTTTAGTTACACATAAAGTAGAATTTGTTTGTTTTGCTACTAAAAAATATAATTTTTGCATATCAGAAGTAATAATTGAATTTTCATTAATTAATTCTTTGTTCATATTTTCAATAACTCATTGTTTTTGTAAACGTTTGGTGTTTGTGGATTTAACATAAATATTGTTATTATTATCAATTGCCATTTGAATACAGCATTTAGTATTAGTTGCGAATGGGTCAAGGTGAATTCTTCGTGGATCAGTTTTATATTTGAAATTTCCTTTATGGATTTCTTTAATAAATGTTTCATCGATTTGGATTTTACCAGATAATTTTTTAAATTTTAATTGGGTATTTTCTAATTGTTTTGATTTCATTAATTTTTGACGATTATATCAAGCAGTTTTTAATGTAGTTTTAATAAAACGAGAAATTGTTTTACTAGATTGCCCCAGCAATGAAATTTGAATCAATAAATTTCATTGTTCATAATTTAAATGACTTCAATAAATAAAATGATTACGAAAAGCGTCAAAACTTGCACGGCAATTTTTACATAAATATTTTTGTTTTCCTTCTGAATTATGTCCATTTTTAACGCAATGGTAAGATTCACATTTAGGACATTTAATACCTTGCGCTCTAAATTTTTGATCAATTTCATTTAAACGTTTTTGTTTTTTTATTAATTCTGCTTGTTGTTTAACTTTTTCATAAAATTCTAAAAATTGATCATCTGTTAAAGTATTTACTAGTTCTTGAATTATTTTTTCCATAATTATTATCCACCTCTATCATATTAAAAATATACCTAAAATTAAGTATATTCAATAAATATCAAGAGTTTTCGACAAAATTAAAAATTAATTTCATTTTTTGTTGTATTTTGGAGCCGGAGCGTTTCCAACAAGTCCCGCCATTCCGCTTCCTGCTATTGTGATTGTTCCTAAGAATCCTAGTATTTTTTTCATATTAATTAACTTCCTTTTTGTGAATTTTTACTAATTAATAAAATTTATAACACCTTTACCTTTCTCCAAAAATTAATCTACAGTCTTTTTGGTTTGGAATTTAATTATAAATTATTTTTAAGAAATTCCTGCTTTATTTTATAATTTTCGTCCCTTTTTTAAAAAACCGCTTGTACTTGTCATAAGTCTGTGGTATATTACATAGATAATTTGGTTGTAAAATACCACAGATGTTTTGCACAATCAAGAAAAATATTAAAAAAGGAGAAAGTTTTTTTAATTTTGTCGAAAACTCTTGATAAAATAAAAAAAATCATCAACTTGATAATTTTAAAAGGCTTTTATGTAAAATTACTATTTTTACTTTAACTTTTTTATACATTAAAATATAATACCGCTGTTTGTTGGTTTGGAGTTAAACCCTTATGTTGGTATTTTCATTTTCAGAGATTTAAATAATTTTGAATATTAGTAAAACCTAAACCATGATAATGAATTAAGGCTTCTTTAAGACTAGATTGTAATTTACTGATTTTATATTTAAGTTACGATAACTAGCTTCAGGATTAATTGTTGTTTTAGTTACACATAAAGTAGAATTTGTTTGTTTTGCTACTAAAAAATATAATTTTTGCATATCAAAAGTAATAATTGAATTTTCGTTAATTAATTCTTTGTTCATATTTTCAATAACTCATTGTTTTTGTAAACGTTTGGTGTTTGTGGATTTAACATAAATATTGTTATTATTATCAATTGCCATTTGAATACAGCATTTAGTATTAGTTGCGAATGGGTCAAGGTGAATTCTTCGTGGATCAGTTTTATATTTGAAATTTCCTTTATGGATTTCTTTAATAAATGTTTCATCGATTTGGATTTTACCAGATAATTTTTTAAATTTTAATTGGGTATTTTCTAATTGTTTTGATTTCATTAATTTTTGACGATTATATCAAGCAGTTTTTAATGTAGTTTTAATAAAACGAGAAATTGTTTTACTAGATTGCCCCAGCAATGAAATTTGAATCAATAAATTTCATTGTTCATATTTTCAATAACTCATTGTTTTTGTAAACGTTTGGTGTTTGTGGATTTAACATAAATATTGTTATTATTATCAGTTGCCATTTGAATACAGCATTTAGTATTAGTTGCGAATGGGTCAAGGTGAATTCTTCGTGGATCAGTTTTATATTTGAAATTTCCTTTATGGATTTCTTTAATAAATGTTTCATCGATTTGGATTTTACCAGATAATTTTTTAAATTTTAATTGGGTATTTTCTAATTGTTTTGATTTCATTAATTTTTGACGATTATATCAAGCAGTTTTTAATGTAGTTTTAATAAAACGAGAAATTGTTTTACTAGATTGCCCCAGCAATGAAATTTGAATCAATAAATTTCATTGTTCATAATTTAAATGACTTCAATAAATAAAATGATTACGAAAAGCGTCAAAACTTGCACGGCAATTTTTACATAAATATTTTTGTTTTCCTTCTGAATTATGTCCATTTTTAACACAATGGTAAGATTCACATTTAGGGCATTTAATACCTTGCGATCTAAATTTTTGATCAATTTCATTTAACCGTTTTTGTTTTTTTATTAATTCTGCTTGTTGTTTGACTTTTTCATAAAATTCTAAAAATTGATCATCTGTTAAAGTATTTACTAGTTCTTGAATTATTTTTTCCATAATTATTATCCACCTCTATCATATTAAAAATATACCTAAAATTAAGTATATTCAATAAATATCAAGAGTTTTCGACAAAATTAAAAGAAAGTTTTTTTAATTTAATTTTAAAGATAGTTTATAATTAAATTCCAAACCAAAAAGACTGTAGATTAAAATTTGGAGAGGATGTTAATTGTTCAATAAATTTATAAATAAGTAAAAATTCATAAAGGGAGTTTAATTAATATGAAAAAATTATTGAATGTTTTAAGTACAATTACTTTAACTATAGAACTAAGCAGTATTGTTGCTTGTGAAAATAGTGCACAAAAACAAATAGCGATTAATAAACCGGTAATTAATAAACCCCGACAACCACCAAAAAACGTTCAAAGAAGTAAAAGAAATATTAATTTTGAAAAAGAATTAGAAATTTATAAAAAATATCAAAAACCAATAATTAATTTTAATAAAGTAGAAAATAATATTATTTCATTTTTTAAAGACAATTATAACGAGAATTATTTTATAACAAATAATGGTTTATATGTTTTAAAACAAAAAAATAATGAAATAATAAAAATTAATAATATAAATAACTCTAACATTTGATTTGTAAATTTTGATTCAGAAAATAATATGTATTTTGGTGTATATAGCACTTCGTTCGGGTCTAGTGGTGGAGAAGTATATTTTTTAAAAAATGGTGAAACAACAGCAATTAAGATAAATGGAATAAATGAACGTATTTTTAATACTAGTATTGATAATAAAAATAATGTTTATTTTGACTCTGATAATGGTTTATATGTTTTAAAAAAAGGTGAAACAACCGCGACCTTAAATAAAAAACTTCAAAAATATGGTTTTTATAAAAAAACATTAGGATTTAATGATAAAAATGATTTATACTTCACAACTTCAAATAGTACATATGTTTTAAAAAATAATGAAATTGAACCAAACAAAATAGATGAATTAAATGGAGAAGTTAATTCAATAGTTATTAACAAAAATAAAATTTATTTTGCTACTAATAATGGTGCTTATATTTTAAAACAAGGCCAAACAAAACCAATAAAAATAAATGAAATAAGTTTTTTGAATAAAGACAATAAAATAAACTATTTTTTATTTGATAATAATAAAATTTATATTGGTTCCTTATTTAATACTTATATTTTAGATTTTAATTATAAAATTATAAAAACACTATATTTTGATTCACATTGTTTTAATTATGACAATAAAGGTAATATTTATTTTGGTTCTGGTAGAGGAATATATAAATTTGATATATACACAAAAGATTACCAAAAAATAAAAATTAATAAAAATAATAATTTATATTATAGCGATGATGAAATTATGGATATTTATGTTAACAACAATAATGATGTATATTTTAAGGAATATACACGCAAAAGTATTAATTTTTATAAAATAAAAATAAATAATATTGCAGAAAAAGTAGAAAAATTTAGCAAAATATGAATTTAATAAAAGAAAATTAAAATATGAAAAAAACTATTATTTATTTTATAAGCAATTAGTTTAATAAAAGGGACTGTACGGAACTGTACAATTAACTGTGTCTCTAAGTAATTAACTTAAATTCACTCTGTCTTCAAATTTTATCATTAAATGTGAAATTGCACTACCCCAATTTTGAATTGGCATCGTTCATTTCTTAACCATATTTTGAAATGCTAAATAAAATATTTTAAAAACTGATGCGTCATTAGAAAAAATCTTTTTATTCTTAATGACTTTTCTTAATTGACTATTAACAGATTCAATCGCATTAGTTGTGTAAATAATTCTTCTAAATTCCTGAGGATATTCAAGAAAAATTATTAAATTATTTCAGTTATTTTTTCATGATTTAGTAATTTGTGGATACTTTTTATTTCATTTTTCTGAAAAATGATCTAAAGCAATTAACGCTATTTCTCATTAATTGCTGTATAAATTGATTTTAAATCATTAGCTACAAGTTTGCGATCTTTGTAAGGAACAAATTTTAAACTATTGCGAATTTGATGAACAATGCATAATTGATGCTGTGTTTTTGGGAAAACAGCTTCTATTGCATCAGACATTCCAGTTAAATTATCACTACAAGCAACAAGAATATTTTGTAACCCACGATTTTTCATTTCCGTAAGATTATTAAGTCAAAATTTGGCTCCCTCATTCTCACTAATTCACATTCCTAAAATATCTTTTAAACCATCTAAATTAATTCCTAAGGCAAGATAAACTGCTTTATTTATTATTCGTTTATCTTGCTTTACTTTAACAACAATACAATCAAAATAAACAATCGGATAAATCTTCTCTAAAGGTTTAGTTTGTCACATTTTAACTTCTTCAATAACATCATCAGTTATTTGACTAATTAAACTTTCTGAAATTTCTGCTCCGTGATAGAATTCTTGCAATTGTGCTTTGATATCAGAAATTGTCATTCCTCTTGCATATAAAGAAATTACTTTTTGATCAAAGTTATCAAATCTTCTTTTTAATTTTGTCGAAAACTCTTGATATTTATTGAATATACTTAATTTTAGGTATATTTTTAATATGATAGAGGTGGATAATAATTATGGAAAAAATAATTCAAGAACTAGTAAATACTTTAACAGATGATCAATTTTTAGAATTTTATGAAAAAGTCAAACAACAAGCAGAATTAATAAAAAAAAAAAAACAAAAACGGTTAAATGAAATTGATCAAAAATTTAGAGCGCAAGGTATTAAATGATCTAAATGTGAATCTTACCATTGCGTTAAAAATGGACATAATTCAGAAGGAAAACAAAAATATTTATGTAAAAATTGCCGTGCAAGTTTTGACGCTTTTCGTAATCATTTTATTTATTGAAGTCATTTAAATTATGAACAATGAAATTTATTGATTCAAATTTCATTGCTGGAGCAATCTAGTAAAACAATTTCTCGTTTTATTAAAACTACATTAAAAACTGCTTGATATAATCGTCAAAAATTAATGAAATCAAAACAATTAGAAAATACCCTTTTAATTTTGTCGAAAACTCTTGATAAAATAAAAAAAATCATCAACTTGATAATTTTAAAAGGCTTTTATGTAAAATTACCATTTTTACTTTAACTTTTTTTATACATTAGACTTCTTGCAAAATTAATTTAAAATATAATTGAATTGTTGTTTTTAATAAAAAGGTGGAATTTAAATGAAATTTAAAAAAAATAATCAAATAAGTGATAAAAATTTTTTAAGATTAACTGGTATTAAACATACTACTTTTAATAAAATGCTAGAAATTTTAAAAATAGAAGAATTAAAAAAGAGATTTCGTCGCGGAAGAACCAATAAATTATCATTAGAAAATCGTATTTTAATGACTTTAGAATATTGAAGAGAATATAGAACTTATTTTCATATTGCAAAAAGTTATGATATTAGTGAAAGTAGTTGTTATAGAAATATCAAATGAATTGAAGACACTTTAATAAAACACCCTAATTTTCAACAACTTACTGGTCAAAAATCACTATTAAAAGATTATTTCAAAGATAAGACTGTTATAATTGATGTAACTGAAAGCCAAATCCAACGCCCAAAAAAAGACAAAAACAGCACTACTCAGGAAAAAAGAAAAAACACACAATAAAAACACAAGTTATAATTGAAAAAGATAGTAAAAAAATTATTAGTTCTGATTTTTCTTATGGTAAAAACCATGACTTTAAAATTTTAAAAGATTCAAAAATTAAATTTTTACCAGAAACAACTGTTTTAGTGGATTTAGGTTATCAAGGCATACAAAAAATTAATCATAATGTTTTAATTCCTAAAAGAAAATCAAAGAAAAACCCTTTAAATAAAGAAGAAAAGCAAAATAATGAGCGAATTTCAAAAATGAGAATTGTTATTGAAAATGTTTTTGCTATACTTAAAAAATTTAAAATTATTAGTGAAAAATATCGAAATCGTAGAAAAAGATTTGCTTTAAGATTTAATTTAATAGCTTCAATTTATAATTTACAACTATTAGTTTAAATATATTTGATAATTTAAAATTTCAGTCTTTTTTTATTGTAAATAATAATTTTTATTATGTTTTAATGACAAAATATTTGTAAAAATAATCTAAAAATTATTTTAATAACACTTTTATATTTATTTTAAATTTAAAAATTATAATTATCATATTAATTTTGCAAGAAGTCTATTATCATTTGCATAATGCTATTAGCATATTTTGCTTATAAAATTTATGCCAAAATAAAAATTAGAATTAAATATAAAAATGCCATTAAAAATAATGCTGGTAATTTTACAAAAGATGAAAAAGTGTTTATTGCCCGCTTTGAAGAATGAGTTAAAGCTCCTAATTCAAAAGAAAATAACGCAGATAAAAAATAATGTTTTGAGAAATTATTATGGAATTCTTAAAACTGTTTATTCCGATAGAAAAAATGCCTGCACAGGTTGCGTTTATTGCCGGATTAATTATTATTATTACTTTTCTTTTCGCATTAATTTCAATTATGTATTTACCAATAAAAATGATTTTTGGGAGATAAAAAATGACAATAAACTTAAAAGAATTTAATTGAGAACAAATTAAACAAACTTTCTGAGATTTATTTATTCAAATTACAACTATTCCGGCCCACATTACTGGTGGTAAAGAAATTAAATTAACCGAAGCACCACTTTGACTTTTAATAGCAAACATTGCTTTTTGACTCCTAACAGCGATTATGGTGTGATTTATTTTAATGCTACTTTGAAAAACCATATCAGTATTTAGATAGAGACAAAATTAATGTCAAGAAGTTACATTGTGATGCATTCCCAAAGAAATTCAAAATTAATTAGAAAAAAATACAATCGTGTTAAGGTTAATCGTGGTTTTAACAAATTTAATAAAAACTTTGAATATAAATGATGAATGTTTTAAAAAGAAAGGGGGTGATTATATGATTGGAACTTTCTTAACAGAGGCACCAGCAGTAACAAAGATAACAGCTAGTGACGCGATGACTAAATTATGAAATGCGATTATAACAGCGTTTACTAAAATGTGAGAAATTATTGCTGTTAATATGCCACAAGTCGGTAACTTCTTTGCTGACTACTGAATCTTCATTTTTCCATTTATTTTGGCAATATTCTTTATTTGCTTTAAAATGTTTGAAAAATTACTTGGAGCAGTCCGCTAACAAAAAAATAAAGTGAGGTGCAAGATGAAATTTTGCAAATGAATAATAGAAAAAAATAACCATTTTATTGAATTAAATCGCACCTCATTTTTAATTTTATGACATTGGGGGGCAATTTGATACATTTACAACGGTTATTTTAAAGACATTGTAAGCTATTTATTTTTAGCGGGTTGTATTTTAATTTTCCTTTTTAAAATCGGTAATTTAACACAAATTAACAAAGTTATTAATTTCTTAAAAAACTCACCATTAAATATTGTGATTGGTTCATTAGGAACTGGAAAAACTGCTTTTCTAGTATACGCATCAAAATTACTAAAAAAGAAAAAATATCATATTGCATCAACCTTCCCATTACTAGAAACTCAAAAATTAAGTTTGGGACATATGGGATTATTAGACTTTGATTATCCGGTATTGCCAGACAAAACCTTACTTTTATGAGATGAAACCAATTTATTTCTTGAAGGTACTGATTGAGAAAAAAATAATACCAAAAACGAGGAAACCGGTATCCAAGAATATTTCGCTCTGGCACGCCATTTTGGTCATATTGTGTTAGCTAGCGGTCAAAGAGATAAACATATTTGAGTTAAAGTTCGCGATATTGCTAATAATGTGATTGTGGGCATTCGCAAAAAACCTGTTAATATTTTTCGCCCCTATTTAAAAGTCATCTATGGTACCTTTACTAGTATTGAAGAATATGAACGCTGACGAAACACCTTAATTGATGCTAAAAATAGCAAAAAAGGTCGTCGCATTAAATACCGTGATATCCCTGAACTTGATATTTATTTTTTTAAATTAAAAATTCCTTTACCAATACTTAACATTTACAATTCTTTTTACCTAGCATTTTTAAGAGATTACTTAAATTCAAAAGTAAATCCTGATTATGAAGATAAATACTATAATGACACAGCAATTGATTTAGAAGATTTGGAATACTTAAAAATGGATAAATTTAGCAAATTTTTAAGAAAAATGAAAGAAAAGGAACAATAAAAAATGGAAAATCTCGCAAAAATGGCCGACTTTCTCGCCCAAATGCTTTATAAAGTTTTTGATTTAATTTGAAGTTTAGAAGTGCCAGGAACGAAAATTCAATTAATATTTCCTTTATTCTTAACGCTTGCTGTAGAATTTCTTATGGCAATTATTCTCGGTTTTGGTAGTCAACAAGTTAATTTAGAAAAACAACGCCAATATGCGGTTAAAAATAAGGGTCGATTAAGTGCGTGAGGAAAAACTAAAAAACAAATAAAACCAATAAAAACAAATCAAGGTAACTAACAATGTTTAAACTAATTATTATTTTTATCTTAATAACTGTTCTTGGATTATTAGCTGGTAGTCATTTTGAAACTTTAACGAACTATATTAGCGAGGGTCTTGCCAATTTTAAAAAGTTTATTACTAGCAATTTAACAATTTTAGAACTATTTAAACCAATGGCACGAACATTTTCGCAACACCCAATTTTTACCATTCTTGGTGTTACTTGTGTACTTATTGCCTTATTTATTGTAATTAAAGGACAATAAAAAATATGAAAGGAGAATTAAAATGAAAAAAATTTTAGTAAAATTATTTAAAAAAGATAATTCAAAAGAAAAAATGTCATTAAAATTAAGAATTAAAAATTCTTTTAAAAAGCAGTGGTTAAAAATAGTATTAAGTATCATTTTCGTTTTTATAAGCTTATTAATTTGTGCATTAACAGCAATCGATACTAAATGAGTAACTGGAACAAGTAACGAATTTAATGATTTTATGAATAAACAGATGGTTGATTTCTTCGGCAAGTTCAATAGTGGTATTATGCTAGCGGGAATATTTGTTTTTTGATGAGGCGGAGCAATATACTTTGCAATTAAATTTGAAAAATTAATCCGCTTTATTATTCAAAAAATTAAAGCAAAAAGAGCCTTTAAAAATGAAATCAAACAAACTCATTAATTCTTTAAAAAAATATTGATGGAGAATCTTGCCTTACATTTTTATGATTATTATCTTTTTCGCTCCATTTTTAAAATTGGAAATTAATGATTTGAAATTATTATTGAAATTATTATATGAAAAATTTGAAGTATTAGTTTCACTTATGATACTGGGATATTTAGATATATGCATTACAATAGCGGTAATTATAAACTGTAGCATTGAGTGACTTATTAAAAAATCAAAACCAAAAGAACAATAAAAAATAAAATATTTTAAAAAGGAGTGATAAAAATGTTTATGAAAATATTTACCGTGTTAATTATTAGTTTCAATAACATTTTTACCATTCCGCAAAACATTAACAATGACAAAACAACAACAAATTCATTAGACTTCTTGCAAAATTAATATGATAATTATAATTTTTAAATTTAAAATAAATATAAAAGTGTTATTAAAATAATTTTTAGATTATTTTTACAAATATTTTGTCATTAAAACATAATAAAAATTATTATTTACAATAAAAAAAAACTGAAATTTTAAATTATCAAATATATTTAAACTAATAGTTGTAAATTATAAATTGAAGCTATTAAATTAAATCTTAAAGCAAATCTTTTTCTACGATTTCGATATTTTTCACTAATAATTTTAAATTTTTTAAGTATAGCAAAAACATTTTCAATAACAATTCTCATTTTTGAAATTCGCTCATTATTTTGCTTTTCTTCTTTATTTAAAGGGTTTTTCTTTGATTTTCTTTTAGGAATTAAAACATTATGATTAATTTTTTGTATGCCTTGATAACCTAAATCCACTAAAACAGTTGTTTCTTTTAATTTTGTCGAAAACTCTTGATATTTATTGAATATACTTAATTTTAGGTATATTTTTAATATGATAGAGGTGGATAATAATTATGGAAAAAATAATTCAAGAACTAGTAAATACTTTAACAGATGATCAATTTTTAGAATTTTATGAAAAAGTCAAACAACAAGCAGAATTAATAAAAAAACAAAAACGGTTAAATGAAATTGATCAAAAATTTAGAGCGCAAGGTATTAGACTTCTTGCAAAATTAATTTAAAATATAATTGAATTGTTGTTTTTAATAAAAAGGTGGAATTTAAATGAAATTTAAAAAAAATAATCAAATAAGTGATAAAAATTTTTTAAGATTAACTGGTATTAAACATACTACTTTTAATAAAATGCTAGAAATTTTAAAAATAGAAGAATTAAAAAAGAGATTTCGTCGCGGAAGAACCAATAAATTATCATTAGAAAATCGTATTTTAATGACTTTAGAATATTGAAGAGAATATAGAACTTATTTTCATATTGCAAAAAGTTATGATATTAGTGAAAGTAGTTGTTATAGAAATATCAAATGAATTGAAGACACTTTAATAAAACACCCTAATTTTCAACAACTTACTGGTCAAAAATCACTATTAAAAGATTATTTCAAAGATAAGACTGTTATAATTGATGTAACTGAAAGCCAAATCCAACGCCCAAAAAAAGACAAAAACAGCACTACTCAGGAAAAAAGAAAAAACACACAATAAAAACACAAGTTATAATTGAAAAAGATAGTAAAAAAATTATTAGTTCTGATTTTTCTTATGGTAAAAACCATGACTTTAAAATTTTAAAAGATTCAAAAATTAAATTTTTACCAGAAACAACTGTTTTAGTGGATTTAGGTTATCAAGGCATACAAAAAATTAATCATAATGTTTTAATTCCTAAAAGAAAATCAAAGAAAAACCCTTTAAATAAAGAAGAAAAGCAAAATAATGAGCGAATTTCAAAAATGAGAATTGTTATTGAAAATGTTTTTGCTATACTTAAAAAATTTAAAATTATTAGTGAAAAATATCGAAATCGTAGAAAAAGATTTGCTTTAAGATTTAATTTAATAGCTTCAATTTATAATTTACAACTATTAGTTTAAATATATTTGATAATTTAAAATTTCAGTCTTTTTTTATTGTAAATAATAATTTTTATTATGTTTTAATGACAAAATATTTGTAAAAATAATCTAAAAATTATTTTAATAACACTTTTATATTTATTTTAAATTTAAAAATTATAATTATCATATTAATTTTGCAAGAAGTCTAATATTTATGTTAAATTCACAAACACCAAACGTTTACAAAAACAATGAGTTATTGAAAATATGAACAAAGAATTAATTAACGAAAATTCAATTATTACTTCTGATATGCAAAAATTATATTTTTTAGTAGCAAAACAAACAAATTCTACTTTATGTGTAACTAAAACAACAATTAATCCTGAAGCTAGTTATCGTAACTTAAATAAAATCAGTAAATTACAATCTAGTCTTAAAGAAGCCTTAATTCATTATCATGGTTTAGGTTTTACTAATATTCAAAATTATTTAAATCTCTGAAAATGAAAATACCAACATAAGGGTTTAACTCCAAACCAACAAACAGCGGTATTATATTTTAATGTATAAAAAAGTTAAAGTAAAAATAGTAATTTTACATAAAAGCCTTTTAAAATTATCAAGTTGATGATTTTTTTTATTTTATCAAGAGTTTTCGACAAAATTAAAAAAAAAAATTAATTTTATTCACAATAAAAAATATTTAATTCAAAATTAACCAAATTAAAACATTTTTCACGAGTTTCTATTATTTTTTAAATAATTATTTTGCAATAATAAATTTATTTAAAGTTTCAAATGGAGTTTTGTAATTCAAGCTTTTATGTTTTCGTTTGAAATTATAAAATGTGTACCACTCATTCAAATGAATTTGTAATTGTTTAACATCAAATTTTATTTCAAAACCACATTTTTTAAACCAAAATAAACTTTTAATTTTGTCGAAAACTCTTGATATTTATTGAATATACTTAATTTTAGGTATATTTTTAATATGATAGAGGTGGATAATAATTATGGAAAAAATAATTCAAGAACTAGTAAATACTTTAACAGATGATCAATTTTTAGAATTTTATGAAAAAGTCAAACAACAAGCAGAATTAATAAAAAAACAAAAACGTTTAAATGAAATTGATCAAAAATTTAGAGCGCAAGGTATTAAATGCCCTAAATGTGAATCTTACCATTGCGTTAAAAATGGACATAATTCAGAAGGAAAACAAAAATATTTATGTAAAAATTGCCGTGCAAGTTTTGACGCTTTTCGTAATCATTTTATTTATTGAAGTCATTTAAATTATGAACAATGAAATTTATTGATTCAAATTTCATTGCTGGGGCAATCTAGTAAAACAATTTCTCGTTTTATTAAAACTACATTAAAAACTGCTTGATATAATCGTCAAAAATTAATGAAATCAAAACAATTAGAAAATACCCAATTAAAATTTAAAAAATTATCTGGTAAAATCCAAATCGATGAAACATTTATTAAAGAAATCCATAAAGGAAATTTCAAATATAAAACTGATCCACGAAGAATTCACCTTGACCCATTCGCAACTAATACTAAATGCTGTATTCAAATGGCAATTGATAATAATAACAATATTTATGTTAAATCCACAAACACCAAACGTTTACAAAAACAATGAGTTATTGAAAATATGAACAAAGAATTAATTAACGAAAATTCAATTATTACTTCTGATATGCAAAAATTATATTTTTTAGTAGCAAAACAAACAAATTCTACTTTATGTGTAACTAAAACAACAATTAATCCTGAAGCTAGTTATCGTAACTTAAATAAAATCAGTAAATTACAATCTAGTCTTAAAGAAGCCTTAATTCATTATCATGGTTTAGGTTTTACTAATATTCAAAATTATTTAAATCTCTGAAAATGAAAATACCAACATAAGGGTTTAACTCCAAACCAACAAACAGCGGTATTATATTTTAATGTATAAAAAAGTTAAAGTAAAAATAGTAATTTTACATAAAAGCCTTTTAAAATTATCAAGTTGATGATTTTTTTTTTATTTTATCAAGAGTTTTTTTTAATTTTGTCGAAAACTCTTGATATTTATTGAATATACTTAATTTTAGGTATATTTTTAATATGATAGAGGTGGATAATAATTATGGAAAAAATAATTCAAGAACTAGTAAATACTTTAACAGATGATCAATTTTTAGAATTTTATGAAAAAGTCAAACAACAAGCAGAATTAATAAAAAAACAAAAACGTTTAAATGAAATTGATCAAAAATTTAGAGCGCAAGGTATTAAATGCCCTAAATGTGAATCTTACCATTGCGTTAAAAATGGACATAATTCAGAAGGAAAACAAAAATATTTATGTAAAAATTGCCGTGCAAGTTTTGACGCTTTTCGTAATCATTTTATTTATTGAAGTCATTTAAATTATGAACAATGAAATTTATTGATTCAAATTTCATTGCTGGGGCAATCTAGTAAAACAATTTCTCGTTTTATTAAAACTACATTAAAAACTGCTTGATATAATCGTCAAAAATTAATGAAATCAAAACAATTAGAAAATACCCAATTAAAATTTAAAAAATTATCTGGTAAAATCCAAATCGATGAAACATTTATTAAAGAAATCCATAAAGGAAATTTCAAATATAAAACTGATCCACGAAGAATTCACCTTGACCCATTCGCAACTAATACTAAATGCTGTATTCAAATGGCAATTGATAATAATAACAATATTTATGTTAAATCCACAAACACCAAACGTTTACAAAAACAATGAGTTATTGAAAATATGAACAAAGAATTAATTAACGAAAATTCAATTATTACTTCTGATATGCAAAAATTATATTTTTTAGTAGCAAAACAAACAAATTCTACTTTATGTGTAACTAAAACAACAATTAATCCTGAAGCTAGTTATCGTAACTTAAATAAAATCAGTAAATTACAATCTAGTCTTAAAGAAGCCTTAATTCATTATCATGGTTTAGGTTTTACTAATATTCAAAATTATTTAAATCTCTGAAAATGAAAATACCAACATAAGGGTTTAACTCCAAACCAACAAACAGCGGTATTATATTTTAATGTATAAAAAAGTTAAAGTAAAAATAGTAATTTTACATAAAAGCCTTTTAAAATTATCAAGTTGATGATTTTTTTTATTTTATCAAGAGTTTTCGACAAAATTAAAAGAGTTTTCGACAAAATTAAAAAAATAAACTATTATAATTACGGTGAAACCGTTCAATCTTTCCGTTGCTCTGAGGAGAACGGATTGGTGTGGTTTCATGGATAATTCCATTTTTTGAAAGAAAGGTTGTAAAAGGTCTTTCTTTTACTTTGTATGCTTTTTTATTACTTCAATTAGTAGTAGTGAATTCCGGAGCATTATCAGTGCGAAGGCGTTTAATTGTTATGCCAAGTTCGCCAAAATCTTTCATTGCTCTTTGCATGGCATTAATGGCATTATTGGTTCCTAAACTATCATACACATATCCAAAAGCAATTCTTGTTATTTCGTCAATGAAATCATAAACATATAATCTATGCTTAGCAATAGGAAAATTTTTATCAGTAAACACTTTAGCATCCATTTGCAGTAGTCCAATATCTGAAACTTCATAACGCTTAAAATGGCGTTTTGCTTTTTTCATTTGCGTTTTTATTTCTCCATAGCGTTTGTCTTGTTTAATTCAACGATAAAAAGTATTAATTGATTTGGGGACATTATTTGTATCGATATCATGCACATTTTTTTGATGAATATTATGATAAAGCGATAATACACCGCCCGCACCTACAAATTTGTAATCAAAGTAATAATCACAAATTTGTTTTCTGGTTTCTAATGAAAATTGATATTTAATATTTTTTGGTGTTGTTGATTTGAATTGCAATTCATAAAAGTTGTCTTGATAATAACCATTAATAATTTTTTTAGCTCAAATATAAAATGTCATTTTACTACCACGAAAATATTTTTTAATCAATTTATTTACAGATATGTTATCTGTATTATTCATATATAAGTTGGTACATAAATTGAGATATTTACTTACTCATTTTTTTACTTTATGATAATATTTTTCATGATAAATCGTAGTCATTCAAGATTGTAATTTAGCTTTTAAATCTGCTAAATCATTTTTAGGCACAATATACTTCATTTTGTACTATAGCACAGACATATGTTAGTTTCAAGAGGTTTTTAAAAGTTTATTTAGAAAATTGAATGGTGTATCTTTTATTGTTCAATGATTTCTTTGGAAGGTTATAGGGACTGTACAATTAACTGTGTCTCTAAGTAATTAACTTAAATTCACTCTGTCTTCAAATTTTATCATTAAATGTGAAATTGCACTACCCCAATTTTGAATTGGCATCGTTCATTTCTTAACCATATTTTGAAATGCTAAATAAAATATTTTAAAAACTGATGCGTCATTAGGAAAAATCTTTTTATTCTTAATGACTTTTCTTAATTGACTATTAACAGATTCAATCGCATTAGTTGTGTAAATAATTCTTCTAAATTCCTGAGGATATTCAAGAAAAATTATTAAATTATTTCAGTTATTTTTTCATGATTTAGTAATTTGTGGATACTTTTTATTTCATTTTTCTGAAAAATGATCTAAAGCAATTAACGCTATTTCTTCATTAATTGCTGTATAAATTGATTTTAAATCATTAGCTACAAGTTTGCGATCTTTGTAAGGAACAAATTTTAAACTATTACGAATTTGATGAACAATGCATAATTGATGCTGTGTTTTTGGGAAAACAGCTTCTATTGCATCAAACATCCCAGTTAAATTATCACTACAAGCAACAAGAATATCTTGTAACCCACGATTTTTCATTTCCGTAAGATTATTAAGTCAAAATTTGGCTCCCTCATTCTCACTAATTCACATTCCTAAAATATCTTTTAAACCATCTAAATTAATTCCTAAGGCAAGATAAACTGCTTTATTTATTATTCGTTTATCTTGCTTTACTTTAACAACAATACAATCAAAATAAACAATCGGATAAATCTTCTCTAAAGGTTTAGTTTGTCACATTTTAACTTCTTCAATAACATCATCAGTTATTTGACTAATTAAACTTTCTGAAATTTCTGCTCCGTGATAGAATTCTTGCAATTGTGCTTTGATATCAGAAATTGTCATTCCTCTTGCATATATAAGAAATTACTTTTTGATCAAAGTTATCAAATCTTCTTTGTCTTTTCGGAATAATTACTGGTTCAAAAGTACTATTTCGATCTCTTGGTACATCAATTGCGATTGAACCATTTTTAGTAATAATGGTTTTTTGTGTGTTGCCATTTCTTTTATTATGATTCTCATCAGTTTCAAGATAATCTTTAATTTCCGTATTTAACATTCGTTCAGTTAATTTTTTGGTAAATTCCTGAAAAATAGTATTGCCTTTAAATAAATCTTGTGGATTATCAATATTTTCTAAAAAATAATCAACAACTTTATCAATTGCATCAGGTTCTTTTTTTATTTTTTTTTTTGTCATTTTCTGTTCTCCTTCGTTTAAGTATAATTCAGAATGAATTATCGAGACACAGAATTTTGGACAGGCTCTTAAAAACAAGCCCAACAAGTTTAAATTTCTTGTGATAAAATAAGAATAATATTTACACCAGTAATTTTAATTAATTACTGGTTTTTATTTTGACAAAATAAAAAGGATAAAAAATGAAAAAAGTTGAACTGCCCAAATGAACGATGTCAATTCAAAATCGAGGTAGTGCAATTTCACATTTAATGATAAAATTTGAGGACAAAGTGAATTTAAGTTAATTACTTAGAGACACAGTTAATTTTGTACGAGCCCCCTTTCGTATTTTAATTTGTTTCTGATTGTGCATTAAATTCTATCATTTTTCACCAGTTTCATGTTACGCCAGCAAAAGTATCTTTTTGATACTCAAATTTTATTTTAATATTTTTTATTTTAATATTTTGTTTTTGTTCTTTTTCAATTTCTGTTCATTTTGTATTTATTTGTAATTCGTTAAGTTTTTTAATAATATTAACTTGATTTTGATTTATATAACTTTGAATTCGTCCTTTATTGTTCCATAATTCTTCTATAGGATTTATGGGTTTTATTCCTGATTGCTTCTCTATATCATTTAATAAAAATTGTAATTCTGTTTTTCACGCCGATGCAGGTTTATAAGGAGTTTCATTTTTTCATATTGTAAATTCTGCTTTTGTTAAGTTAATTTCAGACACTTGATTACTTTTTTTACTGTCTGAGAGCGTTGGTTTATTTATTTTTTTAGAGCACGCAGTTACGGGCAATATTGTTAATCCTAAAATAGCCATTATACTTAAAATTTTCATTTTTTAACTCCTTTATTTTTTTCAATATATATATATATATATATATTAGACTTCTTGCAAAATTAATTTAAAATATAATTGAATTGTTGTTTTTAATAAAAAGGTGGAATTTAAATGAAATTTAAAAAAAATAATCAAATAAGTGATAAAAATTTTTTAAGATTAACTGGTATTAAACATACTACTTTTAATAAAATGCTAGAAATTTTAAAAATAGAAGAATTAAAAAAGAGATTTCGTCGCGGAAGAACCAATAAATTATCATTAGAAAATCGTATTTTAATGACTTTAGAATATTGAAGAGAATATAGAACTTATTTTCATATTGCAAAAAGTTATGATATTAGTGAAAGTAGTTGTTATAGAAATATCAAATGAATTGAAGACACTTTAATAAAACACCCTAATTTTCAACAACTTACTGGTCAAAAATCACTATTAAAAGATTATTTCAAAGATAAGACTGTTATAATTGATGTAACTGAAAGCCAAATCCAACGCCCAAAAAAAGACAAAAACAGCACTACTCAGGAAAAAAGAAAAAACACACAATAAAAACACAAGTTATAATTGAAAAAGATAGTAAAAAAATTATTAGTTCTGATTTTTCTTATGGTAAAAACCATGACTTTAAAATTTTAAAAGATTCAAAAATTAAATTTTTACCAGAAACAACTGTTTTAGTGGATTTAGGTTATCAAGGCATACAAAAAATTAATCATAATGTTTTAATTCCTAAAAGAAAATCAAAGAAAAACCCTTTAAATAAAGAAGAAAAGCAAAATAATGAGCGAATTTCAAAAATGAGAATTGTTATTGAAAATGTTTTTGCTATACTTAAAAAATTTAAAATTATTAGTGAAAAATATCGAAATCGTAGAAAAAGATTTGCTTTAAGATTTAATTTAATAGCTTCAATTTATAATTTACAACTATTAGTTTAAATATATTTGATAATTTAAAATTTCAGTCTTTTTTTATTGTAAATAATAATTTTTATTATGTTTTAATGACAAAATATTTGTAAAAATAATCTAAAAATTATTTTAATAACACTTTTATATTTATTTTAAATTTAAAAATTATAATTATCATATTAATTTTGCAAGAAGTCTATTATATAAAAATTCTTAATATCATTAGAAAGATGGCAAAACCGATTAAAAATTGAAAGGTATAGTAAAAAGCTGGTACCGTTTTAAAAATTGGAAAAATAGCAGTTGAAAAGTTAACTGTTGCTTTTGCAATAATTGCTAACGGTCGCAAAATCGTGATGATTTGTGAGGCGGTGAGTATTCAGTTTATCATTTTGATACCAGCATTCTGAATGGCACATCCAATATCATTAAAAGTTGGTATTCATCGTCCGGAATATTTGCAATTTGCCGGCGGAATTAAATCGTCTCATTCACTGTTATTTAAACCATCAGGGATAAAGGCTGTTGAATTTAAGACATTAAAGTCATAAATTTTAAAATTGTAGTTAGAGATATTACCTTTGTGATAAAGCGGAAAAGTTAAGGTAAAAATATTAATACCATAACGAATATCAATATCGGTATTGAGATAATTAATACTGTTAGCGGTTTTGTTGGTTGGCAAGGTAATCAGTTTATTATCATAAGATTTAAGGACATTAAAATCAATTTGATAAATACTATTGGTGTTGTTAATAGCATTGTAATTATCTTGGTGCATTTTTTTGTCAAAAGTAAAGAAATAACTTCTTAGTAATAATTCTGAGTTTCCTATAATATTTACTAAGTATTTTTTGGGATAAAAGGTAATTAATGAACGATAAAAGAAACCGATTTGAATAAAGTAATCCTTCTTATAGTTTTCTATACCCTTAAAATCAATTTCAGTATGAGTTTTTTCGTCCATATCAAAAGTCGCATAAAATAAACTAGCAAAGAAATTGCCGAGAATTTCATAGATTTCATCAAAAACATTTTTGTAATCGCTGTCGTTAATACTAGGAATGTTATTTTTAAAATATAAGTAAATATCATTTTTTAAATCGGGGTCATAGCGCAAAAAACTAAATCTAACATTGAGGTAATTTAAGGTACCAAAAAGATACTTAATTAGGTAATAATCGTTAGTACTTTTGGTATCATATTTTCAGATTTCGGTTTCACCGTGTAGTAATTGCAAATAGTTATTACCTGCGATTAAGGTTTTATTAAAAGCTTTAATTTTTAAAATATTCTTATTAATTTCATCTTCACTACTAGAAGTCTTATGATAAAAATAGCTTTCATTTTTAAAGCCGTGGTTTTTAATTGTGAATTCTTTATAGTAACCTTTTTCTAAGGTGTCAATAAAATTAAATACTGGTGTTCAATAAAGATAAGAGTAATTAAATTTGTCAAAATCACCACGATGAATCATTAAATAGTCAAGGTTCTCAATGACATCGTTATAGTTGTGGTTGCCATCAAAGTTAGTGGTTGTTTCTGGTAAATCAATATCAGTCGTAGGTTTGGCTTTCAATTGTGCATCAAGTTCTAGAATTTTTCACCAGTTTCATTTTACACCGGCAAAAGTATTTTTTTGATACTCAAATTTTATTTTAATATTTTTTATTTTAATATTTTGTTTTTGTTCTTTTTCAACTTCTGTTCATTTTGTATTTATTTGTAATTCGTTAAGTTTTTTAATAATATTAACTTGATTTTGATTTATATAACTTTGAATTCGTCCTTTATTGTTCCATAATTCTTCTATAGGATTTATGGGTTTTATTCCTGATTGCTTCTCTATATCATTTAATAAAAATTGTAATTCTGTTTTTCACGCCGATGCAGGTTTATAAGGAGTTTCATTTTTTCATATTGTAAATTCTGCTTTTGTTAAGTTAATTTCAGACACTTGATTGTTTTGTCTTTTGTTTCTAATTAGTGATTGTGTTGTTATTTCGTCATTGTTAATGTTTTGGAGAATGGCAAAAATGTTATTGAAACCAATAATTAACACGGTAAATATTTTCATAAACATTTTTATCACTCCTCTTTAAAATATTTTATTTTTCATTGTTCTTTTTTCTTTAATTTTTTTAATAAGCCACTCAATGCTACAATTTATAATTACCGCTATTGTAATGCATATATCTAAATATCCTAGTATCATAAGTGAAATTAATGCTTCAAATTTTTCATATAATAATTTCAAATCATTAATTTCCAATTTTAAAAATGGAATGAAAAAGATAGTAATCATAAAAATGTAAGGTAAGATTCTCCATCAATATTTTTTTAAAGAATTAATGAGCTTGTTTGATTTCATTTTTCAAGGCTCTTTTTGCTTTGATTTTTTGAATAATCAAGCGGATTAATTTTTCAAATTTAATTGCAAAATATATTGCGCCGCCTCATCAAAAAACAAATATTCCTGCTAGCATAATACCACTATTGAACTTGCCAAAGAATTCAACCATCTGTTTATTCATAAAATCATTAAATTGGTTACTTGTTCCAGTTATTCATTTAGTATCCATTGCTGTTAATGCACAAATTAATAAACTTATAAAGATGAAAATGATACTTAATACTATTTTTAACCACTGCTTTTTAAAAGAATTTTTAATTCTTAATCTTAATGGTGTTTTTTCTTTTGAATTATCTTTTTTAAATAATTTTCCTAAAAGTTTTTTCATTTTAATTCTCCTTTCGTGTTTAAAAATTTTTAATTTTTGGTTTTTAATTATTAAGTCTGATTTTTGATTAATATGAATAGTATTTCACTTTTCTAATTCTAAAATTTCTTTATTTTTTTCCATTATTATG
Source organism: Spiroplasma endosymbiont of Clivina fossor (assembly GCF_964031115.1). Taxonomy (GTDB): domain Bacteria; phylum Bacillota_I; class Bacilli_A; order Mycoplasmatales; family Nriv7; genus Nriv7. Next base: position 1,200,911 of record NZ_OZ035006.1, read on the forward strand.
TATTTAAGAATATTAACACTATTTTCTAATATGACATTAGCAATTTTTAATTTGTCATTCTCTGTTTCTAATTCTTGTTTTTTAGTTCATTTTTCCATTTTTTTACCTACCTTTAATTACAATAAATAAGGCAATAAGTACACAAGTTACACCAAGAATCGTAAAAATTGGGTGTTGCGAAAATGTTCGTGCCATTGGTTTAAATAGTTCTAAAATTGTTAAATTGCTAGTAATAAACTTTTGGAAATTGGCAAGCCCTTCGCTAATATAATTCGTTAAAGTTTCAAAATGACTACCAGCCAATAATCCAAGAACAGTTATTAAGATAAAAATAATAATTAGTTTAAACATTTTTAGTTACCTTGTTTTGTTTTTATTGGTTTTATTTGTTTTTTTAGCTTTTCCTCACGCACTTAAACGCCCCTTATTTTTAACCGCATATTGGCGTTGTTTTTCTAAATTAACTTGTTGACTACCAAATCCGAGAATAATTGCCATAAGAAATTCTACAGCCAGCGTTAAGAATAAAGGAAATATTAGTTGAATATTCGTTCCCGGCACTTCAAGACTTCAAATTAAATCAAAAACTTTATAAAGCATTTGGGCGAGAAAGTCGGCCATTTTTGCGAGATTTTCCATTTTTTATTATTCCTTTTCTTTCATTTTTCTTAAAAATTTGCTAAATTTATCCATTTTTAAATATTCCAAGTCTTCTAAATCAATTGCTGTGTCATTATAGTATTTGTCTTCATAGTCAGGATTCACTTTTGCATTTAAGTAATCTCTTAAAAACGCTAGGTAAAAAGAATTGTAAGTGTTTAATATCGGTAAAGGAATTTTTAGTTTAAAAAAATAAATATCAAGTTCAGGAATATCGCGATATTTAATGCGACGACCCTTTTTACTATTTTTAGCATCAATTAAGGTGTTTCGTCAGCGTTCATATTCTTCAATGCTCGTAAACGTACCATAGATGACTTTTAAGTAGGGGCGAAAAATATTAACGGGTTTTTTACGAATGCCCACAATCACATTATTGGCAATATCACGAACTTTAACTCAAATATGTTTATCTCTTTGACCACTAGCGAGAACAATATGACCAAAATGGCGTGCCAGAGCGAAATATTCTTGAATACCGGTTTCTTCGTTTTTGGTATTATTTTTTTCCCAATCCGTTCCTTCTAAAAATAAGTTCGTTTCATCTCATAACAGTAAGGTTTTGTCTGGTAATACCGGATAATCAAAGTCTAACAATCCCATATGTCCTAAACTTAATTTTTGGGTTTCTAGTAATGGAAAGGTTGATGCGATGTGATATTTCTTCTTTTTTAATAATTTTGATGCGTATACTAGAAAAGCAGTTTTTCCAGTTCCTAATGAACCAATAACAATATTTAATGGTGAGTTTTTTAAGAAATTAATAACTTTGTTAATTTGTGTTAAATTACCGATTTTAAAAAGGAAAATTAAAATACAACCCGCTAAAAATAAATAGCTTACAATGTTTTTAAAATAACCGTTGTAAATGTATCAAATTGCTCCCCAATGTCATAAAATTAAAAATGAGGTGCGATTCAATTCAATAAAATGGTTATTTTTTTCTATTACTCATTTGCAAAATTTCATCTTGCACCTCACTTTATTTTTTTCTTATCGTACTGCCCCAAGTAATTTTTCAAACATTTTAAAGCAAATAAAGAATATTGCCAAAATAAATGGAAAAATGAAGATTCAGTAGTCAGTAAAGAAGTTACCGACTTGTGGCATATTAACAGCAATAATATCTCACATTTTAGTAAACGCTGTCATAATTGCATTTCATAATTTAGCCATCGCATCACTAGCTGTTATTTTTTCTGCTGTTGCTGGTGCATCGGCCAAGAAAGTTCCAATCATATAATAGACTTCTTGCAAAATTAATATGATAATTATAATTTTTAAATTTAAAATAAATATAAAAGTGTTATTAAAATAATTTTTAGATTATTTTTACAAATATTTTGTCATTAAAACATAATAAAAATTATTATTTACAATAAAAAAAGACTGAAATTTTAAATTATCAAATATATTTAAACTAATAGTTGTAAATTATAAATTGAAGCTATTAAATTAAATCTTAAAGCAAATCTTTTTCTACGATTTCGATATTTTTCACTAATAATTTTAAATTTTTTAAGTATAGCAAAAACATTTTCAATAACAATTCTCATTTTTGAAATTCGCTCATTATTTTGCTTTTCTTCTTTATTTAAAGGGTTTTTCTTTGATTTTCTTTTAGGAATTAAAACATTATGATTAATTTTTTGTATGCCTTGATAACCTAAATCCACTAAAACAGTTGTTTCTGGTAAAAATTTAATTTTTGAATCTTTTAAAATTTTAAAGTCATGGTTTTTACCATAAGAAAAATCAGAACTAATAATTTTTTTACTATCTTTTTCAATTATAACTTGTGTTTTTATTGTGTGTTTTTTCTTTTTTCCTGAGTAGTGCTGTTTTTGTCTTTTTTTGGGCGTTGGATTTGGCTTTCAGTTACATCAATTATAACAGTCTTATCTTTGAAATAATCTTTTAATAGTGATTTTTGACCAGTAAGTTGTTGAAAATTAGGGTGTTTTATTAAAGTGTCTTCAATTCATTTGATATTTCTATAACAACTACTTTCACTAATATCATAACTTTTTGCAATATGAAAATAAGTTCTATATTCTCTTCAATATTCTAAAGTCATTAAAATACGATTTTCTAATGATAATTTATTGGTTCTTCCGCGACGAAATCTCTTTTTTAATTCTTCTATTTTTAAAATTTCTAGCATTTTATTAAAAGTAGTATGTTTAATACCAGTTAATCTTAAAAAATTTTTATCACTTATTTGATTATTTTTTTTAAATTTCATTTAAATTCCACCTTTTTATTAAAAACAACAATTCAATTATATTTTAAATTAATTTTGCAAGAAGTCTAATCACCTCCTTTCTCTTTAAAACATTCATCATTTATATTCAAAGTTTTTCTTAAATTTGTTAAAACCACGATTAACCTTAACACTATTGTATTTTTTCCTAATTAATTTTGAATTTCTTTGGGAATGCATCACAATGTAACTTCTTGACATTACTTTTGCCTCTATCTAAATACTGATATTGTTTTTCAAAGTAACATTAGAATAAATCACACCATAATCGCTGTTAGGAGTCAAAAAGCAATGTTTGCTATTAAAAGCCAAAGTGGTGTTTCGGTTAAATCAATTTCTTTACCACCAGTAATGTGAGCCGGAATAGTTGTAATTTGAATAAATAAATCTCAGAAAGTTTGTTTAATTTGCTCTCAATTAAATTCTTTTAAATTTACCGTCATTTTTTATTTCCCAAAAATCATTTTTATTGGTAAATACATAATTGAAATTAATGCGAAAAGAAAAGTAATGATAATAATTAATCCGGCAATAAACGCAACTTGTGCAGGCATTTTTTCTATCGGAATAAACAGTTTTAAAAATTCCATAATAATTTCTCAAAACATTATTTTTTATCCGCGTTATTTTCTTTTGAATTAGGAGCTTTAACTCATTCTTCAAAGCGAGCAATAAATACTTTTTCGTCTTTCGTGAAATTACCAGCATTATTTTTAATGGCATTTTTATATTTAATTCGCATTTTTATTTTGGCATAAATTTTATAAGCAAAATATGCCAATAACATTATGCAAATAATAGTAAATATTATTCCAATCGCAATATTCATTTTTAAACTCCTTTAAAATAGTTATAATTTGTATCTTTTTTATTGTTTTCTTTTTCGGCAATGAAAAAACCTAATAATTCTTGTCCCTTAATTAATTTGGTTTCTTTTTCTTTTTGATTAATCGAAATTACTTGATATTTACTATCTTTTATTATTCCAATGCAAATTGAATTTTCATATTTTCCTTTATAAACAAATCGCTTTGGAAACCAAATGCCGATTTGTTCATTAAATCATGGAATTTTTGGTGCTTTAATAAGCATTGCGTTTTGTGTTTCTTTTAAAAGATATTTCTTAGTATTTAAGAAAATGTTTTCAATGTTTTTCATAATAAATTACCTTTCTTATGAATAAACTAAGTTATATTAACTAAGTTTTAGTTAACTTAGTTTTTTAAACACTTATATATCGCAGATTTAAGTGTTTAACAAGCTTTGTTAGTAAATTTTGTTTTTTTAATTAGATAAAGATTTTAATAATTTTAAACTTAGTATATCCCTATATAGAAATTTCTACACTTTAATGTCCGCATCCTACCCTTGGAACTAATTTAATAGCGTGTATATTTTTAGGAAATCCACCCATTCATTTTTTTATTGCAAAACGAAACAAATTGCTATAGCTAATAGGATGTTATCTATTAACTGGTAAACTTCTTTTGGTTATGGCGACCACCCACAATTTATCGTGCTTTAATACATACCAACATTATTAACTCACTTGTATTTAATTTTCAAAGAACAAATTTTTAACATCTTATAAAATAAAAAGACAATCATTGCTGACTGTCTTAATACTTATTCAAATCTTTTCCCACCTAACAAAACTTTATGCGTCCAGAAAAACAAAAATATTTATGTAAAAATTGCCGTGCAAGTTTTGACGCTTTTCGTAATCATTTTATTTATTGAAGTCATTTAAATTATGAACAATGAAATTTATTGATTCAAATTTCATTGCTGGGGCAATCTAGTAAAACAATTTCTCGTTTTATTAAAACTACATTAAAAACTGCTTGATATAATCGTCAAAAATTAATGAAATCAAAACAATTAGAAAATACCCAATTAAAATTTAAAAAATTATCTGGTAAAATCCAAATCGATGAAACATTTATTAAAGAAATCCATAAAGGAAATTTCAAATATAAAACTGATCCACGAAGAATTCACCTTGACCCATTCGCAACTAATACTAAATGCTGTATTCAAATGGCAATTGATAATAATAACAATATTTATGTTAAATCCACAAACACCAAACGTTTACAAAAACAATGAGTTATTGAAAATATGAACAAAGAATTAATTAACGAAAATTCAATTATTACTTCTGATATGCAAAAATTATATTTTTTAGTAGCAAAACAAACAAATTCTACTTTATGTGTAACTAAAACAACAATTAATCCTGAAGCTAGTTATCGTAACTTAAATAAAATCAGTAAATTACAATCTAGTCTTAAAGAAGCCTTAATTCATTATCATGGTTTAGGTTTTACTAATATTCAAAATTATTTAAATCTCTGAAAATGAAAATACCAACATAAGGGTTTAACTCCAAACCAACAAACAGCGGTATTATATTTTAATGTATAAAAAAGTTAAAGTAAAAATAGTAATTTTACATAAAAGCCTTTTAAAATTATCAAGTTGATGATTTTTTTTATTTTATCAAGAGTTTTCGACAAAATTAAAATAATTGTCATAAAACATATATGATAGATTATGATATAATTTATAAGGTAATTATTAAAATTTATAAAAGTAGAGGTTTAATATGTGAGTAAACAAAATATTTTATTAATCTTTGAGATTATTCTTTTAATTATTGGTTTTGCAATGATTGTTATTGGACTATTACAGCCAAAGAAAACGCAAGCAGGATTAGGAGCATTAAGTGGTGGTAATCAAGAGCTTTTTGCACAAACTAAAGAGCGAGGACTTTCACGAACTTTGTCATTAATGATGTTAGGTTGTGGATCTTGTTTATTTGTTCTTTCAATGATTATTAGAATTTTAGAAAATTTTTTATAATTTTTATTTAAACTATTAGTTTTTGAAAGTGCTAATAGTTTAATGACTGATGGAGAGTATATGAAGCAAAAAATTTTAAATATTTTAAAAAATGAAAAACGAACCCTTTCAAAGTTAGAAATTAGTAATTATCTTGAAATTACTAATAAAGAACAATATGAATTAATGGTGTTGGAACTTAAGGAATTAATAATTAATGATGTTTTAAAAGTTAATAGTGATAATAAATATTCCTTAAATTTACAAAATCAATTACTTACTGGTATTATTCAACTGCATTCTAAGGGTTTTGGTTTTATTAAAACTAAGGATAATCAAGAGTATTTTGTTAAATCACAAGACTTAAATGGCTGTTTAGATATGGATGAAGTTTTATTTGCTACTAAAAATATTAAGCAAAATGATGCCCGACACTTTGAGGCTCGAGTAATTGAAGTATTAAAAAGGCTTTTAACGACTGTTGTTGCTACTGTTTGTTTTAATGAAGCAAATAAAACAAAATTTTTAAAAATTAATAATATTAAATTGCAACATTTAGTTCTTGTAGTTACTAATTTAAATATTGCAATTGTTGATACGATTGTTATTGCTAAAATAGTGTCTGTTAGTAAAAATCAATTGGTATCATTAGAAATTCAGGATATTATTGGTAATATTAATACCCCGGGAATTGATGTCATCGCTGTTGTTCACGAGTTTTTTGTTAAGACAAAATTTGATGATGCGACATTAAATGAAGTAAAAAAAATTTCTCCGTTGGTAATGGCTGAAGAATTAATTGGTCGGAGAGATTTACAAAATAATTTATTTATTACTATTGATGGTAGTGATGCTAAAGATTTAGATGATGCTATTAGTGTTGTTAAGTTGGATAATGGAAATTATAAATTATTTGTTGCGATTGCTGATGTGGCACAGTATGTTACTGAGAATAGTGCTTTAGATAAAGAAGCTTTTATTCGTGGGACTTCTGTTTATTTAGTTGATCGTGTTATTGCGATGTTACCACCACAATTATCAAATGGTATTTGTTCTTTAAATGAAAATGAGATGCGGTTAACGATAGTTTGTGAAATGGAAATTAATTCTGTTGGTGGAACTATTAGTAATGAAATATATCCAGCAGTTATTAAAACTAAGCGAAGAATGTCGTATGATGAAGTAAATTTAGCTTTTAGTAATCAAAATTCAGATTTTATTAAAACTCATCCTGAAATTTATCAAATGCTTTTAATTGGTCGTGATTTACATCATATTTTAAGAAAATATAAAGAGCAAGCTGGGGTTATTGATTTTAATTTAAATGAAGCTAAATTAATTTTTAATCAAAATGGCAAAATTAGTGATATTACTTTGAGAAATCGGGCAACAGCAGAAATGTTAATTGAAGATTTTATGATTCGTGCTAATGAAACTGTTGCTAGCACTATTTATTGAATGAATTTGCCATTTATTTATCGCATTCATGATAAACCAAAAATTAAAAAATTAAGAGAAGTGTATAATGTATTAAAAATAATGGGTTATAACATTAAGGGTAAAGTTGAGAATGTTTATGCTAAAGATTTACAATTAACTTTGGAAAATATTAAAGATAAACCTTGATTTCAAGTTGTTGCTACTTTGTTTTTACGAAGTATGGAAAAAGCGCGTTATGATATTAATAATATTGGGCATTTTGGTTTAGCAAGTGACTGTTATACTCATTTTACATCACCAATTCGTCGTTATCCAGATTTAGTTGTTCATCGGATGCTAAGAAAATATCTTTTTGAAAAACAAATTAATAATGTTATTGTTGATAAGTATACAGCGGTTTTACAAAATCAAGCTGAACAGTCTAGTATTTCTGAGTTGAAAGCATTAGAATGTGAAAGAGCAGTAGAACAAATGAAAAAAGCTGAGTATATGGAAACACAAATTGGAAAAAGATTTTTGGGAATTGTTAGTTCAGTTACTAATTTTGGGATTTTTGTAGAATTAGAAAATACTATTGAAGGATTGGTTCGTGTTAGTGATATGCGAAATGATTATTATAACTATAATGAAAAAACAATGCGCTTAGTTGGTGAAAGAACAAGAAAAGAATATTATCTTGGACAAATTGTTAATATTGAGGTTAAGCACGCTAGTAAGTTAGAAAGAAAAATTGATTTTATCCTTAAAGATCCTAAAAATGGTAATGGTAGGGTTAAACAATGAAAATAATTGCTTCAAATCGTAAAGCACGATTTAATTATGAATTAATAGATAGTTATGAAGCTGGCATTGAATTACAAGGTTCTGAGGTTAAATCTTTAAGGGAATCTAATGTATCATTACAAGAAAGTTATGTTTTGATTAGAAATCAAGAAGCCCTAATTTTAAATTTACATATTAGTACTTATGCTTATGCATCAAGTGCTAAACCGGATCCTAATCGTTCAAGAAAGTTATTATTGCATAAAAAACAGATTTTAAAGTTGGAAGCGAAAATGAAATTGCAAAATTTACAATTAGTTCCTACTAAAATATATTTTAATAGTAAGGGTTTAGTTAAAATTGAAATTGCGTTAGCAAAAGCTAAGAAACTTTATGATAAAAGAGAGACTATTAAAAAACGCGATATGGAACGAAAAATTCAAAAGATTTCATAAATTTGATATAATATACTTATGGGGGTGCACTGGATTCGACAGAAATAACAAACAATTAACTGCAGTGGTGTGGTAAACCTTATCTACTTCGAGGTGTTATAACCGGAAATAAAAAAGAACATCAAGCTATTCCAACATATATGTTAAATCATAACTTTGTTGGGGCAACATTAGTTGCTTAATTCAACCTTTTAAAGGATATAATAAATAGCACATTATTTTAGTTATCTAGGCTAGTTTAATGTTGATACTTGATAAACTAGATATTGTGATGTTAATAAGCAATGTTGAAATTCTATTAACTAGTTAGAGATATTACTTGTTTATTCATATTTTTCTTTAATGAACTTTTCTTGAATAAAATAAACTGTAGATGTTAATTGGGACTTATTTTTGGACGTGGGTTCAATTCCCACCATCTCCACCATAAATGTAAATATAAATAAAAAGTAAACTTATTGTTTACTTTTTATTTTATTGTTAAATAACAAGGACGCATAAAGTTTTGTTAGGTGGGAAAAGATTTGAATAAGTATTAAGACAGTCAGCAATGATTGTCTTTTTATTTTATAAGATGTTAAAAATTTGTTCTTTGAAAATTAAATACAAGTGAATTAATAATGTTGGTATGTATTAAAGCACGATAAATTGTGGGTGGTCGCCATAACCAAAAGAAGTTTACCAGTTAATAGATAACATCCTATTAACTATAGCAATTTGTTTCGTTTTGCAATAAAAAAATGAATGGGTGGATTTCCTAAAAATATACACGCTATTAAATTAGTTCCAAGGGTAGGATGCGGATGTTAAAGTGTAAAAATTTCTATATAGGGGTATGCTAAGTTTAAAATTATTAAAATCTTTATCTAATTAAAAAACAAAATTCAGTAACAAAGTTTGTTAAACACTTAAATCTGCGATATATAAGTGTTTAAAAAACTAAGTTAACTAACAACTTAGTTAATATAACTTAGTTTATTTATAAGAGAGGTAATTTATTATGAAAAACATTGAAAACATTTTCTTAAATACTAAGAAATATCTCTTAAAAGAAACACAAAACGCAATGCTTATTAAAGCCCCAAAAATTCCGTGATTTAGTGAACAAATCGGTATTTGGTTTCCAAAGCGATTTGTTTATAAAGGAAAATATGAAAATTCAATTTGCATCGGAATAATAAAAGATAGTAAATATCAAGTAATTTCAATTAATCAACAAGAGCAAGAAACCAAGTTAATTAAAGGCCAAGAATTATTAGGCTTCTTCATTGCCGAAAAAGAAAACAACAAAAAAGATATAAATTATAACTATTTTAAAGGAGTTTAAAAATGAATATTGCGATTGGAATAATATTTATTATCATTTGCATAATGCTATTGGCATATTTTGCTTATAAAATTTATGCCAAAATAAAAATGCGAATTAAATATAAAAATGCCATTAAAAGTAATACTGGTAATTTTACAAAAGACGAAAAAGTATTTATTGCTCGCTTTGAAGAATGAGTTAAAGCTCCTAATTCAAAAAACAATAACGCGGATAAAAAATAATGTTTTGAAAAATTATCATGGAATTCTTAGAACTGTTTGTTCCGATAGAAAAAATGCCTGCACAAGTTGCGTTTATTGCCGGATTAATTATTATCATTACTTTTCTTTTCGCCTTAATTTCAATTATGTATTTACCAATAAAAATGATTTTTGGGAGATAAAAAATGACAATAAACTTAAAAGAATTTAATTGAGAACAAATTAAACAAACTTTCTGAGATTTATTTATTCAAATTACAACTATTCCAGCTCATATTACTGGTGGTAAAGAAATTAATTTAACTGAAGAGCCACTTTGACTTTTAATAGCAAACATTGCTTTTTGATTCTTGACAGCAGTTATGGTGTGATTTATTCTAATGCTACTTTGAAAAACCATATCAGTATTTAGATAGAAGCAAAAGTAATGTCGCGAAGCTAAATTGTGATGCATTCACAAAGAAATTCAAAATTAATTAGGAAAAAACACAATCGTGTTAAGGTTAATCGTGGTTTTAACAAATTTAAGAAAAACTTTGAATATAAATGATGAATGTTTTAAAAAGAAAGGGGGTGATTATATGTTTGGAATTTTCTTGGCCGATGCACCAGCAACAGTAGAAAAAATAACAGCTAGTGACGCGATGACTAAATTGTGAAATGCAATTATAACAGCGTTTACTAAAATGTGAGAAATTATTGCTGTTAATATGCCACAAGTCGGTAACTTCTTTGCTGACTACTGAATATTCATTTTTCCATTTATTTTGGCAATATTCTTTATTTGCTTTAAAATGTTTGAAAAATTACTTGGAGCTGTACGCTAACAAAAAAATAAAGTGAGGTGCAAGATGAAATTTTGCAAATGAATAATAGAAAAAAATAACCATTTTATTGAATTAAATCGCACCTCATTTTTAATTTTATGACATTGCGGAGCAATTTGATATATTTACAACGGTTATTTTAAAAACATTGTGAGCTATTTATTTTTAGCGGGTTGTATTTTAATTTTCCTTTTTAAAATTGGTAATTTAACACAAATTAACAAAGTTATTAATTTCTTAAAAAATTCACCATTAAATATTGTGATAGGTTCATTGGGAACTGGAAAAACCGCTTTTCTAGTATACGCATCAAAATTACTAAAAAAGAAGAAATATCACATCGCCTCAACCTTTCCATTACTAGAAACTCAAAAATTAAGTTTAGGACATATGGGATTATTAGACTTTGATTATCCGGTATTGCCAGACAAAACCTTACTTTTGTGAGATGAAACCAATTTATTTTTAGAAGGAACTGATTGAGAAAAAAATAATACCAAAAATGAAGAAACCGGTATTCAAGAATATTTCGCTCTGGCACGGCATTTCGGTCATATTGTGCTTGCTAGCGGTCAAAGAGATAAACATATTTGAGTTAAAGTTCGTGATATTGCCAATAATGTGATTGTGGGCATTCGTAAAAAACCCGTTAATATTTTTCGACCCTACTTAAAAGTCATCTATGGCACCTTTACTAGCATTGAAGAATATGAACGCTGACGAAACACCTTAATTGATGCTAAAAATAGTAAAAAGGGTCGTCGCATTAAATACCGGGATATTCCTGAACTTGATATTTATTTTTTTAAACTAAAAATTCCCCTACCAATACTTAATACTTACAATTCTTTTTACCTAGCATTTTTAAGAGATTACTTAAATTCAAAAGTAAATCCTGATTATGAAGATAAATACTATACTGATACGGCAATTGATTTAGAAGACTTAGAATACTTAAAAATGGATAAATTTAGCAAATTTTTAAGAAAAATGAAAGAAAAGGAACAATAAAAAATGGAAAATCTCGCAAAAATGGCCGACTTTCTTGCCCAAATGCTTTATAAAGTTTTTGATTTAATTTGAAGTCTTGAAGTGCCGGGAACAAAAATTCAACTAATATTTCCCTTATTCTTAACGCTTGCTGTAGAATTTCTTATGGCAATTATTCTTGGTTTTGGCAGTCAACAAGTTAATTTAGAAAAGCAACGCCAATATGCCGTTAAAAATAGTGGTCGTTTAAGTGCGTGAGGAAAAGTTAAAAAACAAATAAAACCAATAAATCCAAATAAAATTAATTGAAAACAAAGAAATAAAAAAATAAAACAAGGTAACTAACGATGTTTAAACTAATTATTATTTTTATCTTAATAACTGTTCTTGGATTATTAGCTGGTAGTCATTTTGAAACTTTAACGAACTATATTAGCGAAGGCCTTGCCAATTTTAAAAAGTTTATTACTAGCAATTTAACAATTTTAGAACTGTTTAAACCAATGGCACGAACATTTTCACAACATCCAATCTTTACCATTCTTGGCGTTACTTGTGTACTTATTGCCTTATTTATTGTGATTAAAGGACGATAAAAAATATGAAAGAAGAATTAAAATGAAAAAACTTTTAGTAAAATTATTTAAAAAAGATAATTCAAAAGAAAAAGCGCTGTTAAAATTAAGAATTAAAAATTCTTTTAAAAAGCAATGGTTAAAAATAGCATTAAGTATCATTTTCATCTTTATAAGCTTATTAATTTGTGCATTAACAGCAATCGATACTAAATGAATAACCGGAACAAGTAACGAATTTAATAATTTTATGAATAGACTTCTTGCAAAATTAATATGATAATTATAATTTTTAAATTTAAAATAAATATAAAAGTGTTATTAAAATAATTTTTAGATTATTTTTACAAATATTTTGTCATTAAAACATAATAAAAATTATTATTTACAATAAAAAAAGACTGAAATTTTAAATTATCAAATATATTTAAACTAATAGTTGTAAATTATAAATTGAAGCTATTAAATTAAATCTTAAAGCAAATCTTTTTCTACGATTTCGATATTTTTCACTAATAATTTTAAATTTTTTAAGTATAGCAAAAACATTTTCAATAACAATTCTCATTTTTGAAATTCGCTCATTATTTTGCTTTTCTTCTTTATTTAAAGGGTTTTTCTTTGATTTTCTTTTAGGAATTAAAACATTATGATTAATTTTTTGTATGCCTTGATAACCTAAATCCACTAAAACAGTTGTTTCTGGTAAAAATTTAATTTTTGAATCTTTTAAAATTTTAAAGTCATGGTTTTTACCATAAGAAAAATCAGAACTAATAATTTTTTTACTATCTTTTTCAATTATAACTTGTGTTTTTATTGTGTGTTTTTTCTTTTTTCCTGAGTAGTGCTGTTTTTGTCTTTTTTTGGGCGTTGGATTTGGCTTTCAGTTACATCAATTATAACAGTCTTATCTTTGAAATAATCTTTTAATAGTGATTTTTGACCAGTAAGTTGTTGAAAATTAGGGTGTTTTATTAAAGTGTCTTCAATTCATTTGATATTTCTATAACAACTACTTTCACTAATATCATAACTTTTTGCAATATGAAAATAAGTTCTATATTCTCTTCAATATTCTAAAGTCATTAAAATACGATTTTCTAATGATAATTTATTGGTTCTTCCGCGACGAAATCTCTTTTTTAATTCTTCTATTTTTAAAATTTCTAGCATTTTATTAAAAGTAGTATGTTTAATACCAGTTAATCTTAAAAAATTTTTATCACTTATTTGATTATTTTTTTTTAAATTTCATTTAAATTCCACCTTTTTATTAAAAACAACAATTCAATTATATTTTAAATTAATTTTGCAAGAAGTCTAATGAAGAGATGGTTAAATTCTTTGGAAAGTTCAATAGTGGTATTATGCTGGCAGGAATATTTGTTTTTTGATGAGGCGGAGCAATATATTTTGCAATTAAATTTGAAAAATTAATCCGCTTTATTGTTCAGAAAATTAGAGCAAAAAGAGTCTTGAAAAATGAAATCAAACAAACTCATTAATTCTTTAAAAAAATATTGATGAATAATACTTAATTACATTATATTCATATCTTTAAGTATAGTTTTATTGTTACATACAGATATTGAAAATTTGCAACAATTTATTAAAAATTTTGGAGCAATTGGTAAGTTAATGATTATAGGTTATTCATTAGTGTGAGTAACCACAACAGAAATAGTAAACTGCTTAATTCGTTTTATATTAAAAAAGATTAAAACTAAAAGAATAATGAAAAATAAAATATTTTAAAAAGGAGTGATAAAAATGTTTATGAAAATATTTACCGTGCTAATTATTAGTTTCAATAACATTTTTACCATTTCCCAAAACATTAACAATGCCAAAACAACAACACAATCACTAATTAGAAGTAAAAGGCAAAATAATGAATCATACGAATTAAACTTAAAAAAATCAAAATTAACACTTAAATCATCAAAAAATGACAACAGCAAGTGAAATCAAAAATGAGAAATAAAAGTTAATGTAGAAAATGAATTTATGCCCAAAAACTTGCCTCCGCGAATGAAACTTAATGATTGAGAATTTTATGTTGATAAAAATGACAAGATTACACTACCAATATTAAAATCATTAGAATATGATTTAAATTGAGAAAAAAACAGTGAACCAAGATATTGAGAAAATAAAGATTTATTATCATATCAAAATAAAAAATTAAAAAACATAAAAATGAAAGTACAAGAATGAGATAAAAATGAAAGATATGCCAAATGAAAAATATTAGAATTTGACGCACAATCAGAAATTAAACCCTCGACTGATATTGATTTACCAGAAAAAACCACCAAATTTGATGGCAACCATAACTATAACGATGTTGTTGATAATCTTGATTACTTAATGATTCACCGTGGTGATTTTGATAAATTTAATTACTCGTATCTCTATTGAACGCCCGTATTTAATTTCATTGACACCCTAGAAAAAGGTTATTACAAAGAATTTACGATTAAAAATCACGGCTTTAAAGACGAGAGCTATTTTTATCATAAAACTTCTAGTGATAAAAATGTAGTAAATGAGAATGTTTTGAAAATTAAGGCATTTAACAAAACTCTAATTGCTGGAAATAAGTATTTACAATTGCTACACGGTGAAAATGAAATCTGAAAATATGGCACTACGAATTCTAACGATTATTACCTAATTAAATATCTTTTTGGTACCCTAAATTACCTCAATGTTAGATTTAGTTTTCTACGCTATGACCCCGATTTAAAAAATGATATTTACCTTTATTTTAAAAACAACATTCCTAGTATCAACAATAGCGATTACAAAAATGTTTTTAACGAAATCTATGAAATTCTTGGCAATTTCTTTGCTAGTTTATTTTATGCGACTTTTGATATGGACGAAAAAACTCATACCGAAATTGATTTTAAGGGTGTAGAAAACTATAAGAAGGATTACTTTATTCAAATCGGTTTCTTTTATCGTTCATTAATTACCTTTTATCCCAAAAAATACTTAGTAAATATTATAGGAAACTCAGAATTATTACTAAGAAGTTATTTCTTTACTTTTGACAAAAAAATGCACCAAGATAATTACAATGCTATTAACAACACCAATAGTATTTATCAAATTGATTTTAATGTCCTTAAATCTTATGATAATAAACTCATTGCCTTGCCAACCAACAAAACCGCTAACAGTATTAATTATCTAAATACCGATATTGATATTCGTTATGGTATTAACATTTTTACCTTAACTTTTCCACTTTATCACAAAGGGAATATCTCCAACTACAATTTTAAAATTTATGACTTTAATGTATTAAATTCAACAGCCTTTATCCCTGATGGCTCAAATAACAGTGAATGAGACGATTTAATTCCACCAGCAAATTGCAAATATTCTGGACGATGAATACCAACCTTTAATGATATTGGTTGTGCCATTCAAAATGCTAGTATCAAAATGATAAACTGAATACTCACAGCTTCACAAATCATCACGATTTTGCGACCGTTAGCAATTATTGCAAAAGCAACAGTTAACTTTTCAACCGCCATTTTTCCAGTTTTTAAAACGGTACCAGCTTTTTACTATACCTTTCAATTTTTAATCGGTTTTGCCATTTTTCTAATGATATTAAGAATTTTTGTATAATTATATATATATATATATATATACTTGAAAAAACAAAATGAAGGAGTTAAATTTATGAAAATTTTAAATATAATAGCTCTTTTGGGGATGACAACATTGCCAATAGTTGGGTGTTCTAAAAAAGAAAATAAACCAATATTACAAATTAAGAATGAGTCATACGAATTAAACTTAAAAAAATCAAAATTAACACTTAAATCATCAAAAGATGACAACAGCAAGTGAAATCAAAAATGAGAAATAAAAGTTAATGTAGAAAATGAATTTATGCCCAAAAACTTGCCTCCGCGAATGAAACTTAATGATTGAGAATTTTATGTTGATAAAAATGACAAGATTACACTACCAATATTAAAATCATTAGAATATGATTTAAATTGAGAAAAAAACAGTGAACCAAGATATTGAGAAAATAAAGATTTTTTATCATATCAAAATAAAAAATTAAAAAACATAAAAATGAAAATACAAGAATGAGATAAAAATGAAAGATATGCCAAATGAAAAATATTAGAATTTAAAACTGAATTTAAAAATAATTAAACTGTTAAAATCGCTACCCCAAAATGTAGCTTTATATGACGATACTGCTCTTAAACAATTTTTTCATTTTTTCTATTTTGACAAAATAAAAAAGCAGTATTTAAGTTTAAATACTGCTTTAGTAAAAATATTTTTAATCTTAATTTAAATTAGATAATTAACAAATATATTAAAATTAAAATTTGAAGTCAGGTTATTTCTGCATAACACATATAAGAAATATTTTAATTTTTTAATTAATAATGTTAAATTTTATTCTACTCCTAGTCAATCGCCTTCAGTGTTGGTTATAATGACAAAACCATCATTTTCATTATCTAATATTTCAAAATAACCATTTATTTGTTCGAAATGAAGTACTATTACTTTTACAAAAGTGTTGAAATCTTCATTTGTGACACTTCCGCCTCAACCAGAATGGTCATTTATAACAAATTTATTTTTAATAATTTTTATAATGTTTGCTGGTGAATTTTTATTTTGTTTGATTTCATTTCATGTGTTTTTGTTAATTTTAATTTTTAATTTATCATGGGCTAGAAATTTATATCATTTTTCAATGTTATCATAAACATTATGATGAATTGAAGTTGGCAACGCAATATCAGATGTTGCATGATGATGAAAAGCAAAATATATTCATGTTCCTGCAATTGCTAATCCTCCGATTACTAAGGATAGCCCTAGAGTTTCCGGAGCCAGAGCGGCAGCGGTACCAGTTTCTACAGCTATAACTCCACCTTCAACTGCTGCTGTTTCGGCCACAGTAATTGTTTCTGCAGCGGCTAAGCTTTCTGTTGTACTTGTTGATAAGAGTGGGGTCATTTCGATTGCTTCTGCATTTGTGGCACCAGTAGTAGCAGTACCACTAACAGTCATTTTTGTTCCATAAGCTGTTAATGTGCCCCCACTTAAAGCTGCTAATCCAGTATTTGTTAATTTTTCTTTAAAAGCTTTTTTATCATTTTCAGATAATGTTTGATAATAACGATTAATTTCATTTAATTTTTTTAATTTTTCTTCTTTTGAAAGAGCGTTGTATTGATTTATTGCCTTAGCGGTTGTTGTTTGTAAATTTTCCATATTTGTATTGATGGGTTGATTTCCTGCCGGGGCATTTTGTTTTATTTCGTCTTTATTGTTTTTAATTAAGTTAATTTCTAAATTTTCATCATTTTTTAAACTATCATCTTCTGTTTTTTTATCCACAAAATGATATTTATCTTTTTGTAATGATGTTATTGTTGGTTCTGGTACATTGGCAATATTATTGCCTTGATGAGCATCATCGTCCTCGTTATTGTTAGTCGGAATGGCGCGGTGTTGAGCATGATCATCAACCGGTAATTTAATTGGTTTTACCTCTGGTTTTGGGGTGGTTGTTGGGAAATTATCTGGTCTCTTGGTTATATCAATTACCGGGACATTTTCCTGATTGTCATTAATAGCAATAGGCTGATTTGGCCGATCTTCTTCTGGTGTTAAAGCAAAATTATAATGATTGTGAATACCCGAACCTTTTTCAAGCTCAACATAAGATATCGCGATGTTATTATTATTTGAATTTTGATTAACTGGTTGATAAGAGCCATTATTATTTACACTAATATTAGCATTTAAAAGATTGCTCATTGCTATTATTTCTGGTGTTCCCCCTCATGTTGAAAATTGTCGCATTATTTCTAAGTAATTAGTATCAATATCATTATTATCTTGAATAAGACTTCTAAATGTTAATTCGCCATTGCGATTTGGAATTGTCTCTAAATTTGATTGTATATAATCAACAACGCGATTACGAAAGAAATTTATAACTAGATTATTTGCTGTTTGATCTTGATATCATAATTGATTTAGATTTCTATTATTTTCTAAATCATGTTGTTGTAGTAATTTTTGAATATATAATAAATATTTTAAATTTTCTTCACCAAATAATTGGATAAATCGGTTTCTAAATTCTTCATTATTATTTCTCGCTGGCAATAAGTAAGATGTTGATACCGACCAAAACAAACAACTATTATCTGCTGGCACATCATACAAATTATTGTGATTTGTTGGCTCATCTGAATTATTTTGTTGTATGCGGTTACTAGCTTGTGTTTGACTTCCGTCAGCATTTGTATTACTGTTATCGGATTGTTTTAAAGTTACTGTACTTCCTTTAGGCCGTGTTCCCTGTTTTTTAGATTCATCTTCTGTAATTATTTTTTGTGCATCATTTGGTTTTCTTGCTTTTTTAGCAAGTGTAAATATAACTTTGACTGCACCATCAGAATATACACTTTGATCAATTGATTCAATAGTTGCCGCAGTATCAGTAATGCTATTTTTTTGTACTTTAACTTGATCAATATCTAAGCCAAAATTTAATTCTCTAACACGATTTAAAATTGTCTGTTCTTGCTTATCTGATATTTCTTCTAACTTAGTTTGTCTAATAACATCTGACAATTCAATTTTTAATAATTTTTTATTGTGTAAAAATTCAATAATATGATAAAATGGTAACGAATAAAAATGACAATAACAAGAAAGGCAGGCTTAGTTTAGTAATTAAATAATATAATTAGCTGATTGTTTTACTTTTTCAAAGTAATACCTAAGAAAACTAAACGCGACCAAATAACAAAAGACTTTTATTGTTAAACAAGATATAATTAATATTACATAAATAGTAAAATAACATTGTTGTGAGGTAAAATGCTAGTGTCTATTAATAATAAGTCGTTATTGCAAATAAATATTAGCAATTTGCAAAAATTAATTAATATTAATGATAAGAAAAGTTTAGAAAAAATTTTAAAAAATTTGCATAGTGCTGATTTAGCTGATGTAATTAATAAAATGGAAAATCTTAGTGAAGTTTTATATTTAGTACGGTTGTTGGATTCAAAAATAGCTAGTGAAGTTTTTATTAATCTTGATATGGAAATGAAAATGATGTTACTAAATGAATTAAGTAATACGGAAATAACGCAAATTGTTAATCAATTATATGCTGATGATATTGTTGAATTATTGGAACAAATACCTGAAGAAGTTATTAAAAAGCTTATTATCAATGCATCGCGTGATAAAAGAAAAGAAATTAATCTTTTATTAAATTATGAAGAAAATAGTGCTGGTTCAATTATGTCAGTTGATTTTGTGCAGTTATTTCAACATGAAAAAATTGGTCAAGCATTAGAAAAAGTGAAACAACTGGGTGAAAGAGCAGAAAATAGTGATAAGTATTATGTTACTGATAGTAAGAATAAGTTATTAGGAGTTATTAGTTTAAGAAATTTAGTTTTTGCTAATAGCAAAGAAGAAGTTAATAGTGTAATGGAAACTAATGTTGTTAGTGTTGATGCTCATAGTGATCAAGAATTAGTTGCTAATATTGTTCAAAAATATGATTTAAATGAAGTTGCTGTTGTTAATAAGCAAAATGTGTTAATTGGAATTATTACTGTTGATGATATTTTAGATGTTATGGAAGAAGAAGCGACAGAAGATATTGAAAAGTTAGCTGCAATTAAACCAACTGAGATGTTATATTTAAAAACTCCAGTTTGAAGAATTGTTCGTTCGCGAATATTTTGATTGTTATTTTTATTAGTATCAGCTACTTTTTCAGAATTAGTTATTGATGCTTTTTTACCTTTATTTGGTGCTAATAAAAATAGTAGTGATTTATCTAATAAGTTTTTAACTTTATTAGTACCATTATTACCAATTATTGCTGATACGGGAGGAAATTCTGGAAGTCAAGCCTCAACAACTATTGTGCGTGCTTTATCATTAGGTGATGTTACAATTAAAGATTATGGGCAAGTTGTTTGAAAAGAGTTAAGAATATCTTTTTTTGTTGGTTTAATTTTAATTTGCTTTAACTTTATTAGAATGATTATTATTAATCTTATTAAATATGATGGTGTTTTATATTGAGATCAGTGAGCTTCAATGATTACAATTTCAATATCTTTATGAATTGTTATTATTATTTCTAAAGTAGCGGGGGGAATTTTACCAATTGTTGCAAAATTATTAAGAATGGATCCAGCTGTTATGGCTGCTCCTTTGGTAACAACGATTATTGACTGTGTATCAACAACAATCTTTTTTTCTATCGCTTTACTATTTTTTGTTACTTAATAGATAGGAGAATAATATGAGATTACGAAATAATCCGCAAGCAAAAATATTTTTAGAAAATAATTATCAAATTGTTATTCAAGAACCCCACACTTATCAAGGTAATTGAGCATCAAAAATTTTTTTTAATTTTGTCGAAAACTCTTGATATTTATTGAATATACTTAATTTTAGGTATATTTTAATATGATAGAGGTGGATAATAATTATGGAAAAAATAATTCAAGAACTAGTAAATACTTTAACAGATGATCAATTTTTAGAATTTTATGAAAAAGTCAAACAACAAGCAGAATTAATAAAAAAACAAAAACGTTTAAATGAAATTGATCAAAAATTTAGAGCGCAAGGTATTAAATGCCCTAAATGTGAATCTTACCATTGCGTTAAAAATGGACATAATTCAGAAGGAAAACAAAAATATTTATGTAAAAATTGCCGTGCAAGTTTTGACGCTTTTCGTAATCATTTTATTTATTGAAGTCATTTAAATTATGAACAATGAAATTTATTGATTCAAATTTCATTGCTGGGGCAATCTAGTAAAACAATTTCTCGTTTTATTAAAACTACATTAAAAACTGCTTGATATAATCGTCAAAAATTAATGAAATCAAAACAATTAGAAAATACCCAATTAAAATTTAAAAAATTATCTGGTAAAATCCAAATCGATGAAACATTTATTAAAGAAATCCATAAAGGAAATTTCAAATATAAAACTGATCCACGAAGAATTCACCTTGACCCATTCGCAACTAATACTAAATGCTGTATTCAAATGGCAATTGATAATAATAACAATATTTATGTTAAATCCACAAACACCAAACGTTTACAAAAACAATGAGTTATTGAAAATATGAACAAAGGATTAATTAACGAAAATTCAATTATTACTTCTGATATGCAAAAATTATATTTTTTAGTAGCAAAACAAACAAATTCTACTTTATGTGTAACTAAAACAACAATTAATCCTGAAGCTAGTTATCGTAACTTAAATAAAATCAGTAAATTACAATCTAGTCTTAAAGAAGCCTTAATTCATTATCATGGTTTAGGTTTTACTAATATTCAAAATTATTTAAATCTCTGAAAATGAAAATACCAACATAAGGGTTTAACTCCAAACCAACAAACAGCGGTATTATATTTTAATGTATAAAAAAGTTAAAGTAAAAATAGTAATTTTATATAAAAGCCTTTTAAAATTATCAAGTTGATGATTTTTTTTATTTTATCAAGAGTTTTCGACAAAATTAAAAAAAATTTTTAATAATACTCAACCTTGTCATTTAGAAATTGGATGTGGTAAAGGAGACTTTATTATTGCTATGGCACATAAATATTCAATGATAAATTTTATTGCCATTGAAAAATCGGAAGTAGTATTAATGGCAGCAGTAAAGAAAGTGGTAGCATTAGAAAAAATTCCTACTAACTTAAAATTTGTTCAAATTGATGCTAATAATATTTTAAATATATTTGCTATTAATGAAATTACCGAAATATATCTTAATTTTTCTGATCCATGACCAAAGAAAAAACACTATATAAAGAAGGTTAACGCATCCTAAATTTTTATTAGCATATAAAAATATTCTTGTTAATGCTGGTAGAATTTTAATTCGTACTGATAATGCGATATTGCTTGACTTTACTATTAATAGTTTGAGGAGTGATTCTCATTGAGAATTATTAGTTCAAGAGCAAGATAGTTTATCTAGTATGTTTTTAACAGAGTATGAGAAGAAATTTATTAAACAAAATAAAGTAATAGACTTCTTGCAAAATTAATATGATAATTATAATTTTTAAATTTAAAATAAATATAAAAGTGTTATTAAAATAATTTTTAGATTATTTTTACAAATATTTTGTCATTAAAACATAATAAAAATTATTATTTACAATAAAAAAAGACTGAAATTTTAAATTATCAAATATATTTAAACTAATAGTTGTAAATTATAAATTGAAGCTATTAAATTAAATCTTAAAGCAAATCTTTTTCTACGATTTCGATATTTTTCACTAATAATTTTAAATTTTTTAAGTATAGCAAAAACATTTTCAATAACAATTCTCATTTTTGAAATTCGCTCATTATTTTGCTTTTCTTCTTTATTTAAAGGGTTTTTCTTTGATTTTCTTTTAGGAATTAAAACATTATGATTAATTTTTTGTATGCCTTGATAACCTAAATCCACTAAAACAGTTGTTTCTGGTAAAAATTTAATTTTTGAATCTTTTAAAATTTTAAAGTCATGGTTTTTACCATAAGAAAAATCAGAACTAATAATTTTTTTACTATCTTTTTCAATTATAACTTGTGTTTTTATTGTGTGTTTTTTCTTTTTTCCTGAGTAGTGCTGTTTTTGTCTTTTTTTGGGCGTTGGATTTGGCTTTCAGTTACATCAATTATAACAGTCTTATCTTTGAAATAATCTTTTAATAGTGATTTTTGACCAGTAAGTTGTTGAAAATTAGGGTGTTTTATTAAAGTGTCTTCAATTCATTTGATATTTCTATAACAACTACTTTCACTAATATCATAACTTTTTGCAATATGAAAATAAGTTCTATATTCTCTTCAATATTCTAAAGTCATTAAAATACGATTTTCTAATGATAATTTATTGGTTCTTCCGCGACGAAATCTCTTTTTTAATTCTTCTATTTTTAAAATTTCTAGCATTTTATTAAAAGTAGTATGTTTAATACCAGTTAATCTTAAAAAATTTTTATCACTTATTTGATTATTTTTTTTAAATTTCATTTAAATTCCACCTTTTTATTAAAAACAACAATTCAATTATATTTTAAATTAATTTTGCAAGAAGTCTAATATATTTTTAATTTTGTCGAAAACTCTTGATAAAATAAAAAAAATCATCAACTTGATAATTTTAAAAGGCTTTTATGTAAAATTACTATTTTTACTTTAACTTTTTTTATACATTAAAATATAATACCGCTGTTTGTTGATTTGGAGTTAAACCCTTATGTTGGTATTTTCATTTTCAGAGATTTAAATAATTTTGAATATTAGTAAAACCTAAACCATGATAATGAATTAAGGCTTCTTTAAGACTAGATTGTAATTTACTGATTTTATTTAAGTTACGATAACTAGCTTCAGGATTAATTGTTGTTTTAGTTACACATAAAGTAGAATTTGTTTGTTTTGCTACTAAAAAATATAATTTTTGCATATCGGAAGTAATAATTGAATTTTCGTTAATTAATTCTTTGTTCATATTTTCAATAACTCATTGTTTTTGTAAACGTTTGGTGTTTGTGGATTTAACATAAATATTGTTATTATTATCAATTGCCATTTGAATACAGCATTTAGTATTAGTTGCGAATGGGTCAAGGTGAATTCTTCGTGGATCAGTTTTATATTTGAAATTTCCTTTATGGATTTCTTTAATAAATGTTTCATCGATTTGGATTTTACCAGATAATTTTTTAAATTTTAATTGGGTATTTTCTAATTGTTTTGATTTCATTAATTTTTGACGATTATATCAAGCAGTTTTTAATGTAGTTTTAATAAAACGAGAAATTGTTTTACTAGATTGCCCCAGCAATGAAATTTGAATCAATAAATTTCATTGTTCATAATTTAAATGACTTCAATAAATAAAATGATTACGAAAAGCGTCAAAACTTGCACGGCAATTTTTACATAAATATTTTTGTTTTCCTTCTGAATTATGTCCATTTTTAACGCAATGGTAAGATTCACATTTAGGGCATTTAATACCTTGCGCTCTAAATTTTTGATCAATTTCATTTAAACGTTTTTGTTTTTTTATTAATTCTGCTTGTTGTTTGACTTTTTCATAAAATTCTAAAAATTGATCATCTGTTAAAGTATTTACTAGTTCTTGAATTATTTTTTCCATAATTATTATCCACCTCTATCATATTAAAATATACCTAAAATTAAGTATATTCAATAAATATCAAGAGTTTTCGACAAAATTAAAATAATATATTATTTAAAAGTAGTAAAAAATTCGTTTTAATAAAATTATTTTTTAATTTTGTCGAAAACTCTTGATAAAATAAAAAAAATCATCAACTTGATAATTTTAAAAGACTTTTATGTAAAATTACTATTTTTACTTTAACTTTTTTTATACATTAAAATATAATACCGCTGTTTGTTGGTTTGGAGTTAAACCCTTATGTTGGTATTTTCATTTTCAGAGATTTAAATAATTTCTTTAATTTTGTCGAAAACTCTTGATAAAATAAAAAAAATCATCAACTTGATAATTTTAAAAGACTTTTATGTAAAATTACTATTTTTACTTTAACTTTTTTTATACATTAAAATATAATACCGCTGTTTGTTGGTTTGGAGTTAAACCCTTATGTTGGTATTTTCATTTTCAGAGA
Source organism: Spiroplasma endosymbiont of Clivina fossor (assembly GCF_964031115.1). GTDB lineage: Bacteria > Bacillota_I > Bacilli_A > Mycoplasmatales > Nriv7 > Nriv7. The sequence goes on from NZ_OZ035006.1 coordinate 1,226,010, forward strand.
TTTAAATAATTTTGAATATTAGTAAAACCTAAACCATAATAATGAATTAAGGCTTCTTTAAGACTAGATTGTAATTTACTGATTTTATTTAAGTTACGATAACTAGCTTCAGGATTAATTGTTGTTTTAGTTACACATAAAGTAGAATTTGTTTGTTTTGCTACTAAAAAATATAATTTTTGCATATCAGAAGTAATAATTGAATTTTCGTTAATTAATTCTTTGTTCATATTTTCAATAACTCATTGTTTTTGTAAACGTTTGGTGTTTGTGGATTTAACATAAATATTGTTATTATTATCAATTGCCATTTGAATACAACATTTAGTATTAGTTGCGAATGGGTCAAGGTGAATTCTTCGTGGATCAGTTTTATATTTGAAATTTCCTTTATGGATTTCTTTAATAAATGTTTCATCGATTTGGATTTTACCAGATAATTTTTTAAATTTTAATTGGGTATTTTCTAATTGTTTTGATTTCATTAATTTTTGACGATTATATCAAGCAGTTTTTAATGTAGTTTTAATAAAACGAGAAATTGTTTTACTAGATTGCTCCAGCAATGAAATTTGAATCAATAAATTTCATTGTTCATAATTTAAATGACTTCAATAAATAAAATGATTACGAAAAGCGTCAAAACTTGCACGGCAATTTTTACATAAATATTTTTGTTTTCCTTCTGAATTATGTCCATTTTTAACGCAATGGTAAGATTCACATTTAGGGCATTTAATACCTTGCGCTCTAAATTTTTGATCAATTTCATTTAAACGTTTTTGTTTTTTTATTAATTCTGCTTGTTGTTTGACTTTTTCATAAAATTCTAAAAATTGATCATCTGTTAAAGTATTTACTAGTTCTTGAATTATTTTTTCCATAATTATTATCCACCTCTATCATATTAAAAATATACCTAAAATTAAGTATATTCAATAAATATCAAGAGTTTTCGACAAAATTAAAAAATAATTTTGAATATTAGTAAAACCTAAACCATGATAATGAATTAAGGCTTCTTTAAGACTAGATTGTAATTTACTGATTTTATTTAAGTTACGATAACTAGCTTCAGGATTAATTGTTGTTTTAGTTACACATAAAGTAGAATTTGTTTGTTTTGCTACTAAAAAATATAATTTTTGCATATCGGAAGTAATAATTGAATTTTCGTTAATTAATTCTTTGTTCATATTTTCAATAACTCATTGTTTTTGTAAACGTTTGGTGTTTGTGGATTTAACATAAATATTGTTATTATTATCAATTGCCATTTGAATACAGCATTTAGTATTAGTTGCGAATGGGTCAAGGTGAATTCTTCGTGGATCAGTTTTATATTTGAAATTTCCTTTATGGATTTCTTTAATAAAAGTTTCATCAATTTCAATGATGCCACTAAGTTTCTTAAAGTATTTTTGAGTTTTTGCTAATTGTTTTGATTTCATTAATTTTTGACGATTATATCAAGCAGTTTTTAATGTAGTTTTAATAAAACGAGAAATTGTTTTACTAGATTGCCCCAGCAATGAAATTTGAATCAATAAATTTCATTGTTCATAATTTAAATGACTTCAATAAATAAAATGATTACGAAAAGCGTCAAAACTTGCACGGCAATTTTTACATAAATATTTTTGTTTTCCTTCTGAATTATGTCCATTTTTAACGCAATGGTAAGATTCACATTTAGGGCATTTAAATACCTTGCGCTCTAAATTTTTGATCAATTTCATTTAACCGTTTTTGTTTTTTTATTAATTCTGCTTGTTGTTTGACTTTTTCATAAAATTCTAAAAATTGATCATCTGTTAAAGTATTTACTAGTTCTTGAATTATTTTTTCCATAATTATTATCCACCTCTATCATATTAAAAATATACCTAAAATTAAGTATATTCAATAAATATCAAGAGTTTTCGACAAAATTAAAAAAATTATTTGATATACATAAATAATAATAAATGTTAAAATAAGATAAAAGTTAAAGAGGTGGCTTTAATGATTAAAATTAAGTTAAATGATTTACCAAGTAAATATGGTACTATTAAGCAAATTTTAGTTGAACAAGGGAGTCATGTTAAAGCCTTTCAAAATATTTTGCTTATTAACCCCTAACTGTGAAGGTCAAGAGATTCCGGTTAGTACTTTATTTGATGGTGATATTGAAAAATTATTTGTTTGCCCTGAGGGTGATAGTGTTAAACGCGGTGATGTTGTTGTTAAAATGAAGATTATGTTGAAAGAAACTGTTTCTGAAAAATCAGTAAAACCAATAAAATCGTCATCAAAAAAGCCATTTTCTAATTGAGAAGAATTAGAAGAACAAGAGCAAGAATTAAAGTTTAATTTATCAGAAAATCAATCACATTTAGAAAAGGATTTTACAGCAAAATTTGAAAAAAAAGTTATTAATGAAAAATTATCGCCAATGCCAAAACTTAAAACTCCAAATCAAGTAATTGAAAAAAAACAAAGTATTATTAATTCTAATAGTGTTATTAATGATATGCAAGAAAAAACTCCATTGTCTGAAAATAATTTAAGTTCAAAAACAACTTCAGAAGAGTTAATAAAGAAAAATGAAAAACCGTTATCATTTCGGGAAATAATTATGAAGCGAATGAATAATTTGCAAGAACAAGTTGTTACCGTTAAAGAAAGTAAAACGCAATCAAGTGATGCCAATGCTTCTGTTGTTGATAATGTTCGGAATACTATTTATAAAAAAATTGATTTAATTCAAAAAGGTAAAATTAATAACGATAGTAATATTGAAGAAATTAATAAAATAATTTCTGAAGAAGTAGATGATAAATTAGAAACTATAGAAACTATTAAAAGTCAATATCAACCATTAGGATATCAAGAAAAGAATACTGAGCAAGACAAAGTTATTGTTTCTAAGTCGGAAGTAAATTTAAAAGAATTAATTGATGAAGTAACTGATGAAAATATAAATACTCTTAAATTTTATAGATAAGTATTGATAAAATAAAAAAAATCATCAACCTGACTTTTAAAAATTAATTTTATTAAATTTTAGAATTAATGGTTATAAATTAAAATACAACAAGCTTGATTGTTGATAAGGATTTAAAGAGCCTGTCCAAAATTCTGTGTCTCGATAATTCATTCTGAATTATACTTAAACGAAGGAGAACAGAAAATGACAAAAAAAAAAAAAAAATAAAAAAAGAACCTGACGCAATTGATAAAGTTGTTGATTATTTTTTAGAAAATATTGATAATCCACAAGATTTATTTAAAGGCAATACTATTTTTCAGGAATTTACCAAAAAATTAACTGAACGAATGTTAAATACGGAAATTAAAGATCATCTTGAAACTGATGAGAATCATAATAAAAGAAATGGCAACACACAAAAAACCATTATTACTAAAAATGGTTCAATCGCAATTGATGTACCAAGAGATCGAAATAGTACTTTTGAACCAGTAATTATTCCGAAAAGACAAAGAAGATTTGATAACTTTGATCAAAAAGTAATTTCTTTATATGCAAGAGGAATGACAATTTCTGATATCAAAGCACAATTGCAAGAATTCTATCACGGAGCAGAAATTTCAGAAAGTTTAATTAGTCAAATAACTGATGATGTTATTGAAGAAGTTAAAATGTGACAAACTAAACCTTTAGAGAAGATTTATCCGATTGTTTATTTTGATTGTATTGTTGTTAAAGTAAAGCAAGATAAACGAATAATAAATAAAGCAGTTTATCTTGCCTTAGGAATTAATTTAGATGGTTTAAAAGATATTTTAGGAATGTGAATTAGCGAGAATGAGGGAGCCAAATTTTGACTTAATATAATCTTTTCTTACGGAAATGAAAAATCGTGGCTTACAAGATATTCTTGTTGCTTGTAGCGATAATTTAACTGGAATGTCTGATGCAATAGAAGCTGTGTTCCCAAAAACACAGCACCAATTATGCATCGTTCATCAAATTCGTAATAGTTTAAAATTTGTCCCTTACAAAGATCGCAAACTTGTAGCTAATGATTTAAAATCAATTTATACAGCAATTAATGAAGAAATAGCGCTAGTTGCTTTATTTCATTTTTCAGAAAAATGAAATAAAAAGTATCCACAAATTACTAAATCATGAAAAAATAACTGAAATAATTTAATAATTTTTCTTGAATATCCTCAAGAATTTAGAAGGATTATTTACACAACTAATGCGATTGAATCTGTTAATAGTAAACTAAGAAAAGTTATTAAGAATAAAAAGATTTTTCCTAATGACGCATCAGTTTTTAAAATATTTTATTTAGCATTTCAAAATATGGTTAAGAAATGAACGATGCCAATTCAAAATTGGGGTAGTGCAATTTCACATTTAATGATAAAATTTGAGGACAGAGTGAATTTAAGTTAATTACTTAGAGACACAGTTAATTGTACAGTCCCCTAATTTCATTGCTGGGGCAATCTAGTAAAACAATTTCTCGTTTTATTAAAACTACATTAAAAACTGCTTGATATAATCGTCAAAAATTAATGAAATCAAAACAATTAGAAAATACCCAATTAAAATTTAAAAAATTATCTGGTAAAATCCAAATCGATGAAACATTTATTAAAGAAATCCATAAAGGAAATTTCAAATATAAAACTGATCCACGAAGAATTCACCTTGACCCATTCGCAACTAATACTAAATGCTGTATTCAAATGGCAATTGATAATAATAACAATATTTATGTTAAATCCACAAACACCAAACGTTTACAAAAACAATGAGTTATTGAAAATATGAACAAAGAATTAATTAACGAAAATTCAATTATTACTTCCGATATGCAAAAATTATATTTTTTAGTAGCAAAACAAACAAATTCTACTTTATGTGTAACTAAAACAACAATTAATCCTGAAGCTAGTTATCGTAACTTAAAATAAAATCAGTAAATTACAATCTAGTCTTAAAGAAGCCTTAATTCATTATCATGGTTTAGGTTTTACTAATATTCAAAATTATTTAAATCTCTGAAAATGAAAATACCAACATAAGGGTTTAACTCCAAACCAACAAACAGCGGTATTATATTTTAATGTATAAAAAAGTTAAAGTAAAAATAGTAATTTTACATAAAAGCCTTTTAAAATTATCAAGTTGATGATTTTTTTTTATTTTATCAAGAGTTTTCGACAAAATTAAAAGAATATTTTAATTTAAATAAAAATGGGGCGACTGATGGGAATTGAACCCACGAATGTTGGTTCCACAAACCAATGCGATAACCATTACGCCACAGTCGCCATATATAATGGTTTTTATTAACCGATAAAATTATATAACTATTTTAAAAGAATGTAAACTCATTAAAAAAGGTCGCGTTTAGTTTTGTTATGTAAGGTAACACAGACATTTTAGACCAGTAAGAATGTTCCTCTTAACAATAATTTTTTAAAGGAGATAGGTATTTTAATTAATAAAATTAAACTAACTTTATTAATTTATTAACTTGTTCGAACAAAAACTAAATTATATTTAAAAAGTTGTGTTGTAAATATGAAAACACTTTTTAGGTGTGCCAAAAAATGCTTTTTGGTAATTTCGAGCATTTCTCGCACCTAGTTAGCTAACATAACTTAGTTAAACATAAGAGAAATAACATAGATTTCTTAGATAGTTAACTATGTTAGCTAACTAGGAAATTGCATATAAGGAAGGATATATATTAGACTTCTTGCAAAATTAATATGATAATTATAATTTTTAAATTTAAAATAAATATAAAAGTGTTATTAAAATAATTTTTAGATTATTTTTACAAATATTTTGTCATTAAAACATAATAAAAATTATTATTTACAATAAAAAAAGACTGAAATTTTAAATTATCAAATATATTTAAACTAATAGTTGTAAATTATAAATTGAAGCTATTAAATTAAATCTTAAAGCAAATCTTTTTCTACGATTTCGATATTTTTCACTAATAATTTTAAATTTTTTAAGTATAGCAAAAACATTTTCAATAACAATTCTCATTTTTGAAATTCGCTCATTATTTTGCTTTTCTTCTTTATTTAAAGGGTTTTTCTTTGATTTTCTTTTAGGAATTAAAACATTATGATTAATTTTTTGTATGCCTTGATAACCTAAATCCACTAAAACAGTTGTTTCTGGTAAAAATTTAATTTTTGAATCTTTTAAAATTTTAAAGTCATGGTTTTTACCATAAGAAAAATCAGAACTAATAATTTTTTTACTATCTTTTTCAATTATAACTTGTGTTTTTATTGTGTGTTTTTTCTTTTTTCCTGAGTAGTGCTGTTTTTGTCTTTTTTTGGGCGTTGGATTTGGCTTTCAGTTACATCAATTATAACAGTCTTATCTTTGAAATAATCTTTTAATAGTGATTTTTGACCAGTAAGTTGTTGAAAATTAGGGTGTTTTATTAAAGTGTCTTCAATTCATTTGATATTTCTATAACAACTACTTTCACTAATATCATAACTTTTTGCAATATGAAAATAAGTTCTATATTCTCTTCAATATTCTAAAGTCATTAAAATACGATTTTCTAATGATAATTTATTGGTTCTTCCGCGACGAAATCTCTTTTTTAATTCTTCTATTTTTAAAATTTCTAGCATTTTATTAAAAGTAGTATGTTTAATACCAGTTAATCTTAAAAAATTTTTATCACTTATTTGATTATTTTTTTTAAATTTCATTTAAATTCCACCTTTTTATTAAAAACAACAATTCAATTATATTTTAAATTAATTTTGCAAGAAGTCTATTATCTTTTTACAAAAACCAAAAAATTATTGATATGAGGAGTTAATAAATAATGACTAACTTAAAAAATTTATTTTTGAATAAAAAATATATTGTTGCTGAAACAACAAATGCGATTTTACTATCAATTCCCAATAGTGGTGGTGGTTCTTGAGTTCCTAGAAAACTAGTATACCCATCAATTAAATATGCAAATCAGATGGTGATCGGTATTTTTCCAGAAAATGATTATGAAGTTATTAAGTATGATGCCAACGGTGCACAGAAAATTACAACCATTAAGGGGCAAGAAATTATTAATTTGTATGAAGAAGTTAAAATTAAAAATCGACAAAAATTTTTAGAAAATATTAAAAAATCTGAAGCTGATAAAGATATTAATTTTAATTATATTATTCCCGAATGACTAAAAGAAACTGATTTAAATTAGTTATTAAATCTTGAACAAGTACGAAATGGCTAAAAAATATTGTTATGTTATATATTCTTGCGAAACCAATGAGTTAGTCGGTGTTTATGATAGTGTTGCCGAAATTGTAGAACGCTATTATGGACTTTCGCGTAATAATCCTAATTTTAAAAGAAAAGTACACTCATTAGAAACTGTAATTTATTACAAGAAAAAAGCCATTCGTCCGCGGAAATGAATTATTTATAAAGAAATAATTGAGGAAGATTAATTAATGGAAAACAAACATTTTTATTGACTTAAAGCGTTACGCCAAAAATATTCTTATAAAGAATTAATTACAGCGTTAAAAGCAGTTAATTATCAATTAAAAGAAAAATCATTGCAATGTGAGTTTAAAAGAATAGAAAATTATTGTAAGCGAAAAACTAAAAAAAATTATGATTATCAAAATTGCTGTGTGCCCCAAGAAAAATGTACTCATTTTCTTTGCTGACAACACATAAGGAGAAAAATATAATATGTCTAAATCTTTATTGAGGCGTGGTTCACCGCTTCCGATTACTCAACGAAAAAATGTAGTTGTCATAAGGTAAGTATTTATTTTATGAATTATATAATTGGAATCGACCCCGCAGGAATTGGTTCTACTGGTATTGTTCTTTGGAATTTTGAAAATTCATGCATTGAATTTAACGAAACAATAATTTCTGAAAGCGTTGAACAAGCAATTTTTAAAATTAAAAAATTATTTGATAATTTTAAAAGAATAGAAAATTTTAAGCCATTGTTTATTATTGAAAATTTTTTCTTAACTAAAGGTAGAACGATTACCAATCCTTTAGCAACCTCAGAACTTATTGGAGCAATAAGCAGTCTTTTAAGGTTTAAATATCATTGGCACTTTCTTAGACAAGAGCCTTCTAAAAAGAAAGGATTTTTTTACAAAGGAAACTTAAAACTTACCAAACACGAGCACGATGCGTGAAAGCATATTCAATACTTTTTGGGTAATGAGGTAAAACAAAATGTTAAAAGCACTAAAAACTAAAAAAGAAAATGAAGTAATTGACTATGTTAATTTTGTAAATTTGACAGTTATTTTAAAAGATATTCCCAAAATCACAGAATTTAAGCAAAAAATAGCTATTAGTAGTGTTGTTGTTAAAGTTGTTAATGTTCAAGTTAGTTGAGCGGGTCTTAACTACACAACGCTCTCTATTTATGAAGAAAAGTTGCAAAAAGGATTCTTAAAATTAAAAGAACACGATATTATTTTAATTGAGGGAAAATTACACAATCGTTATTATCCAAATAAGACCACCCACAAAACATTTTTTAGCATTGAGGTTGAAAAATTTAAAAAAATTGGAAAAAAAAGAAAAAATAAATAGCTAAAAACTCAATAATTAGAAAAACTCATTAGATAATTAGAATATCAAATGAGTTTTTTATTTGAAAAAGGAGTACACACCAAATGAAAATTAGAGATAAAAAAATCGTCTTTATTGGTGAAGACGGACAACCCGAAAAAAATGCTGATGGAACTTTTAAGGTGAAAAATTTATATCGTGGCTTCACTGAGCAAAATGACTATACTGCTAATTTTCAGGAAAAAGCAAAAAATCTGTTACAAAGAGAAACGGATGCACTAAAAAAATTTGCCGACAAAGAAAAAGAATATTTAACTTTTAAAAAAGAACAAGAAATTAATAAATTAATTCAAGATGCTAATATTGATAATCAATTTATTAATTTTGTGAAAAACTCAATTAATTTTGAAAATGATATTGAAGTAATTAAAAATGATATTAATAATTTTGTGGCCACGATGCCAAAAATTAAACACACATTAGACACAGGAGGCGTTCCAAATAAGGCTGATGATAAAAATACTAACCCTTCTTCTAACTCAGAAGAAATAATTTTTTCATCAGATGCTTTAACCCCTCAAGAGTTAATGTTTAAAAGAAAGGAAGATAAATAATAATGGCGTTTTTTATTAATGTTGACCAATTAAGAACATTGGTTTCAAGCAAATGAAGACCCGAATTTCCACGAACAGGAAGTTTAATTCACCAACTTTTTGCAAATGAAATAGCTTTTACCGAATTTGAATATGGTGAGAAAGTAGTTATTCCACTTGCGACGGACGGAACTATTAATAGAACATGAGACCCAAATACTGGTTCCAAATCTAACTATGCAACGAGAAAAAAATAGAAGCTACCTTGGACAAAGTAATTGATATTCAAGAACGCATAGGGCGTTTAGAAAGTAAAGCAGTAGGTCCCAAATTCATTGAAAGTAAAATTATTCGTCTTCGCCAACAAATGGCTGAAATTTATGACAAATACGATGCTGAACAATTAGTGGCTGGCGGTACAGCAATTGCAACCGCAAAACCGATTACTAAAAACACAATTCTTGAAGAAATGGCAAAAATGCGAATTGCTGTTGTCAATTCTGAAAATGAGTGGACAAGTGGTTTCTTGCTCGCGACGGCTGATGTAGTGACCGAAGCTACTTATGCGAAATTGGTAACCGCTTCTCCTGATGGTGTGCTAGGTATGGTTAACGGAGTTGTCGGTGTTGTTAATGGTTGTATAACTATTGAAGTGCCTAAATCTCGCTTGCCCGAGAATGTTAATATGATATGAGTTAATACTTTGGCATATGCGACATTTACAGGTATTGATTTGCCTATGGATGTAGGTATGTATACAGACGAAAAATATATGGGGCAAGTTTATATCGCTGAACGAGAATTTTTTACTGGTAAAGTTGCTGTAGCAAAAATGGTTCATTATCACAAATCAACACCAGACCCAGATAAATCAAAACCAGTATCGGGTGCCGGTTCAGGTCAAGGTGGTTAAAAAGAAAATTAGGCTATAGTATAGGTGGTTTTTAGATTATGCCCATCGGAACTAATATAACTGCTTTGCAGTTGCGAGTTATTAAAACTACTACGCGGTTGCCTCACAAACAAGAAAATGATTTTTTACTGGAATTATTAAAATTTGTTGGTGTGCAAGTCATTGGTATTTTATTAGCAAAATTTACTGCTGGTCTGTCGCTAAAATTTTCTCTAAGTGCTGGATTATCAAATTTAACATCCCAATTAATTGCTTCAAGTGTGCGTGTTGTAACTGATTTTACAATTAATCAAGTCTATGATATTTATAAAGAACAAAGTAATACAATAAGCACTTTACTTAATTTAACACCAGCTATTGGTGAAATTAGTAAGATATCAAGAGCTTATAAAACAACAAAGTTTTTTAATCTAGCGAAAGAAAATAAAATTATTAATCACTTAGGAATAACAACGGCTAATAATTTAGAGCAGGTTATGTACCAAGTCTATAATAAAAAAATTATTCTTGACAAATATAAAACTTGATTTGATTATACTAAAAAACCAACTAAAGAAACTATGCTAAATCATTTAGGATTTTTGGCACGAAAACAATTTGTTAAGAATTATAAAAGTGCAAATGTAACAACATTAGGTCAACTTTTGGAAATGGAAACATTACTAAGAAAAATTAATCCTAATCTTGTAACTAAAACAAAGATATTTAAAGAAAAATGAGGTAATCAATTTTTAAATCGTTACGGAACAAACATTAATGAAATTTCAAAAATGCCAACAGAAAATTGATTTAATTTAATTACCCAAATGCAAAAATCAGGAATTCGTCAAGGTACATTATTATCACTAAATACTTTACGAGCAGAAAATGTTTTTCGTTCTCAATTTCTTAAAAGATTTAATAAAATTATGGAAAAAACAAAAAAATTGAAAAAATTATCGCCAACATATCAAATTCAAAAAGGTTTAAATAAAGTGTTTGAGCCTGTAAGAGAAACGATTAAAGAGATAGAATTAAAGACTACAACCAAAATTCAAGAATATACAAATTTTAAGAACATTATTTCAAGAGTGCAAAAGAAAATAATTACCGATGGTACTTTATTGCCATTAATATCTGATGTCTTTTTTGCAGTCAAAGTTAAACCAACAGGAATACTAACAGATATTGCGATTACAATTTACTACCAAAATCCTGAATATCAACCAATAGGGCCGATAATTACTACCCCCTTAAAATTACAACAATTAATAACTGCTTCTAGTCCTTTTAAATTTTATATGTATGAAAGTGGTTGATCAATTGGTTGGGGTAAAACTAAAGGTAACATATTATCTTTAATGCCATTTTTACCAGCAAATGTTCAAGAATTTTACATCAATAGCATAAAGTTATATCGAGTTTTAACTCCGCTTTTAAAAATAACTTATGACCGTTATAAAGAAGGAAATTTATTTAAAGTTAAAGAAAATTTTAATCAAGTTTTTAATAAAGACAACTATGTTAATTGAGCCGTTGATAGTGTTTTGGGTAAGGGAATTGTTGGACGAAATGTTAAAAACCGCTTTGTTAGACCACTTGTTAAAAACAAAAATATTAATTTGAAAATTAATGCTAAAAATATGATCCAAAAACAAATAACTAAAAAAATTACTACTATCAATAAAAAACTAAATCGGAAGTGATAAAAAATGCTCTTAAAAGAACTTTGACCAAATATAACCATTAATGGTTATCATACTATCAAACCACTTACTGGAACTTTAGATGCTATACCATCTAAATATAAAGATTTAAATTTTGCTAATTTTGATGATTGATTTAAAACTTTCGCTTTAAGAGCTCAAAATGATTGCAACATGTATCTTGACTTTATTTTTAACAAGTGAGAATTTACTACTTTTCCTGATGAAATTAAAGAAACCGTTATGGACATGATTTATATTTTGATTGAGCATTGAGTGTTTAACAGAGTTCCAGTTGAATTTTTTGTTGATGCAACAAAAAATTTGAATACTTCTAGTACAAGTTATATTGCCTCTACTCTAGCAAATAATACTCAAGATATGATTCCACAAAGAGTTAAAGCATTAGCTAATTTTACAGAATTAAAAAATTTTTTAATTCCTTATAATGATGAAAATACAGTTGATGCTAATATGATTGATTTAGGTTTGTATTACAGTAAATTTGTTGTTGATAAGTTATTAGAAAAAGAAAAAAATGAACGATTAAAAAAACAATTAAAATTTTTTCAAAGTCGCTGTCAGGATTACACATGCCCCCAAAATCCTAATCTTAGAGGGCCTGTAACTAATTTAGTTATTGAGGAATATGCAAGTTTTGATTATGAACATGAAACAGAAACTTTAACGGTATCTTTCCCTAAACAAATTGGCACTTTACCACCAAATGCTTTACAACCTAATCCTCAAGAGGGCGATTATACGCACGCTACAACAGCTGATTTTTCTGCCAAATTACAAAAGCAACTAAATTTGATTTTTCAAAATTTTCAAAATATCCAAAAATCGTTAATTGGAGCGATTGCTTGATTTTCTCAATTAAAAAATTGGAAGAGGGTTGACTGCCACTTTCAGAAAAGGCATACACCGTCATTCTTGCCGACGGCAGTCAATTGGTGACGCCTAGTCTTCGCGAGGGCGATTTTGTGCGACACAAAAAAGACAATCCTTTAAACGCAGAAAATGACAATGTCGGTCACCACATTCATTCGATTTATGTGGCTCCGAAATTAGACAAACCCAATTCTTCTTTTGTTTTCAAATGAAAAAAAATTATTTTTTTACAACAACAGGGTGAAATGTGGGCACAATGCCCCACACGCCGGAAGATTCTGACATTGTTATGCAGTCCTCACTTATTTTGGATGCTTGACCAAAAGAGGTCCCGGAAGAAATTTATTTATTTTTTTCAGCCGAAACAGAAAAAAATGAAACTGATATTTTAGAAACCCGCCCACAAAATACTAGTTTAATAGCTCACATTTATGTGGGCCTAGGGGCTAAAATTAAATAAGAGAGGAGAAAGTATCATATGAATTCAGAAACAGTAGCAAGTGTTTTTACAGCAATTATTGGCGGTTTGGGTGGAACGGCTGGCATTACGGGAATAATCTCGGCTTTAAAAACAAAAAAGGAGGCGAAAAAAATGGAGCAAGAAAATAAAGAAGCGTTAAATAAAATTGATACTAAATTAATGATTATAAATAATAAGATTGATATGGTTATTGCTATCAAAAATAATAACGCTAATAAAAACGAGATTAATATTAACAAACCAAAACGAGGAGCTAAAAATAATGGCTAAAAAATTATTTTGATTGAAAATGTTAATTTACTTTTTAAACTTTATTACTCTAGGACTTGTACCTTTGGGGAAATTAATTTCTGAAAAAATTGAAATTTTAAAAAAACAAGTTGAAGAATTGGAAAGTAAATAATGCCATTACGATTTACTAAAAAATGATTTAGTGATAAAGATGATAATGTAGTAGTTAAAAAACGCGAAATTGAAAAATCAATTTTGCGAATGTATGGTTTTGCTCCTTTTGGTCATGAAGATTATTATAAATCGTATGTGTCCGACACTATGGCTAATGCATTAACTCCTAAGAAGTTGGAAATTAATATTAGTCAACAAGATTTATCACCAAAAATAATGGCATGACTTTATAAAAATGATTTTCAAAGTAAAAACTGGATTAATGAGAAACGAGCTAGCGATATTGGTATTTCAGCATTTCTAATTTTTTTAAATCAAGGAATTATGAATTTTCAACCCATACGAGTAGCAGAGCGAGAATATGAGGACGCGTAAAGTTTTGTTAGGTGGAAAAATATTTGATTAATTTTGAAAGAAAAGTAACTACAATTTAATTATCGTTTTATTTGAAAAATAAGTAATAAAACAAAATATTTAATATTAACAAACATAATCTCAATAAAATTCTATAGAAACTAAGTAAAATGCTTATAAAAACAACATTAAAATAATTTTTTATTTTAATTTTGTCGAAAACTCTTGATAAAATAAAAAAAATCATCAACTTGATAATTTTAAAAGGCTTTTATGTAAAATTACTAGGACGCATAAAGTTTTGTTAGGTAGTAAAATATTTGAATAAGTATTAAGGCGGTCAGCAATGATTGTCTTTTTATTTTATAAGGTGTTAAAAATTTGTTCTTTGAAAATTAAATACAAGTGAATTAATAATGTTGGTATGTATTAAAGCACGATAAATTATGGGTGGTCGCCATAACCGAAAGAAGTTTACCAGTTAATAGATAACATCCTATTAGCTATAGCAATTTGTTTCGTTTTGCAATAAAAAAATGAATGGGTGGATTTCCTAAAAATATACACGCTATTAAATTAGTTCCAAGGGTAGGATGCGGATATTAAAGTGTAGAAATTTCTATATAGGGGTATGCTAAGTTTAAAATTATTAAAATCTTTATCTAATTAAAAAACAAAATTTACTAACAAAGCTTGTTAAACACTTAAATCTGCGATATATAAGTGTTTAAAAAACTAAGTTAACTAAAACTTAGTTAATATAACTTAGTTTATCTATAAGAAAGGTAATTTATTATGAAAAACATTGAAAACATTTTCTTAAATACTAAGAAATATCTTTTAAAAGAAACACAAAACGCAATGTTTATTAAAGCACCAAAAATTCCATGATTTAATGAACAAATCGGCATTTGGTTTCCAAAGCGATTTGTTTATAAAGGAAAATATGAAAATTCGATTTGCATCGGAATAATAAAAGATAGTAAATATCAAATAATTTCAATTAATCAAAAAGAAAATGAAACCAAATTAATTAAGGGGCAAGAATTATTAAGTTTCTTCATTGCCGAAAAAGAAAACAACAAAAAAGATATAAATTATAACTATTTTAAAGGAGTTTAAAAATGAATATTGCGATTGGATTAATATTTATTATTATCAGCATCATGCTATTAGCATATTTTGCTTATAAAATTTATGCCAAAATAAAAATTAGAATTAAATATAAAAATGCCATTAAAAATAATACTGGTAATTTCACGAAAGACGAAAAAGTATTTATTGCTCGTTTTGAGGAATGAGTTAAATCTCCTAATTCAAAAGAAAATAACGCGGATAAAAAATAATGTTTTGAGAAATTATTATGGAATTCTTAAAACTGTTTATTCCGATAGAAAAAATGCCTGCACAAGTTGCGTTTATTGCCGGATTAATTATTATCATTACTTTTCTTTTCGCATTAATTTCAATTATGTATTTACCAATAAAAATGATTTTTGGGAGATAAAAAATGACAATAAACTTAAAAGAATTTAATTGAGAACAAATTAAACAAACTTTCTGAGATTTATTTATTCAAATTACAACTATTCCGGCTCACATTACTGGTGGTAAAGAAATTAAATTAAACGAAGCGCCACTTTGACTTTTAATAGCAAACATTGCTTTTTGATTCTTAACAGCGATTATGGTGTGATTTATTCTAATGCTCCTTTGAAAAACCATATCAGTATTTAGATAGGGAAAAAATTAATGTCAAGAAGTTACATTCTGATGCATTCCCAAAGAAATTCAAAATTAATTAGGAAAAAATACAATCGTGTTAAGGTTAACCGTGGTTTTAACAAATTTAAGAAAAACTTTGAATATAAATGATGAATGTTTTAAAAAGAAAGGGGGTGATTATATGATTGGAACTTTCTTAACAGAAGTACCAGCAGTAACAAAGATAACAGCTAGTGACGCGATGACTAAATTATGAAATGCGATTATAACAGCGTTTACTAAAATGTGAGAAATTATTGCTGTTAATATGCCACAAGTCGGTAACTTCTTTGCTGACTACTGAATCTTCATTTTTCCATTTATTTTGGCAATATTCTTTATTTGCTTTAAAATGTTTGAAAAATTACTTGGAGCAGTACGCTAACAAAAAAATAAAGTGAGGTGCAAGATGAAATTTTGCAAATGAATAATAGAAAAAAATAACCATTTTATTGAATTGAATCGCACCTCATTTTTAATTTTATGACATTGCGGAGCAATTTGATATATTTACAACGGTTATTTTAAAAATATTGTAAGCTATTTATTTTTAGCAGGTTGTATTTTAATTTTTCTTTTTAAAATCGGTAATTTAACACAAATTAACAAAGTTATTAATTTCTTAAAAAATTCACCATTAAATATTGTGATTGGTTCATTAGGAACTGGAAAAACTGCTTTTCTAGTATATGCATCAAAATTACTAAAAAAGAAGAAATATCACATCGCATCAACATTTCCATTACTAGAAACCCAAAAATTAAGTTTAGGTCATATGGGATTATTAGATTTTGATTATCCGGTATTGCCAGACAAAACCTTACTTTTATGAGATGAAACCAACTTATTTTTAGAAGGTACTGATTGAGAAAAAAATAATACCAAAAACGAGGAAACCGGTATCCAAGAATATTTCGCTCTGGCACGGCATTTTGGTCATATTGTTCTGGCTAGCGGTCAAAGAGATAAACATATTTGAGTTAAAGTTCGTGATATTGCCAATAATGTGATTGTGGGAATTCGCAAAAAAACCGTTAATATTTTTCGGCCCTACTTAAAAGTCATCTATGGTACCTTTACGAGCATTGAAGAATATGAACGCTGACGAAACACCTTAATTGATGCTAAAAATAGCAAAAAAGGTCGTCGCATTAAATACCGTGATATCCCTGAACTTGATATTTATTTTTTTAAACTAAAAATTCCTTTACCAATACTTAACACTTACAATTCTTTTTACCTAGCTTTTTTAAGAGATTACTTAAATGCAAAAGTAAATCCTGACTATGAAGACAAATACTATACTGACACAGCAATTGATTTAGAAGATTTAGAATATTTAAAAATGGATAAATTTAGCAAATTTTTAAGAAAAATGAAAGAAAAGGAATAATAAAAAATGGAAAATCTCGCAAAAATGGCCGACTTTCTCGCTCAAATGCTTTATAAAGTTTTTGACTTAATTTGAAGTTTAGAAGTGCCAGGAACAAATATTCAATTAATATTTCCTTTGTTCTTAACGCTGGCTGTAGAATTTCTTATGGCAATTATTCTTGGATTTGGTAGTCAACAAGTTAATTTAGAAAAACAACGCCAATATGCGGTTAAAAATAAAGGGCGGTTAAGTGCGTGAGGAAAAACTAAAAAACAAATAAAACCAATAAATCCAAATAAAATTAATTGAAAACAAAGAAATAAAAAAACAAAACAAGGTAACTAACGATGTTTAAACTAATTATTATTTTTATCTTAATAACTGTTCTTGGACTATTAGCTGGTAGTCATTTTGAAACTTTAACAAACTATATTAGCGAAGGCCTTGCGAATTTCCAAAAGTTTATTACTAGCAATTTAACAATTTTAGAACTATTTAAACCAATGGCTCGGACATTTTCACAACATCCAATCTTCACCATTCTTGGCGTTACTTGTGTACTGATTGCCTTATTTATTGTGATTAAAGGTAGATAAAAAAATGGAAAAATGAACTAAAAAACAAGAATTAGAAATAGAAAATGACAAATTAAAAATTGTTAATGTCATATTAGAAAATAGTGTTAATACTCTTAAATACATAAATAATGGAAAAAAATAAATAAATTTTAGAACTAGAAAAGCGAAATAGTGTTCATATAGATGAGAAATCAGAACTAGTTATTGAAAATGAAAAATTAAAAATTTTTAAACACGAAAGGAAAACTAAAATGAAAAAAATTTTAGGCAAATTATTTAAAAAAGATAATTCAAAAGAAAAAACGCCATTAAGATTAAGGATTAAAAATTCTTTTAAAAAGCAGTGGTTAAAAGTATCATTAAGTATCATTTTCATCTTTATAAGCTTATTAATTTGTGCATTAACAGTAATCGATACTAAATGAATAACCGGAACAAGTGACGAATTTAATAATTTTATGAATGAAGAGATGGTTAAATTCTTTGGCAAGTTCAATAGTGGTATTATGCTAGCAGGAATATTTGTTTTTTGATGAGGCGGAGCAATATATTTTGCAATTAAATTTGAAAAATTAATCCGCTTTATTATTCAAAAAATTAAAGAAAAAAGAACAATGAAAAATAAAATATTTTAAAAAGGAGTGATAAAAATGTTTATGAAAATATTTACCGTGCTAACTATTAGTTTCAATAACATTTTTACTATTCCCCAAAATATTAACAATGATAAAACAACAGTAAATTCACTAATTAGAAACAAAAGACAAAATAATAAAGTTTATGATTTTGAAATTAGAAACTTAGAAAAAATAAGATTTTTAACAGAAAGGCAAGACCATGACCTTTTAAAAGTTGAGATAAGAACAGAAGATAATATAAATGCAAATATAGATAAACAATTACCAAATTTAAAAAATGTAAAAATTTTTAGTTTAGAGTTTAATGCAGAGCTTGTAAATAACAGAATTAAACAAAAAGACTTTCAAAAAATAACAAATACTTATGGAACAAAAATAGATACTCCGGGTTTAAATTTTTATACCTGAATGATTAGTATACCCAATAAAACAATAAGAATTAAAACACAAGGAACAGAATTACTAACTTTTGAGCATGGTAGTACCAACAATTATAGATTAAATAATACAAATGATTTTAATATAGAAATTGAAAAAGACAGTACCGACATTGATTTACCAATAACAACTACTAAATTTGATGGTAACCACAAATACAATGATGTTATTGATAACCTTGATTATTTAATGATTCATCGCGGTGATTTTGACAAATTTAATTATTCTTATCTTTATTGAACACCAGTATTTAATTTCATTGACACTTTAGAAAAAGGTTACTATAAAGAATTCACCATTAAAAATCATGGTTTTAAAGACGAGAGCTATTTTTATCACAAGACTTCAACTATTTTACCAAACTCAGAAATAATCGACCCTACAAATGCAACCAAAATTGAAGTTATCAAAAAAATTAAAAAAAGACTTAATGAAACAATTAACAATCTTACTGGCGTAAATAATGCAATTGAAGGCATCGACTATAATACAGAAATTAAAGATAACGACAACAATTACTTAGATGATAGTGCTACTTTTGATTTAACAACAGATAATGTTGCTGACAGAACATTTACCGTTAAATTCGCTGCAATTGAAACGAGTACACAATTGCAAGGAACAAATACGATTAAAATGGTCATTCCGAAACAAGAGGATACCAACGATAATGTCCTTAAAATTAAGGCATTTAACAAAACTCTAATTGCTGGAAATAATTATTTACAATTATTACACGGTGAAACTGAAATCTGAAAATATGACACTGAAAATGCTAACGATTATTACCTAATTAAGTACCTTTTTGGAACATTGAATTATCTTAATGTTAAATTTAGTTTTCTACGCTATGACCCTGAATTAAGGAACGATATTTACCTTTATTTTAAAAACAACATTCTTGGTATTAACAATAATGATTACAAAAATATCTTTGACGAAATTTATGAAATCCTTGGTAATTTCTTTGCCAGTTTATTTTATGCTACTTTTGATATGGACGAAAAAACTTATACCGAAATTGATTTTAAAGGAGTAGATGATTACAACAAAAATTACTTTATTCAAATCGGTTTCTTTTATCGCTCGTTAATTACTTTTTATCCCAAAAAATATTTTATTAACATTACTGGAAATTCAGAATTACTACTAAGAAGTTATTTCTTTACTTTTGATAAAAAAACGCACCAAGAGAATTATAATGCCATTAAAAATAAAAATAGTATCTACCAAATTGACTTTAATGTGCTTAAATCCTACGACAATAAACTTATTACCTTGCCAATCAACAATACTGCTAACAGCATTAATTATCTCAATACCGATATTGATATTCGCTACGGTATTAATATTTTTACGCTGACTTTCCCGCTTTATCACAAGGATAACACCTATAATTACAATTTTAAAATTTATGACTTTAATGTCTTAAATTCCACGGCCTTTATTCCTGACGGTTCAACCAACTCAGAATGGGATGACCTAATTCCACCACCAAATTGCAAATATTCCGGGCGGTGAATACCAACCTTTAACGATATTGGTTGTGCTATTCAAAATGCTGGTATTAAAATGCTAAACTGAATACTAACAGCTTCACAAATAATTACCATTTTACGGCCGTTAGCAATCATTGCAAAAGCAACAGTTAATTTTTCAACTGCTATTTTTCCAGTTTTTAAAACAGTACCAGCTTTTTATTATACCTTTCAATTTCTAATTGGTTTTGCCATTTTTCTAATGATATTAAGGATTTTCGTGTAATATATATATATATATATATATTGAAAAAATAAAGTAATAAAGGAATTAAAATAATGAAAATTTTAAATATAATAACTCTTTCCGCATTAACAATATTACCAGTAATTGGATGTTCTAAAAAAGCAAGTGAATCAGTAGAACAAAAAAATAAAGATAACGAAAACAAAGTTTATGATTTTGAAATTAGAAACTTAGAAAAAATAAGATTTTTAACAGAAAGGCAAGACCATGACCTTTTAAAAGTTGAGATAAGAACAGAAGATAATATAAATGCAAATATAGATAAACAATTACCAAATTTAAAAAATGTAAA
The DNA here is from genome assembly GCF_964031115.1 of Spiroplasma endosymbiont of Clivina fossor. Taxonomy (GTDB): domain Bacteria; phylum Bacillota_I; class Bacilli_A; order Mycoplasmatales; family Nriv7; genus Nriv7. The sequence goes on from NZ_OZ035006.1 coordinate 1,246,771, forward strand.
AATTTTTAGTTTAGAGTTTAATGCAGAGCTTGTAAATAACAGAATTAAACAAAAAGACTTTCAAAAAATAACAAATACTTATGGAACAAAAATAGATACTTCGGGTTTAAATTTTTATACCTGAATGATTAGTGTACCCAATAAAACAATAAGAATTAAAACACAAGGAACAGAATTACTAACTTTTGAGCATGGTAGTACCAATAATTATAGATTAAATAATACAAATAATTTTGGAATTGAAATTGAAAACCCTTAATAATTAAATTTAAAAACTGTTAAAATTACTACCCTAAAAGGTGGTTGTCTATGATGACAATACTCTTAAACAACTAAGCAATTTTTCTTCTTTTTATTTTGTCAGAATAAAAACCAGTAATTTTAGTTAATTACTGGTTTGAACATTTTTTATTTTTACAAGAAATTTAAACTTGTTGTGCTTGTTTCAATTAAAGTTATTGTTCTAAATAGCTAATATCGTTTTTATAAAACCTTATACTATAGTAGTAACTGTATTTGTTCTTACCGCCCCCTCTCTTTCTAATGAAAATAATGCTTCACCGTTAAATGTTATTTTATCATTGTTTTTATCTATAATAATTTCATTGGGTAATAAACTATATTTTTGTAAAATTTGCATTACTTCTGTAATTGATAATGTAATTATTTGTTCTTTATTGTTATCATCAATTATTTTGGCAGTAATATTTCCTGTAATTTTTTGTTTTAAATTTAATATAACTTTAGATGTAATTATTCTTACTGGATAAGTAATTTTTAATTTTTCATTGGGATTAAGTTCAAATTTATCAGCGGGTTCCTTAAAAATACTTAAAATCATTTCTTGTTCTTGTTTATTTGTGTTTGATAAATCAAATTCATTTGATAATACATTAATGATTTCAGAATTTCTATTATTTATATTTGTAAAATCTGTTAATTTCATTTCATCATCAGAATTTATGTTTCAACCATTTAATTTATTTTCTTGTTTTGTTTTAGTTAATCCTGTTGTAATTTGAAATACTAATTTTGATTTCGAATTATATTCACAAGCAGGTACATTAAATGATCTTGTATTTGGAGTTTTATTGATAATTTCTCTATCAGAACATACATTTTTAGGAACATTAGATCATAAAAATGAATTTTCTTTTTTTGTTATTTCAATATCTGAAAAATTTAAATTATTAGTATCAATATAATTTATTTCCTTAAATTTTAAATTAGGATTTTCGTTTCGAAATTTAAAAAATAATGCTTTTTTAATCAATTCATTTAAATTAATAATTTTATTTTGCCCATTATCAATTGAATAATGTATTTTTATATTATTATTTAAATTATTTTTTATTTTTAATATAGCTGAATTTTTTGTCTTGTTAATAATTTCTAATTGTGAAATATCTAAATCAGGATTTAAATAATTTAATTCACTTAAAATTACATTATCAGAATTATTATTAATTTGTCCTAAATTTGAATTTAAATAGTATCCACTATACTCATAAACATTATGGTCTTGTGAGCCAAAATATAATTTATGGTTAAAAACAACCCCAGAAGACAAAACTTCTCCTTCTGTTCTAAAAACAACTTTTTGTTGTCCTGTTGCCGGATCATATTCATAAACATTATGATCTTTTGAACCAAAATATAATTTATTGTTTAAAATTACACCAGAAGATCATACTTCCCCTTCTGTTCTAATAACAATTTTTTGTTGTCCTGTAGTAGGATCATACTCATACACATTATAATCTTTTGAACCAAAATATATTTTATTATTTAAAATAATTCCACTAGAAAAAACCGCACCCTTTGCTATCTTAATAATTTTTTGTTGTTCTGTAACAGAATCGTATTCATAAATATTACTGTCTTCTGAACCAATATATAATTTATTGTTAAAAACAACCCCAGAAGAAGGAAGTCATCAATTTGTTCTAATAACAATTTTTTGTTGTCCTGTAGTAGGATCATACTCATACACATTATAATCATCTGAACCAAAATATACTTTATTATTTAATATTACACCAGAAGAATGAATGTTAGCTTTTGTTCTAATAACAATTTTTTGTTGTCCTGTAGTAGGATCATACTCATAAACATTATGATCATCTGAACCAATATATAATTTATTGTTTAAAATAATTCCACTAGAAAATCAAACTTCTCCCTCTGTTCTAATAACAATTTTTTGTTGTCCTGTGACGGGATCATATTCATAAACATTATGATCTTTTGAACCAAAATATAATTTATTGTTTAAAATTACACCAGAAGATCATACTTCCCCCTCTGTTCTAATAACAATTTTTTGTTGTCCTGTAGCAGGATCATACTCATAAACATTATGATCATCTGAACCAAAATATATTTTATTGTTTAATAATATTCCACTAGCAAAAACTCCGCCATTTGTTTTAATAACAATTTTTGTTCTATTTATTTTATTATTTTCATTATTGCTTCGTTTTTGTCTTTTATTATTTATATTTTCTATTTTTTCTTGTGTTGGAGTTGGATACGGACTATTGGCAACAATGCCCGACATTCCGCTTCCTGCTATTGTTATTGTACTTAATAAACTAAGTAATTTTTTCATATTAATTAAATCCTTTTCATGAATTTTTGCTAATTAATAAATTTTTATAGTAATCACTCGACCCTTTCTTAAATTTATAAAATTTAATTAATACAAATTAATTATAAATAATTAAATAAGAATTTTTATCATTTTTTCAGAATATTGAATACTAATTCTAGAAAAAATTATCATTAAAACAAAAAAATAATCAAACCAAATTAAACTTTATTAAAATTAATACCAAGAAAGGTGGTTTTTCTATGTTAGAAATTAATAATAATTTAAAAACCCCAGAAAATAAGCATTGATTAAACTTATTTACAACCCATAAAAATATGTACACCAACAAATGTGAACAACTAGCTAATGAATACGAAAAATTAGATGAATACCTATATTTACATCATTATCGGTTAAAACAAGGTTATAAAGTAGTTCATTTTGCAACAAGAACAATTATTACAATTTTTGGTGATGTTATTTTTAAACGACGCCGATATAAATATTGAAATCAAAAATCAGGTAAATTTGAATATGTATGTTTATTAGATAAAGAAATTGGTTTACTGCCCAAACAACGCATTTATTTTGATGTCCAATTTAAAGTTTTAAGTCTTTTGGGTGATGGTAAACGCTATCGCGATGTTTTAGATGCTCTAAATCATTGTTATATTTCAAAAGCTAGTATTTCGAATGTTTTAAATAAATATGATATTGCTGAATATTTTCAACTAGCAGAAAAAGAAACTAAAAATAGAATTGATGTCAAAAATAAGAATTTATATATTCAACTAGATGAGACATTTTTAGCGACATTAGATCAGAAAGTTAAACAAGACCAGAGAATTCGTTTAGTTACTTTTCATACCGGACATAAAGAAAAAAATTATAAAAATGCTCGTAGAGAATTAGAAAACAAACGAGGTCATTTTCTAATGTTAAAAGTTGGTAAACGAATAAATACGATGGATTATCGTGATTTATTAATTAAAGAATTACAAAAACATTATGTGAATATTAATTATGACAAAATAATTGTTTGTGGTGATGGTGATACTTGAATTAGAGAAATTGCTAATAGTTTCGGTAATGTTAGATATATTTTAGATGGTTATCACGCTATTAAAAAATTAAAACAAACGGCATTTAATATTATTTTTGAAAATCGCAAAGTAACATTAAATAGTTGAATTAAATTATATAAGGATGGAAATAATCAAAAATTAATCAAAAACATTCGTAATGATGCTAAAAATGAATTAAATAAAGATATTAAAACAAATTTAAGAAAGGCGAGTAATTATTTCAGTAATAATAAGCATGGTATTCATAACCAAAATTTAGAATGAAATATCGGTTGTAGCATTGAAAGTGATGTATCGCATTTAGTAAAACAACAATTAGGCTATGGGGCAAAAATATATAATCATAAGAATTTAAATAATTTATTACATTTAAGAATGGCAAATTTAAACAAATTAAATGTATTACATTACATTAATGAAAATATTAATTCAGAAATAGAAATCAGAAAAGAAATATATAAAAATTCATTATGAAATAAATATAATAATAAAAATGACGATAGTTGAATTAATTATAAAGGTAATGCTGTAACAAATAAATATAATAGATTTAAGTAAGTAAAAATATTTAGTGAAAATTTAATAAAATTAATAATTTTTTATTGTGTAAAAATTCAATAATATGATAGAATGGTAATGAATAAAAATGACAATAACAAGAAAGGCAGGGTTAGTTTAGTAATTAAATAATATAATTAGCTGATTGTTTTACTTCTTCAAAACAATACCTAAGAAAACTAAACGCGACCAAATTACTATTTTTACTTTAACTTTTTTATACATTAAAATATAATACCGCTGTTTGTTGGTTTGGAGTTAAACCCTTATGTTGGTATTTTCATTTTCAGAGATTTAAATAATTTTGAATATTAGTAAAACCTAAACCATGATAATGAATTAAGGCTTCTTTAAGACTAGATTGTAATTTACTGATTTTATGGGACTGTACAATTAACTGTGTCTCTAAGTAATTAACTTAAATTCACTCTGTCCTCAAATTTTATCATTAAATGTGAAATTGCACTACCCCAATTTTGAATTGGCATCGTTCATTTCTTAACCATATTTTGAAATGCTAAATAAAATATTTTAAAAACTGATGCGTCATTAGGAAAAATCTTTTTATTCTTAATGACTTTTCTTAATTGACTATTAACAGATTCAATCGCATTAGTTGTGTAAATAATTCTTCTAAATTCCTGAGGATATTCAAGAAAAATTATTAAATTATTTCAGTTATTTTTTCATGATTTAGTAATTTGTGGATACTTTTTATTTCATTTTTCTGAAAAATGATCTAAAGCAATTAACGCTATTTCTTCATTAATTGCTGTATAAATTGATTTTAAATCATTAGCTACAAGTTTGCGATCTTTGTAAGGAACAAATTTTAAACTATTGCGAATTTGATGAACAATGCATAATTGATGCTGTGTTTTTGGGAAAACAGCTTCTATTGCATCAGACATCCCAGTTAAATTATCACTACAAGCAACAAGAATATCTTGTAACCCACGATTTTTCATTTCCGTAAGATTATTAAGTCAAAATTTGGCTCCCTCATTCTCACTAATTCACATTCCTAAAATATCTTTTAAACCATCTAAATTAATTCCTAAGGCAAGATAAACTGCTTTATTTATTATTCGTTTATCTTGCTTTACTTTAACAACAATACAATCAAAATAAACAATCGGATAAATCTTCTCTAAAGGTTTAGTTTGTCACATTTTAACTTCTTCAATAACATCATCAGTTATTTGACTAATTAAACTTTCTGAAATTTCTGCTCCGTGATAGAATTCTTGCAATTGTGCTTTGATATCAGAAATTGTCATTCCTCTTGCATATAAAGAAATTACTTTTTGATCAAAGTTATCAAATCTTCTTTGTCTTTTTGGAATAATTACTGGTTCAAAAGTACTATTTCGATCTCTTGGTACATCAATTGCGATTGAACCATTTTTAGTAATAATGGTTTTTTGTGTGTTGCCATTTCTTTTATTATGATTCTCATCAGTTTCAAGATAATCTTTAATTTCCGTATTTAACATTCGTTCAGTTAATTTTTTGGTAAATTCCTGAAAAATAGTATTGCCTTTAAATAAATCTTGTGGATTATCAATATTTTCTAAAAAATAATCAACAACTTTATCAATTGCGTCAGGTTCTTTTTTTATTTTTTTTGTCATTTTCTGTTCTCCTTCTTTTAAGTATAATTCAGAATGAATTATCGAGACACAGAATTTTGGACAGGCTCGATTTTATTTAAGTTACGATAACTAGCTTCAGGATTAATTGTTGTTTTAGTTACACATAAAGTAGAATTTGTTTGTTTTGCTACTAAAAAATATAATTTTTGCATATCAGAAGTAATAATTGAATTTTCGTTAATTAATTCTTTGTTCATATTTTCAATAACTCATTGTTTTTGTAAACGTTTGGTGTTTGTGGATTTAACATAAATATTGTTATTATTATCAATTGCCATTTGAATACAGCATTTAGTATTAGTTGCGAATGGGTCAAGGTGAATTCTTCGTGGATCAGTTTTATATTTGAAATTTCCTTTATGGATTTCTTTAATGAATGTTTCATCGATTTGGATTTTACCAGATAATTTTTTAAATTTTAATTGGGTATTTTCTAATTGTTTTGATTTCATTAATTTTTGACGATTATATCAAGCAGTTTTTAATGTAGTTTTAATAAAACGAGAAATTGTTTTACTAGATTGCCCCAGCAATGAAATTTGAATCAATAAATTTCATTGTTCATAATTTAAATGACTTCAATAAATAAAATGATTACGAAAAGCGTCAAAACTTGCACGGCAATTTTTACATAAATATTTTTGTTTTCCTTCTGAATTATGTCCATTTTTAACGCAATGGTAAGATTCACATTTAGGGCATTTAATACCGTGCGCTCTAAATTTTTGATCAATTTCATTTAAACGTTTTTGTTTTTTTATTAATTCTGCTTGTTGTTTGACTTTTTCATAAAATTCTAAAAATTGATCATCTGTTAAAGTATTTACTAGTTCTTGAATTATTTTTTCCATAATTATTATCCACCTCTATCATATTAAAATATACCTAAAATTAAGTATATTCAATAAATATCAAGAGTTTTCGACAAAATTAAAAATTTTTTACAACAAAAATCATACATAAGAAATATATACTTAATTTGCATATTGAAATAATTTATAGTAAATGATTATTTTTTCTTTTTTAAAAAATACCTAAGAAAACTAAACGCGACCTTTATTTTGTTATTATTTGCATTAAATTGATAAAAAATATAAAATTAGAAAGTAGATGTTGAATAAAATTAAAAACTATTAATAATTTTTGAAAGGAGAAAATGCTATTGATTAAAAGAAATTCTAACCATTGAAAAAATATTAATAAGATTACTAAAAAAGTAACTATTGTTAGTAAAAATAAATTGTGATTAGGATTAATTTTAACTTTTACAGTTATTGCGATAATTATTCCCGGTGTATATTTATTAACATTAGATATGGTTAGTGTTTTTACTAATGCCATTAGTTTAGAAGATAGTGATAATAAAAAAATTCCGGATATTAGTCCTAAAATTCTTAATCCTAATGATGGTGAAGGGTTAACTGTTAAACCAATTCCTGATGATGATTCAGCACCGGGGATTGTTAATGATAGCTTACTTTTAGATGGTGCTAAAATTAATGTTAAAAACTATGATAAGTTTAAAAGTTTACGACTTATTGAATTAGAGAATTTAGTATTAAAATATTTTAAAAATTATGTTCAAAATAATAAATTTTTACAGACAAATAATAAAACTTATAAAAAATTTGCTTATCGTTATAAATATCTTACTGCTGAAAATGGTAAAGAAATTGATAATAGTTTTATTCAAGATGATGTGAAAATAAAAAAAGTGTTAGTTAAAGATATTGAAAGATATGAGATTAATCGACCTGATATTTATGAAGTTGTTAATGCTAATATTTTTTCACTATCCTTTAATTTAAAAATTATTAATACAAATATGTTTTATAAAAATTATTTTAACTTTTATTCATTTCAAGGTTCTAGAGAGCAAATTTCTCAAAATAATATAACTAATGCTACTACTGGTTATTTAACTAGTGAACGGATATTGTTTACTGATAAAGTATTAGGAAAAGAAATTTATCGCGAAGTAAATGATTCGTTAAGAGATTTTATTTTTGCAAATCCAATTGAGTTTGGTAATGATATTAAGATTAAACCAATAATTACTACACAATGTCTTAATGAGTGTGCTAGTATTAATGATTGAGATACTTTTAGAGAAAAGTTATATGATGCATCCCAAGTTCTTATTAAAGAAAATAAAATTTATCATTCTGATTTAGTAATTTATATTTATTTTATCAGTACTAATATTAAACTTGATAAGTTATATGAATCGTATGAGCAATTGCCAATTCAACCTTTTATTGTAACTAATCATTATACTAATAAAGTTGCTAGTCAGAAATTATTAATTAGTTCAACGAATCGATTGAAACAGAAGCGTACCAAAACTATTGCTGAATATATTGCTTTTGCTATTTCATTTCCAAAACTTGTTTTAGAGAAAATTCAAGATTGAGAATTTTTAAATGATAATTGAAAAGATAGGGTAAAAAAAGGAATTTATAATTATCTTTATAATTATCTTGTGACTAATAAAGAATTTAATATTATTGATGATGTTAGTTTACCAATATTATCGCAAAATCAATATCCTAATTTATTAAATTTAAAAAGGAAGTTAAACATTATTGAAATTAAGCAAATTAATTTTAATGCCTACAAATATACTATGAATATTATTGACTTTAATGATGAAGAAATTATTTTAACAGGAATTAGTTTTTTTGCTTAGAGAAATTATTGTTAGTATTGTTGCTAAAAATATTGTGTTATTAAATAATGAAAGAATGGTTAAAAATGTTAAATAGAAATGATTTAAATGAAAATAATGATATTTATGAATTAGGTAAAAAACGATTAGATCAAAGTAATAATCGCATTATTACTTTAAAGCAAGATATTAATGCCACAAGAATTTACTATGGTTCATTTTTAGAAATAATCGCACGATTAATATTAATTTTAAGTCAGGTTTTATTTATTGTTACTATTTTTTTAAATGCTATTAATTATGCGAAATGATTTTTAGATTTTAATAGTGAAGTCACAACAACAGTTAGAATGATTATTATTTCCATAATATTTATTTTTTCAACGATTATGGCGTTATTGTCGTCATTATTTTTTATTATTCCATTATTAGTGTGTAAAACTATTGCTAGTATTAAAAGTTGGTCAATTGTGTTTATTTTAACTGGTATTATTATTTTTTCTCTTATTTTTGCATTTAGTATTTATTTAAGAATTTATAATATCGCAACAAATAATAGTATTATTTTAAGTATCGTAGGGTTTATTTTATTAATAAGTGGAGCGCTATTGTTATTAAGTAAAGTGAAAAATCTGTCGCGTGATTTAGAAAAAGCAATTATTGAAAGTTATTTTCTTTAAATATTATTTTGAACATTAAATTTAAAATGTTATAAAAGATGATGAAAAGTGGTGATATAAGTGAGTTTTAAATTAATAAAAAAACCAACATTAAAAGTTTGATGAAATACTAAACGGGAAATAACATTGCGGTTATTAATAATTATTAATGTTGTTTTATTTTTATGCTTAAGTTATTTCATTGGTTTTGGTTGAGGACAAAATTTGCAAATTGATAAATTTATTATTGGTTTAATAGCGGATAGAAAATTTTTTAAAAATTCATATTATTTAGGACTAAGTAGTTGTGGTTTGACAGCAGTTTTAACATTAATTACACTTATTGTAATGTTAAAAGTTAAAGAAGAAAATTTTTTGAAAATATGAGTCATCATAATTGCTGTTTTATGAATAATTTATTTTTTAATAGTTTTTGCTATTAGTTTATTAAATAATTATTGACCACAATGATTATTAACTAATTTTATTATTTTTAATTTAAATTTTCTTATTTTAGAAATTAGTACCATTTGTTTATTTAAGGAAATAAAATATCAAAAAATTTTAAAGTTATCTTTTGAATATAAAAATGATAATAAAATTGGAGTAAAATAATGACAAAAAAAGTTACAAAATCACAAAAGAAAAAAATAACGATTAGTAATAATCTTTATTTAAAATTATCAGTTTCTTTTTCAATTTTAATTATTATTAGTAGTATTGCTTTTACTATTTTTAAATCTTATGATTGGGTATTTGAATATAATCCCTATAATAAAGATTGTATTAATTTTTCAAAAGAAATTGATAATATTTTCTTATTTGGCAAAGAACATAAATTTTTTGTTGCTGAAAAATCTAACGAACAAAATTTTTTAACAAAAGATTTAGCAAATTCAATTGTTAAAGAATTTAATGAACGATCACTAATTGATAGTTTATCTTCATTTAATTATAGTTTAAGAAAGGAATTCTTAGATAAATTAAATATTAAAAAAGATGGTTTAAAGTTTTTTTATGAAGCAAAGAAAATTAAGTATGTGAAATTTTTGCCAGTTAGACATAATATGAATAGTTATGGTGTTGTTAATCTTAGTCATAATAACTATTGGTATAATTTAAAAATTAATTATTTATATCAAATAGTTATATATACTGAGGAAGAGACAAAACCGATAATTTTAAATAAAAGATCTTTATTTACTTATGAGATAAATAATATTGATATAAAAACATTAATCCAAAAATATGTTAAAAATTTCCCTAGTTTTTCTAGTTTAAATAATTTTATAAATAATCATTTTCTTGAAATTTGTAATTATGATATTAATTATATTTATCAAGATTTTCAAAATCCACTTGAATTTAAGGTATACTATAATACGCAATATATTACTAGTTTAAAGCAGTTAGATAGTTTTAGTTTTAATAAACAAAATCTATTGTATATTAAACTAAGAAACCTACAAATTAATTTATCAAAAACAAATATTAATTTTAATATTAAGGAATTACCTAAATATGAAGGAAGAAAACAAAATGATAATAACTCTAGTTTACGACCAACTTTTTTAGGAACAATCCTATTAACTGTTAATGATCAGCAATTAGAAGTAAAATTGAAGTTTCAACCACAAGAAATTATTATTTTTGAATCTGAGGCTGAGAATGTTGCGAATTTAAAAATGAATAAAGGAGAAGTTAAATAATGAGTTCAAAAGAAAAAAAATTATTTAGTTTTAGTGAACAATTCCCAGAATTTGATAAACTAGAACAAGAATATAATGTTTCACCGACAACTGAGAAATTAAATGAATTAGATGAACAACGATTTCAATATGTTAATCCGCTTCAAAATAGTTTGTCGCAACGAAAAATGTATTGAGATTCAAAATCAGAAAGAGGTGCTCGGATTTTAATTATTTTCGCACAAATTTGTTTAGTAGTTATTTCGTATTTTTTTGGTCGCGATATTCTTGGGCAATCAATTTTATTATTAGCTGATCAATTAGATTTTCAATTTATTGCAGATTTAGAAGTATCATTTGATAAAACAATTGGAATAATTTTTTTAACTTTATCAGCATTATATTCATTATTATATTTTATTCCTATGGCCGTTTGTCGGCGTGCGGGCACTATTTTTGGTTGAGCGGTAGCATATATTATCTTTGCTGTTTTTTATTTTTTAATAATGATGGTTTTTATTGTGATGACTTTAGTAGTTTTTTCTAATTTTAAATTTGTTGCGACTAATTTAGCAATTTATTTAACAATGATTTTTATTTTAGTAGTAATATGAATTGTTGGTGCTGCGGTGTTAATTGTCAAAGCTGATGATATTAAACAACAAATAAGTGTTGAATAAAAAGGAGAATGAAAATAATGGCAAATACAAAACTTAGGCAACGAATTTTAAAGTTAATGCAACAAGCGTCAGTTGGTATTTTTGAGAAAGAAAATGTTTTTAAATTGGCAACATTGGCAATGTTAACTGGTGAATCAATTTTTCTTTTGGGAAAACCAGGCGTAGCTAAGTCGTTAGTTTCACGGCGAATGAAATATTTGTTTTGCCAAGCCAATGTTTTTGAAAATTTAATGAATCGTTTTTCAACGCCAGAAGAAATTTTTGGACCAATTTCAATAACTGATTTACAAAATGGTATTTATAGGCGGTTAACAACAAATTATTTGCCAAGTGCGGATATTGTATTTTTAGATGAAATTTGAAAAGCTGGACCTTCAATTCAAAATACATTGTTAACGATTATTAATGAAAAAATATTTCGTAATGCGGGGAAGGATTATAAGGTACCATTAAAATTATTAATATCAGCATCAAATGAATTGCCAGAAGTTAATCAAGGATTAGAAGCATTATTTGATCGCTTTATTATTCGTTATGTGGTTCACGGTATTGTTAATGAAGAAAATTTTAATGCTATGATTGAATCAGCAACTAAATTAGATGTTATTGTTGATGAACAATTACAAATTACTAATAGTGAGTATCATACTTGGTTACAAGAAATTGCTAAAGTAAAATTATCAGATTTATCATTAAAGTTTATTTCTCGGTTCCGGAAAAAATTATATTTAGTTACTGCCGGTAAAGCATATATTTCTGATCGTCGTTGAAATAAGATTGCTTTTTTGATGAAAGCATCAGCTTTTTTTAATGCTCGTCTTGAAACTGATAAACCAGATTGAATTATTATTGTTCATTGTATTTGAGATACAGTAGAACAACAAAAAGAATATGCTAGTTTATTTTATGAAGTTTATACTAATGCATTAACCTATGAGTTAAAAGAAAAACAAGAACAACTAGAAAATCGATTAGATAAATTAAATGAACAATTAAATAAAGTTCAATTAGAAAATATTAAGTTTTCAGTATATACTAATCCTTTTAAAGGCCAATTAGTTGGTAATTATCATCGCTTATTAGTAACAAATAAAGATTTGCCGATTTGTTTTCTTTCATTAGCTGATTATCAAAAAATTAGAAAAAATTTTAATGATTTTGAAATTGTTAAATTATCTTTTGGAAAAACCTTGAATCAATTAAATCGTCATATTAAAGTCAATTTATCTTATCATACCGATAATAAGTTAATTGATAGCAAAAAAAATATTTATCCGATTGAAATTGAAGATTTAGAATCAACTTTAAATCAAGTTACAAAAATAACAAAAGAGGTTGATAAAACGGAAAAAGAAATTAAAAATTTAACAAAAGATTTTAAAAATGAAAAAGACCGTTTATGTTCTTTATCAGCAATATTTTTTGATGAACAGTATAAAATGATTTTAGATGTTGCTTTTAATGATTTAGAAACTAATGATGAAGAAAAATTTGATATTTTACAAATTGATGCATAAGAAAAAGAGTTGTTACAAATGATAAAGTTTTTAGAAAATGCTATTGATTTAGAATTAAAAAAGCAAATTTTACGATTAAAAGAAGTTGATAAAAATATAGCATCATTTCAAACTTTTAAAACTAATTTTAAATGATTGGCAACAGCATTTGATGATGAGATTAATCATTTTTATGCAAGTCAAATTGAAGCAAAAATTATTTCTCAATCATTATCGGTTAACATTAAACAAGAAATTTATTTATATTATTGAATTCGTGAAAATGGCATTAAAGGTTTAAAAGATAATTATGAAAAAGTATATTTTACTTTAGAAAAGGTGTTATCACCATTTGTAATGAAAATGAATTACTATCACTATCTTTTGAATGATAAAACGAAAGACTTGCAACTTATTTTTCAAAATTTTATTAATAATTGAGAACAATTACTAATAAAGCGAGTTATTGATTTTAAATTAGCATCAATTAATGAATTAAGAAAAAAATATTTACGCGAAGTATATGACCGCATTGAAGTTGTTAAAAAATTTCGTCGTTTATATGGATTTATTTGAAATTTTTTTGGTCGTTTTTGAGATGGTAATGTTAAAGAAATTGAAAAGTTAGATTTAACACAATTACAAAAATTGGCAAATTTTTTGCAGTCTGATCCGGCAATTATGACAATTGCTAAATTATTAGGACGATTAAAAGGGCAATCTGATAAATTAGAAGCGGTAATTACTGAAAAGATTAATATTGAATATGAAATTCGTCCTGCTAGTAAATGACCAGAAGAAATTATTGGGATTACCGAAAATGCTGATTTAGAACATTTATTACCAATGGAACTAGTTCACTTAAATATTCCTAATTTACAACCAATTTTTTATAAAAAATTTCTTGAAAAAAAATTATCAACATTTGAATTTATTTCTAATGATGTAGTTACTGTTGAAACAATAACAAAAGTAAAAAGTAATCATTCGCTTCCAGAAACTGATGGACCATTTATTTTGTGTATTGATACTTCAGCTTCAATGCGTGGTGAACCGGAATATATTGCTAAGGCATTAAGTTTAGCAATTGTTAAACTTGCTTTAAAGCAAAGGCGAGATTGTTATATGATTAATTTTTCTGATTCGTTAGAGGTATTTGATTTAACGACAGTTAAATCATCATTAAAAACTTTAGTTAAATTTTTATCACATTCATTTCATAGTAGTACGAATATAACCCCTGCTATTGTTCAAACTATTAATGTGATGAATCATAAAAAATATCAAAATGCTGATGTATTAATTATTAGTGATTTTTTAACAATTGATTTATCATCAAAACTAGTTAATCAAATTAAAGAACCTCATAATAATCGTAATCGTTTTCATTCAATAACTATTGGTAATAATGGAAATGAACAAGTAACAAGATTTTTTGATAATAATTGAATATATGACCCGCAAAATCCTTTTACTAAAAATGATATTATTGCGGATTTAGAAATTAAAACTAGGAGTAAAAGTGGTGAATAAAAAATATTTAAGATCAAATCTTTTAGAAAAAAGAGGAATTCATTAATGTGAATAAAATTTAAGGCAATGCTTTTTAAAAAATCATTTAGTTTAACTTTTTGTGGGTGCATATTATTATTATTTTCGTTACCATTGTGTGTTTTGATTGTTGATAATTCTAATAGTAACCAATCATTAAAAATTAATCTTTCATCTGTTTTAAGTCTTTCGCCATTAACTTCATCATCAAATGTGGCTTTGATAACTTTTTTGTTATGAGGATTTTTATTTTCTTTAGCAATTATTCCTTTTGTTTATTGAATGAAAAATGGTCATCACTATTGACGATTAGCATCATTAATATTACTAATTTGTGTTAGTTTAATAATTTGTGTTATTACGATTATTAGCGTTACTAATGAGGGATTAAAAATTATGAATGTTTGAATGGTTTTTATTGGTTTTATTCCTTTTGTAATTGGCATTACTTATGAATGTTATAAGTGATTGTTAGAATTTTTACAGAATAAACAACAACATTTAAATCAAATTAAATATGCTTTAAATAAAGAAAATTCTATTAATCAAGAAGAACAATTATTAATTGCAGTTGATAAATTAAAAATTCGTTTACAAAAATTAAAAAAAGAATTAGATTGTGCTCATATAAATGGTAATATCATTTCGCAAAATTTAGAATTGAAGCAAATTAAAAGTTCTTCTTATAATAAAGAATATTATGAAGATAAAGTTAAGGAATAAAATTTAGTTTAGGATATATATTAAGGGACGCATAAAGTTTTGTTAGGTAGGTAAAGATTTGAATAAGTATTAAGACAGTCGGCAATGATTGTCTTTTTATTTTATAAGGTGTTAAAATTTTGTTCTTTGAAAATTAAATACAAGTGAATTAATAATGTTGGTATGTATTAAAGCACGATAAATTGTGGATGGTTGCCATAACCAAAAGAAAAGTTTACCAGTTAATAGATAACACCCTGTTAGCTATAGCAATTTGTTTCATTTTGCAATAAAAAAAATGAATGGGTGGATTTCCTAAAAATATACACGCTATTAAATTAGTTCCAAGGGTAGGATGCGGATATTAAAGTGTAGAAATTTCTATAATAGGGGTGTGCTAAGTTTAAAATTATTAAAATCTTTATCTAATTAAAAAACAAAATTTACTAACAAAGCTTGTTAAACACTTAAAGCGATGGTCGCGTAAAGTTTTGTTAGGTGGAAAAATATTTGATTAATTTTGAAAGAAAAGTAACTACAATTTAATTATCGTTTTATTTGAAAAATAAGTAATAAAACAAAATATTTAATTTTAACAAACATAATCTTAATAAAAGGTTATAAAAACTAAGTAAAATGCTTATAAAAACAACATTAAAATAATTTTTTACAACAAAAATCATACATAAGAAATATATACTTAATTTGCATATTGAAATAATTTATAGTAAATGATTATTTTTTCTTTTTTAAAAAATACCTAAGAAAACTAAACGCGACCATGTAAAATTACTATTTTTACTTTAACTTTTTTATACATTAGACTTCTTGCAAAATTAATTTAAAATATAATTGAATTGTTGTTTTTAATAAAAAGGTGGAATTTAAATGAAATTTAAAAAAAATAATCAAATAAGTGATAAAAATTTTTTAAGATTAACTGGTATTAAACATACTACTTTTAATAAAATGCTAGAAATTTTAAAAATAGAAGAATTAAAAAAGAGATTTCGTCGCGGAAGAACCAATAAATTATCATTAGAAAATCGTATTTTAATGACTTTAGAATATTGAAGAGAATATAGAACTTATTTTCATATTGCAAAAAGTTATGATATTAGTGAAAGTAGTTGTTATAGAAATATCAAATGAATTGAAGACACTTTAATAAAACACCCTAATTTTCAACAACTTACTGGTCAAAAATCACTATTAAAAGATTATTTCAAAGATAAGACTGTTATAATTGATGTAACTGAAAGCCAAATCCAACGCCCAAAAAAAGACAAAAACAGCACTACTCAGGAAAAAAGAAAAAACACACAATAAAAACACAAGTTATAATTGAAAAAGATAGTAAAAAAATTATTAGTTCTGATTTTTCTTATGGTAAAAACCATGACTTTAAAATTTTAAAAGATTCAAAAATTAAATTTTTACCAGAAACAACTGTTTTAGTGGATTTAGGTTATCAAGGCATACAAAAAATTAATCATAATGTTTTAATTCCTAAAAGAAAATCAAAGAAAAACCCTTTAAATAAAGAAGAAAAGCAAAATAATGAGCGAATTTCAAAAATGAGAATTGTTATTGAAAATGTTTTTGCTATACTTAAAAAATTTAAAATTATTAGTGAAAAATATCGAAATCGTAGAAAAAGATTTGCTTTAAGATTTAATTTAATAGCTTCAATTTATAATTTACAACTATTAGTTTAAATATATTTGATAATTTAAAATTTCAGTCTTTTTTTATTGTAAATAATAATTTTTATTATGTTTTAATGACAAAATATTTGTAAAAATAATCTAAAAATTATTTTAATAACACTTTTATATTTATTTTAAATTTAAAAATTATAATTATCATATTAATTTTGCAAGAAGTCTATTAAAATATAATACCGCTGTTTGTTGGTTTGGAGTTAAACCCTTATGTTGGTATTTTTATTTTCAGAGATTTAAATAATTTTGAATATTAGTAAAACCTAAACCATGATAATGAATTAAGGCTTCTTTAAGACTAGATTGTAATTTACTGATTTTATTTAAGTTACGATAACTAGCTTCAGGATTAATTGTTGTTTTAGTTACACATAAAGTAGAATTTGTTTGTTTTGCTACTAAAAAATATAATTTTTGCATATCAGAAGTAATAATTGAATTTTCGTTAATTAATTCTTTGTTCATATTTTCAATAACTCATTGTTTTTGTAAACGTTTGGTGTTTGTGGATTTAACATAAATATTGTTATTATTATCAATTGCCATTTGAATACAGCATTTAGTATTAGTTGCGAATGGGTCAAGGTAAATTCTTCGTGGATCAGTTTTATATTTGAAATTTCCTTTATGGATTTCTTTAATAAATGTTTCATCGATTTGGATTTTACCAGATAATTTTTTAAATTTTAATTGGGTATTTTCTAATTGTTTTGATTTCATTAATTTTTGACGATTATATCAAGCAGTTTTTAATGTAGTTTTAATAAAACGAGAAATTGTTTTACTAGATTGCCCCAGCAATGAAATTTGAATCAATAAATTTCATTGTTCATAATTTAAATGACTTCAATAAATAAAATGATTACGAAAAGCGTCAAAACTTGCACGGCAATTTTTACATAAATATTTTTGTTTTCCTTCTGAATTATGTCCATTTTTAACGCAATGGTAAGATTCACATTTAGGGCATTTAATACCGTGCGCTCTAAATTTTTGATCAATTTCATTTAAACGTTTTTGTTTTTTTATTAATTCTGCTTGTTGTTTGACTTTTTCATAAAATTCTAAAAATTGATCATCTGTTAAAGTATTTACTAATTCTTGAATTATTTTTTCCATAATTATTATCCACCTCTATCATATTAAAAATATACCTAAAATTAAGTATATTCAATAGACTTGGTACATAACCTTTAATTTTATCTACTATTTTGATAATATTATTTCCTAGGTGAAATACAAATGTTAGATAAATACAAAGACGAAAACGAATTTTATAGTTTAATAGGCATAAAATATAAAACTTTCATGAAAATGGTAGAAATTTTAAAAGAAGGTGAAGCTAAACAAAAACAAATTGGTGGTAGACCAAATAAATTATCAATAGAGCAAAGATTACTTATGAC
Source organism: Spiroplasma endosymbiont of Clivina fossor (assembly GCF_964031115.1). Lineage (GTDB taxonomy): Bacteria > Bacillota_I > Bacilli_A > Mycoplasmatales > Nriv7 > Nriv7. The sequence goes on from NZ_OZ035006.1 coordinate 1,265,236, forward strand.
TTTAGAATACTGAAAAGAATATAGTACATATCGTATTATTGCAAAAAAATATAATATTAGTCATGTTAGTTGTATTCGTAATATCTTTTGAGTTGAAAATACTCTAATAAAAAATAGTCACTTTCATATACCTGGCAAAAAGATATTATTAGAAAATAAGGGTACTACTAATAATTTATTAGCAATTGATGCTACAGAAATTCCAATTGAAAGAATTAAAAAAAACTAAAATTATTATTTTCTGGTAAGAAAAGGCAACATTCATTAAAATCGCAAATAATTATTGATTTATTTAACAATAAAATTATTTCAGTAGATTTTTGTTATGGCAGTACTCATGATTATAAGTTATTTTTAAAATCAAATACACTTATAAATCCAAAATTAGAATTAATTGCCGATTCAGGATATCAAGGTTTGCAAAATGTTCATAAAAATACATTATTGCCAATTAAAAAGAGTAAAAATAATCCTTTAAATCCAGATAAAAAGGAATATAATAGCTTTTTAAGTAAAGTTAGAATTGTCATTGAACATGTTTTTGCTAGATTAAAAAGATTTAAAATACTAGTTTATCGTTATCGCAATAAGATTAGAAGATTTGGATTACGATTTAACTTAATTTCAGGAATATATAATTTTGAATTAAGCTAGTTATAGTTATGTACCAAGTCTAATAAATATCAAGAGTTTTCGACAAAATTAAAAAAGAAAAACTTTAATTAAAATTTTAAAGTTTTTCTTTTTTTGAACGCACTTTTTTAAGTGGCTTTTTGTTAGTCAAATTATCTGTTTCTAAATTCATTACCTTATGAATATAATCTTGATAATTTTCTAAAATAAATTTTGTTGTCAAACTTTTTTTATTTCAACTAATTTTTCTTTTTGCTCTAGAACCTTCAATAAACCGAACTGTCAAATAATCATTTTCATTTTCATTTATTTCATAAATTTTTTCAATGCGGATCTTTCTCCCAAAAAGAAAAACAAATTGTTTTGTAAACTTAACAGCTAAATAATCAGAAACTAAAATACAATAAACAACAGTAAAAATAAGTAAAGCAAAATTTATTGTTAATAAACTAATAGCAAATTTATCATCAGAGGATAAAGTATCACTAATGGAAAAATTATATGTTTTACTAGTAATTGCTAATATTAATGTTGTTAATTGTAACGGTAAATTCATTACAATAATTGTTAATAAAATCAATGATTGTTTCTTATTTCAAAATCCTACTTTTGATGCAACTTTGTTAAACATTGTAAAACTACCAATAATTATTGCTATCAAACCAAAATAAAATGCAAATAAGAAATAAACTATTACTGATAAATACACTTAATTATGCCTCCTTTATTTTATCTTTATTTCAATGCTAATGTAGCGCTAATTAATAAAAATTAATCAGTTTTAGTAATTCCTTCACCAACTTCATAACGATACATTACTAAAACTTTTGTATTATGCATTGTAAGAATTTCTTGAACTTTTTTCTTTTCATCAAACATAAAAGGTTGATCTAATAAAGAATATTCCCCTAACTGCTTATCTAAACGACCCTGCTTAATTTTTTCCAAAATTTCTGGTGGTTTATTTTCTGTTGCCATTTGACTATTAATAATATCCATTTCCTTATTAATAAAATCTTGAGGAATATCTTCACGACTAATAAAAGCAGGTTTTGAAGCCACAACATGCATCGCAAGTTTTTTAGCAATATCATTATCAACTTGACCTTGTAACTTAACTAAACTAGCAATACGATAATTACCATAATTATATCCCACTAATGTCTCTTGATCACTTTTAGTAATAATCGTAAAACGACGAATACTAATCTTTTCACCTAATTTATATGTTGCTTCATTTAATAAATCATTAACAACAATATTTTCTTCATTTTTTAACAATAATCTTGCTTCTAAAGTAAGTGGTTGATGTTTCAAAAATAAAGTTAAAATATTGTCTAATAATTCAAGAAATAATTTATTTTTAGCAACAAAATCAGTTTCACAATTTAATTCTAAAATAATTGCTATATCATCTGCAACTAAAACTTTTGATAATCCCTCAGTATTAATTCGCGCTTGTTTAGCTTGTGCCTTTGCAATACCATTGGTTCTTAATCATTGAATCGCTGCTTCAATATTACCATTACTCGCCTCTAATGCTTTTTTGCAATCCATAAGGCCAACACTAGTACGGTCACGCAAATTTTTAATCATTTCCATTGTTATTGGCATTATTCTTTAGTTCCTTTCTCACCGTCATTTTTTTCAATAATTTCTGCTTCCTTTTTACTTGGAGCAATAACCGTCGGTGCTGATTCAGCACTAGCATTAGTTTGTAGTTTTTCTTCTTTAAGAACAGTTAAATCACTAGCTTCAATGATAGCATCTGCAACTAATGTTGAAATTAAAGCAATTGTTTTAGCGGCATCATCATTTCCAGGAACGGGATAACTAATACCATCAGGATCACTATTAGTATCACAAATAGCAATAATAGGAATATTTAATTTCATTGCTTCTTTAATTGCATTGTGTTCAACATTAGTATCAATAATAAATATTGCTTGTGGTAACGCCCGCATATGGCGAATTCCACTTAAAAACTTATCTAATTTCTCTTTATCTTTTTGAATTAAAATTTGCTCTTTTTTTGGTAAAACAGATAATTCACCAGTTTTTTCTCGGCGTTCAATATTTCATAATTTTTTAACACTTTTTTGAATTGTTCTTAAATTAGTTAAAGTTCCTCCAAGTCATCGCTTATTAACATAAAAAGAATTACTTCTTACTGCTTGTTCTTTAACAATATTTTGAGCTTGTTTCTTAGTACCAACAAAAATAATTTTTCCACCAGTTTTAGTTATTGTTTTAATAAACTCTAAAGCTTCTTCTAACATAATCATTGTTTTATGCAAATCAACAATATAAACCCCACTTTTTTCAGTGAAAATATACTTTTTCATCTTGGGATTTCATCTTTTAGTTTGATGACCAAAATGAGTACCCGCTTCTAATAACTGTTCCTTAGTAACACTTGCCATATTTATTTCCTTTCGTTTTTCTTCCATATCCTTCTAACATTAATCACTTAATTTAATAAGCACTAGACTAATGAATCCACATATGTGTTGCTTTTAAAATATTAGCAAGTAAATTATAACACATTTACATTAAATCAATTACACCATTTTATTTTAAGGTCGCGTTTAGTTTTCTTAGGTATTGCTTTGAAGAAGTAAAACAATCAGCTAATTATATTATTTAATTACTAAACTAACCCTGCCTTTCTTGTTATTGTCCTTTTTATTCATTAGACTTCTTGCAAAATTAATATGATAATTATAATTTTTAAATTTAAAATAAATATAAAAGTGTTATTAAAATAATTTTTAGATTATTTTTACAAATATTTTGTCATTAAAACATAATAAAAATTATTATTTACAATAAAAAAAGACTGAAATTTTAAATTATCAAATATATTTAAACTAATAGTTGTAAATTATAAATTGAAGCTATTAAATTAAATCTTAAAGCAAATCTTTTTCTACGATTTCGATATTTTTCACTAATAATTTTAAATTTTTTAAGTATAGCAAAAACATTTTCAATAACAATTCTCATTTTTGAAATTCGCTCATTATTTTGCTTTTCTTCTTTATTTAAAGGGTTTTTCTTTGATTTTCTTTTAGGAATTAAAACATTATGATTAATTTTTTGTATGCCTTGATAACCTAAATCCACTAAAACAGTTGTTTCTGGTAAAAATTTAATTTTTGAATCTTTTAAAATTTTAAAGTCATGGTTTTTACCATAAGAAAAATCAGAACTAATAATTTTTTTACTATCTTTTTCAATTATAACTTGTGTTTTTATTGTGTGTTTTTTCTTTTTTCCTGAGTAGTGCTGTTTTTGTCTTTTTTTGGGCGTTGGATTTGGCTTTCAGTTACATCAATTATAACAGTCTTATCTTTGAAATAATCTTTTAATAGTGATTTTTGACCAGTAAGTTGTTGAAAATTAGGGTGTTTTATTAAAGTGTCTTCAATTCATTTGATATTTCTATAACAACTACTTTCACTAATATCATAACTTTTTGCAATATGAAAATAAGTTCTATATTCTCTTCAATATTCTAAAGTCATTAAAATACGATTTTCTAATGATAATTTATTGGTTCTTCCGCGACGAAATCTCTTTTTTAATTCTTCTATTTTTAAAATTTCTAGCATTTTATTAAAAGTAGTATGTTTAATACCAGTTAATCTTAAAAAATTTTTATCACTTATTTGATTATTTTTTTTAAATTTCATTTAAATTCCACCTTTTTATTAAAAACAACAATTCAATTATATTTTAAATTAATTTTGCAAGAAGTCTATTGTATTTATTCGTTTACCAACTTTTAACATTAGAAAATGACCTCGTTTGTTTTCTAATTCTCTACGAGCATTTTTGTAATTTTTTTCTTTATATCCGGTATGAAAAGTAACTAAACGAATTCTCTGGTCTTGTTTAACTTTCTGATCTAATGTCGCTAAAAATGTCTCATCTAGTTGAATATATAAATCCTTATTTTTGACATCAATTCTAGTTTTAGTTTCTTTTTCTGCTAGTTGAAAATATTCGGCAATATCATATTTATTTAAAATGCTTGAAATACTAGCTTTTGAAATATAACAATGATTTAGAGCATCTAAAACATCGCGATATCGTTTACCATCACCCAAAAGACTTAAAACTTTAAATTGGACATCAAAATAAATGCGTTGTTTGGGTAATAGACCAATTTCTTTATCTAGTAAACATACATATTCAAATTTACCTGATTTTTGATTTCAATATTTATATCGGCGTCGTTTAAAAGTAACATCACCAAAAATTGTAATAATTGTTCTTGGTGCAAAATGAACTACTTTATAACCTTGTTTTAAGCGATAATGATATTTATATAAGTATTCATCTAATTTTTCATATTCATTAGCTAGTTGTTCGCATTTGTTGGTGTACATATTTTTATGGGTTGTAAATAAACTGAATCAATGTTTATTTTCTGGGGTTTTTACATTATTATTAATTTCTAACATAAAAAAAATCGGGCCTGTCCAAAATTCTGTGTCTCGATAATTCATTCTGAATTATACTTAAAAGAAGGAGAACAGAAAATGACAAAAAAAATAAAAAAAGAACCTGACGCAATTGATAAAGTTGTTGATTATTTTTTAGAAAATATTGATAATCCACAAGATTTATTTAAAGGCAATACTATTTTTCAGGAATTTACCAAAAAATTAACTGAACGAATGTTAAATACGGAAATTAAAGATTATCTTGAAACTGATGAGAATCATAATAAAAGAAATGGCAACACACAAAAAACCATTATTACTAAAAATGGTTCAATCGCAATTGATGTACCAAGAGATCGAAATAGTACTTTTGAACCAGTAATTATTCCGAAAAGACAAAGAAGATTTGATAACTTTGATCAAAAAGTAATTTCTTTATATGCAAGAGGAATGACAATTTCTGATATCAAAGCACAATTGCAAGAATTCTATCACGGAGCAGAAATTTCAGAAAGTTTAATTAGTCAAATAACTGATGATGTTATTGAAGAAGTTAAAATGTGACAAACTAAACCTTTAGAGAAGATTTATCCGATTGTTTATTTTGATTGTATTGTTGTTAAAGTAAAGCAAGATAAACGAATAATAAATAAAGCAGTTTATCTTGCCTTAGGAATTAATTTAGATGGTTTAAAAGATATTTTAGGAATGTGAATTAGCGAGAATGAGGGCGCCAAATTTTGACTTAATAATCTTACGGAAATGAAAAATCGTGGCTTACAAGATATTCTTGTTGCTTGTAGCGATAATTTAACTGGAATGTCTGATGCAATAGAAGCTGTGTTCCCAAAAACACAGCACCAATTATGCATTGTTCATCAAATTCGTAATAGTTTAAAATTTGTCCCTTACAAAGATCGCAAACTTGTAGCTAATGATTTAAAATCAATTTATACAGCAATTAATGAAGAAATAGCGCTAGTTGCTTTAGATCATTTTTCTGAAAAATGAAATAAAAAGTATCCACAAATTACTAAATCATGAAAAAATAACTGAAATAATTTAATAATTTTTCTTGAATATCCTCAAGAATTTAGAAGGATTATTTACACAACTAATGCGATTGAATCTGTTAATAGTCAACTAAGAAAAGTCATTAAGAATAAAAAGATTTTTCCTAATGACGCATCAGTTTTTAAAATATTTTATTTAGCATTTCAAAATATGGTTAAGAAATGAACGATGCCAATTCAAAATTGGGGTAGTGCAATTTCACATTTAATGATAAAATTTGAGGACAGAGTGAATTTAAGTTAATTACTTAAAGACACAGTTAATTGTACAGTCCCAAAAAATCACCTTTCTTGGTAGTAATTTTAACAAAGTTAAATTTATTTGCTTCAATAATACAATTTTCAGTTACTATCACAATATTGTAAGAAGTCTAATATAGTAAAAATAGAATTTTTTTGTTTGACGGTATATAATGAAAATGCAAAGTGAATAGATTCCAGACTAAGAGTTGGAAAAAGCATGTTGATTATTTAATAAATTTTATTAATTGGTAAAAATTCAGGAAAGGAATTTGATTAGTATGAAAAAACTCTTAGAGTTATTAGGAACAATTTTAATAACTGGCAACGCCCTATCAACCGTCATTGCAGTCGCTCCCAATGGAAAGCAAAGGACAAAAACTAAATTATTAAGTAGTGAGCTTAATTATTCACAAACAAATAATTTAGAAAATCTCCAAAGAAGTAAAAGGCAAAACAACGAAGACATATCAACTACTCCAAAAATACAAGATGAACAACAATCCCAATTTTCAAAAAATACAGGTAGCCAAACTGATATTATTGAAAAAGAAATTAATTTAGATGAAAATTATTCTTACAATATTCAAAAAATGTTACAGGAACTTATTGATGAAAATTATATTGATCCATTAAGAAGTATCAATATGGGCGGACTTATAAGCAAAGAACTTGATAATAAAGATAATAAAACAATTATTTATAAATTAGAAGAATTAGAGCCCAAAATAGCTAATTGAATTAAAGAACAACAAAATAACAAAGAAAAAATATTGATATTAACATTAAAAAATAGTAATAATAAAAATATAAAATTAGTAATTAATTTAAATAATCTTTATTTACTAGGATTTATTAATAATCAAAATAAGTATTTTTATTTTGATGATGAACTTTTAGAAAAAATAAAACAACATAATCAAGAAGAAATCAAAAAACTTAATAATTTAAAGGAAAAATTAAATAATTTAAAAGAAAACAAACTTTTATTTAATGAAGAAAAAGTAAAAGAATATTTGCAACAAAAAAATAAATTTATTTTTCTTAAAGAAAAAGAAAAAAATATTAAAAAATTAAATTATAATAATGAATTGAATTCTTTGAATAAAAAACTTAGTAATTTACAAGGTGAAAATTTAAAAAATGATGAAGAAAAAATTAAAGATTTAAATAAATCAGTAATTAAGAAATATAGTTGTCAAAAGATTAATTTAAATTATACAGGAGCATATACAAGCGAGGGCTTAAATGTTGTAATAAAAGAAAATGGAAAACCAGATAAAGGAAAAAATATTAATATTTCTAACGAAACTTTAAAAGGTGCAATTTCAAATTTAGCAGATTATGATAATAATAAACAAGAAAATCAAAAAATAAAAGATGATTTAGTAAGAATGATTTTTATTACAAGTGAAGCCATGAGGTTTCAATGTGATAAAAAAACTTTAGAAATTTTTGCAAATATTAAAAATATTGATGAATTAAAAAAAATCATATCTGAGAGTAAAAATATATTAAAAGATATGCAAGAAAAAATATTTAATAATCAAACAATAAATTGAGAAGATTATACATCACAATTAAGAGGTGATTGAAAAAAATATTCAGAACAATTCAATAAATTTAGAATAAAAATTTGAAATGAATTAACTAAAGCAAAAAAAATAATTAATTTTATCGATAAAAATAAAGTTGATATTAACAATATATTAAAAACAGAAAATAATATTGATAATATATCAAAAAAAATACAAAAAGCATTTAATGAAAATCAAAATTTTACAGAAATAAAGAATGCGTGTTTACAATATATCGTAGGAATGACAAGATGAAAACAAGATTTAAAATCTATAAATTTATACTTTGAAAAAGAATTTTATTTAAAAACTGATTTAAAAACTGATGATTTTTTTTCATTAAATTCTAATAGTGATAATAATATTTTATATATTTTTATTATTCAAAATAATTTCGAACTTGCTAAATTATTGATTAAGTTAAATCCAGATAAAAAAATAATAAATAGTTCTGATATAAATAATAATACACCTTTACTTTTAGCAATAAATAAAGACGCGATAGATTTTATTAAATTTTTATTAGAAAATGGTGCCGATGTAAATCTTCAAGAAAAAAAAGTTAGTATGTCAATAATTAACGCAATAAATAACAATAATTGAGAAATAATTAATATTTTATTTGATCATGGACATAATGTCAATTTTCAAGATCCATTAGTAAACAACACTTATTTACATATTGCAGCGCGAAATGGTCAGTTAGAGCTTGTTAAATTGTTATTAGAAAGAGGCGCTAATCCCAATATACAAGAAAAAAAAGGACTTACTCCTTTATACTTTGCAGCGGAAAGTGATAAGACAGAAGTTGTTCAAGAACTATTAACAAATAAAAATAGTAAAAACACAATTGATATCAACCTTTCAAATAATTTGGGTGATACCCCATTACAGATAGCATCATTTAAAGGCCACCATAAAGTTGTTGAACTATTGTTAAAAAACCATAAAATTGATGTTAATAAAAAAGATTATTATGGCGATAACGCTTTAATTGTAGCAGCGCGAAATGGTAAAACAAATGTTGTAAAAGAATTGTTAAAACATTCTGATATTGATGTCAATTTTTCAAATAAAGAAGGTAATAACGCCTTAATTTCAGCAACTTTTAAAGGTAATGTAGAAACTGTTAATTTGCTTCTTATTGAAATAAGAAAATTATATAAAGATAAAGAATTTAAAGAATTCATTAATAAAGCAAATAATAGCAGTTTAACATCTTTACAATACGCAGCATTTGATGGTAATATAGAGCTTGTTAAATTATTACTTTCTTATGGCGCTGATATAAATAAAGCAACTAATGATGGCTGGACACCCTTGCGCCAAGCAACAAGTCAAGGTCATATAAAAGTTAAAAACCTTTTAGAAAATTTTATTCACTTAAAACAAAAATTAATCAAAAATAAAAATGAAATAAAACACATTAAAGAAAAAATAAAAGAACTATTAGAACCATACACAGTTAATTCTGAAATATTTATTGTTGAACAATTAAACATAAGTAGTAAAAACAATACAAATAATTATTCTAATACCTTTGCCCGTTTAAAAAATATATTTCAAAAACCAAAAAATGGAATAAGTAGTTCAAATGTTTCTGTTGGTGAAAAAGCTGAAACTAGTGGCACACAAAACCAAAAAACTAAAACAACAAATCAAAATAATCTGTATGATGTGCCAGCAGATAATAGTTGTTTGTTTTGGTCGGTATCAACATCTTATTTATTGCAAGTGAGAAAAAATATTGAAGAATTTAGAAATCGATTTATCCAATTATTTGGCGAAGAAAATTTAAAATATTTATTACATATTCAAAAATTACTACAACAATATGATTTAGAAAATAATAGAAATCTAAATCAATTATGATATCAAGATCAAACAGCAAATAATCTAGTTATAAATTTCTTTCGTAATCGCGTTGTTGATTATATACAATCAAATTTAGACACAATTTCAAATCGCGATGGCGAATTAACATTTAGAAGTCTTATTCAAGATAATAATGATATTGATACTAATTACTTAGAAATAATGCGACAACCTTCAACATGAGGCGGGACACCAGAAATAATAGCAATGAGTAATATTTTAAATGCTAATATTAGTGTAAATAATAATGGCTCTTATCAACCAGTTAATCAAAATTCAAATAATAATAACATAGCGATATCTTATGTTGAGCTTGAAAAAGGTTCGGGTATTCACAATCATTATAATTTTGCTTTAACACCAGAAGAAGAACGAACAAATCATCCTGTTGCTATTAATGACAATCAGGGGAATGTTCCTGTAGTTGACACAACAAATAGACAAGATAATTTACCAATAACAACCCCAAAATCAGATGCAAAGACAATTAAATTACCAGTTGATGATCATGGTCAACACCGTGCAATTTTGTCTAACAATAATGAGAAGGATGATACTAATCAAGGTAATGTTATCAACGCACCAGAACTAACAACAACCCCATTACAAAAAGATGAATATCATTTTGTAGATAAAAAAACAGAAGAAAAAAGTTTAAAAAATGATGAAAATTTAGAAATTAACTTAATTAAAAACAATAATAAAATCAAGCAAAATGTACCTGTAGTAAATAAACCAATCAATACAAATATGGAAAATTTACAAATAACAGCTACCAAGGCAATAAATAAATACAACGCTCTTTCAAAAGAAGAAAAATTAAAAAAATTAAATGAAATTAATCATTATTATCAAACATTATCTGAAAATGATAAAAAAGCTTTTAAAGAAAAATTAACAACTACTGGATTAGCAGCTTTAAGTGGAGGCGCATTAACAGCTTATGGAACAAAAATGACTGTTAGTGGTACCACTGCCACTAGTGTCGCAAATGCAGAAGCAATGGAAATGACTCCGTTCTTATCAACAAGCACAACAGAAAGCTTAGCCGCTGCAGAAACAGAAACAATTACTGTTGCCGAAACAGCGGCGGCGGTTGAAGGCGGAGTTATAGCTGGAGAAACTGGTACTGCTGCCGCTCTGGCTCCGGAAACTCTAGGGCTATCCTTAGTAATTGGAGGATTAGCAATTGCCGGAACATGAATATATTTTGCTTTTCATCATCATGCAACATCTGATATTGCGTTGCCAACTTCAATTCATCATAATGTTTATGATAACATTGAAAAATGATATAAATTTCTAGCTCATGATAAATTAAAAATTAAAATTAACAAAAACACATGAAATGAAATCAAACAAAATAAAAATTCACAAGCAAACATTATAAAAATTATTAAAAATAAATTTGTTATAAATGACCATTCTGGCTGGGGCGGAAGTGTTACAAACGAAGATTTCAACACTTTTGTAAAAGTAATAGTGCTTCATTTCGAACAAATAAATGGTTATTTTGAAATATTAGATAATGAAAATGATGGTTTTGTCATTATAACCAACACTGAAGGCGATTGACTAGGAATAGAATAAAAATTTAACATTTTTAATTAAAAGAGAAAAATATTTCTTATATGTGTTATGTAGAAATAACCTGATTTTTAATTTTAATATATTTGTTAATTATCTAATTTAAATTAAGATTAAAAATATTTTTATTAAAGCAGTATTTAAATTTAAATACTGCTTTTCTATTTTGACAAAATAAAAAAAGAAAAAATTGTTTGGTTGTTTAAGGGCGCGGGTATTTTTCGCCATAGAATATCACCTTAGAAAGGTAGTATTTTAACAGTTTTTAAATTTAGTTATTAAAGGTTTAACCTTTAATTTTTGTTATTAGTTGGGTCCAAGTAGGATTTTTAAATATTGTTACTTTTAGATTAACGATTTCCTTTTTTTGAATATTACCGTTTTCAATTTCTTCATACTTGATATTAAAGTTGAGTTTTGTAAGTTCATCAAGAATATTTTCATTTTTTGCATGGTAATTATCTATTATGCTATGTATTGTCTTTTCCTTAATTGGAGATATTGTATCAATTTTTATTCAGTTTGGCATATTTTTTGGTCATTGTTGTGTATGTATATATAAATCTCATTTTATATCAGTTTTAGGTTTTTCTCATCTATTTTTTACTAAGTAAACAAATCCTTTTTTTAAGTTTAATTCGTATGATTCATTCTCAATTTGTAATATTGGTTCATTTGCTTTTTTAGAACAACCAACTATTGGTAATGTTATTACTCCTAAAACAGCGGTTATATTTAAAAATTTCATAAAATTAACTCCTTTATTTTGTTTTTTCAATATATATATATATATATATTATACGAAAATCCTTAAAATCATTAGAAAAATGGCAAAACCGATTAAAAACTGAAAGGTATAGTAAAAGGCGGGTACCGTTTTAAAAATTGGAAAAATGGCAGTTGAAAAGTTAACTGTTGCTTTTGCAATGATTGCTAATGGTCGTAAAATCGTAATAATTTGTGAAGCAGCGAGCATTCAGTTTATCATTTTGATGCCAGCATTTTGAATGGCACAGCCAATGTCATTAAAAGTTGGTATTCATCGTCCAGAATATTTGCAATTTGCTGGCGGAATTAAATCATCTCATTCTGAGTTGGTTGAGCCATCAGGTATAAACGCCGTGGAATTTAAGACATTAAAGTCATAAATTTTAAAATTGTAGTTAGAGATATTGCCTTTATGATAAAGCGGAAAAGTCAAGGTAAAAATATTAATACCCTAGCGAATATCAATGTCGGTGTTAAGATAATTAATATTATTAGCAGTGTTACTGGCTGACAATTTAATTAGTTTATTGTCATAAGATTTAAGAACATTAAAATCAATTTGATAAATGCTATTGTTGTTTTTAATGGCATTATAATTCTCTTGGTGCGATTTTTTATCAAAAGTAAAGAAATAACTTCTTAGTAATAATTCTGAGTTTCCTATAATATTTACTAAGTATTTTTTGGGATAAAAGGTAATTTAATGAACGGTAAAAGAAACCGATTTGAATAAAATAATCCTTCTTATAGTTTTCTACACCTTTAAAATCAATTTCTGTATGAGTGTTTTCATCCATATCAAAAGTAGCATAAAATAAACTTGCAAAGAAATTGCCAAGAATTTCGTAGATTTCGTCAAAAACATTTTTGTAATCGCTGTTGTTAATACTAGGTATGTTGTTTTTAAAATAAAGGTAAATGTCATTTTTTAATTCAGGGTCGTATCTCAAAAAACTAAATTTAACATTAAGATAATTTAAGGTACCAAAAAGGTACTTAATTAAGTAATAATCGTTAGTATTTGCCGTATCATATTTTCATATTTCACTTTCACCATGTAATAATTGTAAATAGTTATTACCTGCGATTAAGGTTTTATTAAAAGCTTTAATTTTTAAAACATTCTTATTAATTTCATTCTCACTACTAGAAGTCTTATGATGAAAATAGCTTTCATCTTTAAAACCATGGTTTTTAATGATAAATTCTTTGTAATAATCTTTTTCTAAGGTGTTAATGAAATTAAATATTGGCGTTCAATAGAGATAAGAGTAATTAAATTTATCAAAATCACCACGATGAATCATTAGACTTGGTACATAACCTTTAATTTTATCTACTATTTTGATAATATTATTTCCTAGGTGAAGTACAAATGTTAGATAAATACAAAGACGAAAACGAATTTTATAGTTTAATAGGCATAAAATATAAAACTTTCATGAAAATGGTAGAAATTTTAAAAGAAGGTGAAGCTAAACAAAAACAAATTGGTGGTAGACCAAATAAATTATCAATAGAGCAAAGATTACTTATGACTTTAGAATACTGAAAAGAATATAGTACATATCGTATTATTGCAAAAAAATATAATATTAGTCATGTTAGTTGTATTCGTAATATCTTTTGAGTTGAAAATACTCTAATAAAAAATAGTCACTTTCATATACCTGGCAAAAAGATATTATTAGAAAATAAGGGTACTACTAATAATTTATTAGCAATTGATGCTACAGAAATTCCAATTGAAAGAATTAAAAAAAACTAAAATTATTATTTTTTGGTAAGAAAAGGCAACATTCATTAAAATCGCAAATAATTATTGATTTATTTAACAATAAAATTATTTCAGTAGATTTTTGTTATGGCAGTACTCATGATTATAAGTTATTTTTAAAATCAAATACACTTATAAATCCAAAATTAGAATTAATTGCCGATTCAGGATATCAAGGTTTGCAAAATGTTCATAAAAATACATTATTGCCAATTAAAAAGAGTAAAAATAATCCTTTAAATCCAGATAAAAAGGAATATAATAGCTTTTTAAGTAAAGTTAGAATTGTCATTGAACATGTTTTTGCTAGATTAAAAAGATTTAAAATACTAGTTTATCGTTATCGCAATAAGATTAGAAGATTTGGATTACGATTTAACTTAATTTCAGGAATATATAATTTTGAATTAAGCTAGTTATAGTTATGTACCAAGTCTAATGAACTTATATTCAAGAATTGAATGGTTTGAATGGTATTGTTAATAAAGACGATGATAATCAAATGATAAATTTATTACTTTTTGGTGATGGTATTAATAAAGAAGATGCTTGAAAGTGATATCAAGGTGATTGAAATATAATTACTTATAATGGGCAAGAATTTAAAGATTATATTGTGAACCCTACTAGTGCTGCTCATAATGTTTTTGCTCATGAATATGGGCACCTTAGTTTCTTATTATACATATTTTAAAAAAAAAATAACCAAAGCGGAGCATTTCATCTTTGAGAATGATTAAATAAAAAAATAAGTTTTAATAATTATTTATCGCAAATGTTATTTTCGTGAATTTTAGTTCCTAGTAATTATCATATTTTTCATCCGTTAGAATCTACTTGAATTGAAGAGTGATTTGGTGAAGCTTTTGCCTATTGAATGTTAACGCCGCAGCATTTACGAACTTACGGATGAGAAATATTAAATCAATATTTTATGTTAGAATTACCAAAAATTATTAAAAGTTAATTTAGTTAATTAATTTAGAAAATACTAAGAATTTTAAAATTCTTAGTATTTTTGTTTATTCCTATGATTTCTTGTTAATTTAAGAAATAGTAAATGCTTATTAATAAAACATTTGTTATAATAGTAAAAGTTATTACAATATTTTAAAACTGAATTAATTTGATATAATTTAATTAGTGAGGTAAGATATGAAAAATAATTTTGATATCATTAATAATACTGAATTTGATGTCACATTTTATACTGACTCGTGGCATAAAATTTTAAATACAATAACCGATATGTTAAATATTGATGATGCTTTAGAATTATCGTTAAACATTATTAGTAAAGAAATGAGTTTGAAATTAAATCAAACTTATCGGCGAAAAAATTATGTTGCTGATGTGCTATCTTTTCCCGTTGAAGAAGATAGTCAAAAACTTTATGCGATGATTAATATGCGAATTTTAGGTGATATTTTTATTTGCTTTGAATTAGCACAAGAACAAGCCGATAAATATGAACATAGTTTATTGCGCGAGTTATCATTTTTATTTTTACACGGTTTGTTACATTTATTGGGATATGATCATCAAACTAAATCAGAAAAAGATATCATGTTTGCTTTACAAGATGAAGTATTAACAAAGTTAAAAATTACTAGAAATAAATAGAGGAGAAATTATGGAAAAAGATTATTTAAAAATATTAAAAGAGTTAAGTAATAATTCTTATAGTCCATATTCAAAGTTTCAAGTAGCAGCAATATTACAAATAAAGGATGATATAATAATTTAAGGAGTTAATGTTGAAAATATCGCTTATGGTGAAACTATTTGTGCTGAAAGAGTAGCTTTGATGCAAGCTTATACGCACGGTTTTACAAAAGAAGATTTAATTGCCATTCATCTTTATACAAAAACAGGAATAACTCCTTGTGGTAGTTTGTCGGCAAGTAATGAGTGAATTATTAACGGCAAATTGTCAAGTTTATATTTATAATGAAACAGAAATAGTTGGTGTATATAAAAATGAACAACTATTGCCGAATCGTTTTAAATCAATTAACTAAATAACATTAGGATAAAGAAATATATTTAAAATAAGTTATAGTAATGGAGCATAATTTTATGAAGGAAACAAATAGTAATTTATTATTAGTTGACATAAAAAATTTAAGTAAAAAATATCGTCAAAAATGAGCTTTACAAGATATTAATTTACAAATTTATTGTGGTGGCGAGCGAAGAATTGGTTTGATTGGTGCTAATGGTAGTGGCAAATCAACCATTTCAGAAATTATTGCGGGAATAAGAAAGCCAACAGCAGGAGTAGTTTGAAAAAAGTCAGAATTAGTTATTGGGATTCAGTTTCAAGATTCTAAATATCCGATGGGTATTACTATTTTAGATATGATTCAGTATTACTTAGAAACTTTTGATATTAAATATCATCATGATGATTTAGAAAATTTGTTAAAAACATATCAACTAGATGGTATTAAGAAAAAACAAATTAATTCTTTATCTGGAGGTCAACAACAAAGATTAAATATTTTATTAGTAGTTATTCATAAACCGCAATTAATTATTTTAGATGAAGTATCAACAGGTTTAGATATTAAAGTTCGTGAAGATATTTTTGAATTTTTAGAAGAAAATGTTGTTAAGAAAAATGTAACGATGATTTTAGTAACCCATATTTATGAGTGAAGTAGAAAAGTTTTGTGAAAAAATCATTTTTTTACATAATGGTTTAATTAAAGAACAAATTACTGTTAAAGAAGTTATTGAACAATATGGTACCGTTGCTGAATATACAAAAGTAAAATTTAAATTTTATAAAGAACAAGATAAAAATAATAATCCTTCTTTAATTATCAATAATGAAAGGAAAAAAATAATGTTCAATAACTTGATGACAGAAAAAAGATTATTTAAAAGTTTTTTTAAACTTTTAATTCGTTATTACTCTCGTGGATATATGGCTGTTAGTTATTTAATTTTTTTTCCCTTAATGATATTAATAATTGATTTTATTGTTTTTTCCAGTGAATTACCTAATATTGATGATGAATTTTTATTAAGCAAAATAAAAAATATGATTGCGGGGGCATTAATGATTCAAGTAATGATTATTGGGTTTCAAATTATTTCAGGAACAATTGTTGAATTTCGTAATTCAATAATTATTAAGCATTTTGGATCAATTAATATGAAACCCAGAACTTTTTTCTTAACTGTTATTTTATTTGGTTGTATTTTAAGTTTGTTTACAATTTTAATAACATTATTTTGAACTATCATTATTTTTGGGCGTCAATTTAATATTAGTGAACTTTTAAGTTTTATTAACTTACCAGTTATTGGTTATTTAATATTTTCTATTATAATTAGTATTAGTTTTGGAGTTTTATTAGCAACATTTTTAAAAACTCAAAAACAACATATGTTAATTTCTAATGCTTTATTTTTACCAATGATGCTTTTTAGTGGCGTATTTTTATCAAATTTAAATTTTGATAAGAATTTAATTTTTAAGATTTTTAGTTATTTATCAATTTTTAAATATCCAAGTAATTTATTAATGAATAATATTGCTAACAATAATATGTTATCCAACACAAATTTTATTATTAATATTTTAGTTTCTAGTGCCTTACCCTTAATATTTATTGGCGTTGCCATTAAATGGTGAAAATGATATGAATAATAATTTTCGTTTTGGTTTTATTGCCATTGTTGGTGAACCAAATGTTGGTAAATCTACTTTATTAAATACTTTAATGTTAAAAAAAATTGCTATTGTTAGTAATAAACCGCAAACAACAAGAAATCGAATTCAAGGAATTTTGACTACCGATGATTATCAAATAATTTTTATTGATAGTCCAGGAATTCATAAATCTACTAATGAATTAGGAAAAAGTTTAAATCGGGTGGCAATGCAAAGTACTAACGGTGTTGAAGGTATTTTATGATTAGTTAATAGTTATGAAGAAATTTCATTAACACATCAATATATATATAAGTCTTTGCAGGAGCGAGAAGTACCAATTTTTTTAGGATTGACAAAAATTGATTTAATTACTTCTAAGCAATTAGAGCAAAAAATTAAATTATGAAATGAACGATTTAATGTTCAAGAAATTATTGGTATTAGTTGTTTAAAAAATATTAATATTAGTTTTTTATTAAATAAGCTGATGATGACATTACCGCTTGGACCGCAGTATTTTCCTAAAAATATGTTTCAAGATCAACAAGAAGATTTTTTTGTTAAAGAAATTATTCGTGAGAAAATTCTCTTATTAACTCATCAAGAAGTACCACACGGTGTTGCGATTTTAATTGAGGAATTTAAAAAGGAAAGAACAAAAAAAATTATTCGTGTAATCGCTACTATTATTGTTGAAAGAGATTCACAAAAAGGAATTTTAATTGGCAATGGTGGAAAAATGATTAAAAATATTGGGTCGCAAGCAAGAATTGAATTAGAAGAAATTTTTGCGACCCAATTTTATTTAGAATTATTCGTTAAAGTAATAAAAAAATGAAGAGATAGTCCTAACATATTAGCAAAATTAGGTTATGGTAAAAAATAAAGAAAATAAAGTGCATTGACAACAAAAATTTCGGGAATAATTGTTAATAAACAAGATTATAAATTGGTTGATGCCGTTGTTAATATTTATACTATTAATGGCATTATTGCTATTTATTGTCCGGGGGTGCAAAAAATTACTTCTAAAAATCAAGCATTTTTACAATTATTTAATTATTGTGAATTTGAATTATTTTTTGCTTATAGTAAAAATAAAATGCATCGATTAAAAACCGGAGTTATTCTTGAAACATTCCCTAATATTCATAGTAACTATGAACGCTTAATGGTCAGTAATTATTTAGTTAAACTTTATAGTGAACTTACTGATGAGGATACTAAATATTATTTTTAATGAATTATTAGTTATTTTACAAACTATTAATAATGATAAAAATGAAGTTAAAAAACTTTTCTGTTTTTTAACTTTTAAAGTGTTAAAACTTTTAGGATTACAATTGCAACTAAACCATTGTAGCATTTGTAAAAGTAATAAGAATATTAAAAACAATAAATTGATCAGCTGGTGGCTTTGTTTGTCGTGGTTGTTTTAAAAACGAACAACAAATATTGCCAATTTCACTTTTACAAGCACTATAATGAATTAAATCATGAACCAGAATTTGAACAATGAGAGATTAATCAAGATGATTTATATGTTCTAATTCCATTTTATTATGAATATCTAGTCGAGCCCGGAGTTTTAAGTTATCAATCTTTAAAATCGATTAAAGAAAAATGAATTTTATCTTCTCTCTTTAAATAAAGAGTGATTTTTTATTTTTAAAAAGGAATTAATTCGTTATTTTGTTAATTAAATTTTGAAAGGAGTGATATTAGATTAATAATCCCTAATTAATTAGTGAAAATCATCGTACTACTGTTAGTTATTTTTTTAATTTTGTCGAAAACTCTTGATAAAATAAAAAAAATCATCAACTTGATAATTTTAAAAGGCTTTTATGTAAAATTACTATTTTTACTTTAACTTTTTTATACATTAAAATATAATAGACTTCTTGCAAAATTAATTTAAAATATAATTGAATTGTTGTTTTTAATAAAAAGGTGGAATTTAAATGAAATTTAAAAAAAATAATCAAATAAGTGATAAAAATTTTTTAAGATTAACTGGTATTAAACATACTACTTTTAATAAAATGCTAGAAATTTTAAAAATAGAAGAATTAAAAAAGAGATTTCGTCGCGGAAGAACCAATAAATTATCATTAGAAAATCGTATTTTAATGACTTTAGAATATTGAAGAGAATATAGAACTTATTTTCATATTGCAAAAAGTTATGATATTAGTGAAAGTAGTTGTTATAGAAATATCAAATGAATTGAAGACACTTTAATAAAACACCCTAATTTTCAACAACTTACTGGTCAAAAATCACTATTAAAAGATTATTTCAAAGATAAGACTGTTATAATTGATGTAACTGAAAGCCAAATCCAACGCCCAAAAAAAGACAAAAACAGCACTACTCAGGAAAAAAGAAAAAACACACAATAAAAACACAAGTTATAATTGAAAAAGATAGTAAAAAAATTATTAGTTCTGATTTTTCTTATGGTAAAAACCATGACTTTAAAATTTTAAAAGATTCAAAAATTAAATTTTTACCAGAAACAACTGTTTTAGTGGATTTAGGTTATCAAGGCATACAAAAAATTAATCATAATGTTTTAATTCCTAAAAGAAAATCAAAGAAAAACCCTTTAAATAAAGAAGAAAAGCAAAATAATGAGCGAATTTCAAAAATGAGAATTGTTATTGAAAATGTTTTTGCTATACTTAAAAAATTTAAAATTATTAGTGAAAAATATCGAAATCGTAGAAAAAGATTTGCTTTAAGATTTAATTTAATAGCTTCAATTTATAATTTACAACTATTAGTTTAAATATATTTTTTAATTTTGTCGAAAACTCTTGATATTTATTGAATATACTTAATTTTAGGTATATTTTAATATGATAGAGGTGGATAATAATTATGGAAAAAATAATTCAAGAACTAGTAAATATTTTAACAGATGATCAATTTTTAGAATTTTATGAAAAAGTCAAACAACAAGCAGAATTAATAAAAAAACAAAAACGTTTAAATGAAATTGATCAAAAATTTAGAGCGCAAGGTATTAAATGCCCTAAATGTGAATCTTACCATTGCGTTAAAAATGGACATAATTCAGAAGGAAAACAAAAATATTTATGTAAAAATTGCCGTGCAAGTTTTGACGCTTTTCGTAATCATTTTATTTATTGAAGTCATTTAAATTATGAACAATGAATTAATTAACGAAAATTCAATTATTACTTCCGATATGCAAAAATTATATTTTTTAGTAGCAAAACAAACAAATTCTACTTTATGTGTAACTAAAACAACAATTAATCCTGAAGCTAGTTATCGTAACTTAAATAAAATCAGTAAATTACAATCTAGTCTTAAAGAAGCCTTAATTCATTATCATGGTTTAGGTTTTACTAATATTCAAAATTATTTAAATCTCTGAAAATGAAAATACCAACATAAGGGTTTAACTCCAAATCAACAAACAGCGGTATTATATTTTAATGTATAAAAAAAGTTAAAGTAAAAATAGTAATTTTACATAAAAGCCTTTTAAAATTATCAAGTTGATGATTTTTTTTATTTTATCAAGAGTTTTCGACAAAATTAAAAAATATATTTGATAATTTAAAATTTCAGTCTTTTTTTATTGTAAATAATAATTTTTATTATGTTTTAATGACAAAATATTTGTAAAAATAATCTAAAAATTATTTTAATAACACTTTTATATTTATTTTAAATTTAAAAATTATAATTATCATATTAATTTTGCAAGAAGTCTAATACCGCTGTTTGTTGGTTTGGAGTTAAACCCTTATGTTGGTATTTTCATTTTCAGAGATTTAAATAATTTTGAATATTAGTAAAACCTAAACCATGATAATGAATTAAGGCTTCTTTAAGACTAGATTGTAATTTACTGATTTTATTTAAGTTACGATAACTAGCTTCAGGATTAATTGTTGTTTTAGTTACACATAAAGTAGAATTTGTTTGTTTTGCTACTAAAAAATATAATTTTTGCATATCAGAAGTAATAATTGAATTTTCGTTAATTAATTCTTTGTTCATATTTTCAATAACTCATTGTTTTTGTAAACGTTTGGTGTTTGTGGATTTAACATAAATATTGTTATTATTATCAATTGCCATTTGAATACAGCATTTAGTATTAGTTGCGAATGGGTCAAGGTGAATTCTTCGTGGATCAGTTTTATATTTGAAATTTCCTTTATGGATTTCTTTAATAAATGTTTCATCGATTTGGATTTTACCAGATAATTTTTTAAATTTTAATTGGGTATTTTCTAATTGTTTTGATTTCATTAATTTTTGACGATTATATCAAGCAGTTTTTAATGTAGTTTTAATAAAACGAGAAATTGTTTTACTAGATTGCCCCAGCAATGAAATTTGAATCAATAAATTTCATTGTTCATAATTTAAATGACTTCAATAAATAAAATGATTACGAAAAGCGTCAAAACTTGCACGGCAATTTTTACATAAATATTTTTGTTTTCCTTCTGGATTATGTCCATTTTTAACGCAATGGTAAGATTCACATTTAGGGCATTTAATACCTTGCGCTCTAAATTTTTGATCAATTTCATTTAAACGTTTTTGTTTTTTTATTAATTCTGCTTGTTGTTTGACTTTTTCATAAAATTCTAAAAATTGATCATCTGTTAAAGTATTTACTAGTTCTTGAATTATTTTTTCCATAATTACTATCCACCTCTATCATATTAAAAATATACCTAAAATTAAGTATATTCAATAAATATCAAGAGTTTTCGACAAAATTAAAATAACTTTTTTATACATTAAAATATAATACCGCTGTTTGTTGGTTTAAATCCTTATCAACAATCAAACTTGTTGTATTTTAATTTATAACCACTAATTCTAAAATTTAATAAAATTAATTTTTAGAAGTCAGGTTGATGACTTTTTTTATTTTATCAATACTTATCTATAAAATTAGAAAAAAATTATCATCGAGAATTTATATATTAGACTTCTTGCAAAATTAATTTAAAATATAATTGAATTGTTGTTTTTAATAAAAAGGTGGAATTTAAATGAAATTTAAAAAAAATAATCAAATAAGTGATAAAAATTTTTTAAGATTAACTGGTATTAAACATACTACTTTTAATAAAATGCTAGAAATTTTAAAAATAGAAGAATTAAAAAAGAGATTTCGTCGCGGAAGAACCAATAAATTATCATTAGAAAATCGTATTTTAATAGACTTCTTGCAAAATTAATATGATAATTATAATTTTTAAATTTAAAATAAATATAAAAGTGTTATTAAAATAATTTTTAGATTATTTTTACAAATATTTTGTCATTAAAACATAATAAAAATTATTATTTACAATAAAAAAAGACTGAAATTTTAAATTATCAAATATATTTAAACTAATAGTTGTAAATTATAAATTGAAGCTATTAAATTAAATCTTAAAGCAAATCTTTTTCTACGATTTCGATATTTTTCACTAATAATTTTAAATTTTTTAAGTATAGCAAAAACATTTTCAATAACAATTCTCATTTTTGAAATTCGCTCATTATTTTGCTTTTCTTCTTTATTTAAAGGGTTTTTCTTTGATTTTCTTTTAGGAATTAAAACATTATGATTAATTTTTTGTATGCCTTGATAACCTAAATCCACTAAAACAGTTGTTTCTGGTAAAAATTTAATTTTTGAATCTTTTAAAATTTTAAAGTCATGGTTTTTACCATAAGAAAAATCAGAACTAATAATTTTTTTACTATCTTTTTCAATTATAACTTGTGTTTTTATTGTGTGTTTTTTCTTTTTTCCTGAGTAGTGCTGTTTTTGTCTTTTTTTGGGCGTTAGATTTGGCTTTCAGTTACATCAATTATAACAGTCTTATCTTTGAAATAATCTTTTAATAGTGATTTTTGACCAGTAAGTTGTTGAAAATTAGGGTGTTTTATTAAAGTGTCTTCAATTCATTTGATATTTCTATAACAACTACTTTCACTAATATCATAACTTTTTGCAATATGAAAATAAGTTCTATATTCTCTTCAATATTCTAAAGTCATTAAAATACGATTTTCTAATGATAATTTATTGGTTCTTCCGCGACGAAATCTCTTTTTTAATTCTTCTATTTTTAAAATTTCTAGCATTTTATTAAAAGTAGTATGTTTAATACCAGTTAATCTTAAAAAATTTTTATCACTTATTTGATTATTTTTTTTAAATTTCATTTAAATTCCACCTTTTTATTAAAAACAACAATTCAATTATATTTTAAATTAATTTTGCAAGAAGTCTATTCAATAAATATCAAGAGTTTTCGACAAAATTAAAAAATTGCTTTGTATATTCTATATACTAAAATTTCTCACTTCTTTGCTCATCGAAGTTTTATTAATTTCTTATTAAATTCACCCTTAAATTTAGTAATTGGTGCCTTAGGAACTGGAAAAACTGCTTTAATGGTTTTGGCTTCTTACTTATTAAGCGGTTGAAAAACGATTTCTACCCTTCCAATTACCAATAAACAAATGCTTTCGTTAGGGCACATGTCGCTTTTAGATTATAATTATCCGATATTAGAAGAAAAGCATTTACTGTTATGAGATGAAACCAACTTATTTTTAGAAGGTACTGACTATAAAGAAAATGATAGGGTAACTCAAGGTTTACAAGAATATTTTGCTTCAGCACGGCAATTTACCCATATCGTATTAGCAAGCGGTCAACGAGCTGAACATATATGAGTTAAAGTTCGTGATATTGCGAATTCAATAATTGTTGGAATTAGAAAAAAACCGGTTAGTATCTTTCGTCCTTATTTACAAGTTATTTATGGTACTTTTAAATCGGTAAGCGAATATGAGCAATGACGATTAACTCTAATTAATGCAAAAAATGATAAAAAAGGTCGCAAAATCAAATATCGTAGTATTCCAGAATTAGACATTTATTTCTTTAAATTGAAAATTCCGATGTCAATTTTAAACCTTTACGATAATAAATATTTATCATTCTTGCGTGAATTAAGTAATCGTGCTTTGAATGATAATTATCAACATAAATTTTGAAATGATAATGTAATGGATATTGAAGCATTAGAATATTTAAAAATGGAAAAATTCAGTAAGATACTTACTAAGTTAAAAAATAATCTAAATAAGAAAAACAAGTAAAGGAGTTTAAAAATGGAAAACTTAGAAAAAATGGCTAGTTTGATTGGCGATATGTTTTATAAAGTTTTTGATTTAATTTGAACTTTAACCATTCCCGGAACAGATATTCGCATTATTATTTTTCCACTAATTATGCTTGTGATAAATCTTGTAATTGGTGGTATTTTAGGTATTCATATTGAACGACCAAAAGTTGGTTTTCGTAAAAAATATCGAAAATCAGTTGCTAATTGAGAAACTAAGAAAAAATTGAGCCTGTCCAAAATTCTGTGTCTCGATAATTCATTCTGAATTATACTTAAACGAAGGAGAACAGAAAATGACAAAAAAAAAAAAAATAAAAAAAGAACCTGACGCAATTGATAAAGTTGTTGATTATTTTTTAGAAAATATTGATAATCCACAAGATTTATTTAAAGGCAATACTATTTTTCAGGAATTTACCAAAAAATTAACTGAACGAATGTTAAATACGGAAATTAAAGATTATCTTGAAACTGATGAGAATCATAATAAAAGAAATGGCAACACACAAAAAACCATTATTACTAAAAATGATTCAATCGCAATTGATGTACCAAGAGATCGAAATAGTACTTTTGAACCAGTAATTATTCCGAAAAGACAAAGAAGATTTGATAACTTTGATCAAAAAGTAATTTCTTTATATGCAAGAGGAATGACAATTTCTGATATCAAAGCACAATTGCAAGAATTCTATCACGGAGCAGAAATTTCAGAAAGTTTAATTAGTCAAATAACTGATGATGTTATTGAAGAAGTTAAAATGTGACAAACTAAACCTTTAGAGAAGATTTATCCGATTGTTTATTTTGATTGTATTGTTGTTAAAGTAAAGCAAGATAAACGAATAATAAATAAAGCAGTTTATCTTGCCTTAGGAATTAATTTAGATGGTTTAAAAGATATTTTAGGAATGTGAATTAGTGAGAATGAGGGAGCCAAATTTTGACTTAATAATCTTACGGAAATGAAAAATCGTGGCTTACAAGATATTCTTGTTGCTTGTAGTGATAATTTAACTGGGATGTCTGATGCAATAGAAGCTGTTTTCCCAAAAACACAGCATCAATTATGCATTGTTCATCAAATTCGCAATAGTTTAAAATTTGTTCCTTACAAAGATCGCAAACTTTTGTAGCTAATGATTTAAAATCAATTTATACAGCAATTAATGAAGAAATAGCGTTAATTGCTTTAGATCATTTTTCAGAAAAATGAAATAAAAAGTATCCACAAATTACTAAATCATGAAAAAATAACTGAAATAATTTAATAATTTTTCTTGAATATCCTCAGGAATTTAGAAGAATTATTTACACAACTAATGCGATTGAATCTGTTAATAGTCAATTAAGAAAAGTCATTAAGAATAAAAAGATTTTTCCTAATGACGCATCAGTTTTTAAAATATTTTATTTAGCATTTCAAAATATGGTTAAGAAATGAACGATGCCAATTCAAAATTGGGGTAGTGCAATTTCACATTTAATGATAAAATTTGAAGACAGAGTGAATTTAAGTTAATTACTTAGAGACACAGTTAATTGTACAGTCCCTGTTTTAATTAAAGTTATTGTTCTAAATAGCTAATATCGTTTTTATAAAACCTTATACTATAGTAGTAACTGTATTTGTTCTTACCGGCCCTTCTCTTTCTGATGAAAAAAATGCTTCACCGTTAAATGTTATTTTATCATTGTTTTTATCTATAGTAATTTCATTGGGTAATAAACTATATTTTTGTAAAATTTGCATTACTTCTGTAATTGATAATGTAACTATTTGTTCTTTATTGTTATCATCAATTATTTTGGCAGTAATATTTCCTGTAATTTTTTGTTTTAAATTTAATATAACTTTAGATGTAATTATTCTTACTGGATAAGTAATTTTTAATTTTTCATTGGGATTAAGTTCAAATTTATTAGCGGGTTCCTTAAAAATACTTAAAATCATTTCTTGTTCTTGTTTATTTGTGTTTGATAAATCAAAATTATTTGATAATTCATTAATGATTTCAGAATTTTTATTATTTATATTTGTAAAATCTGTTAATTTCATTTCATCATCAGAATTTATGTTTCAACCATTTAATTTATTTTCTTGTTTTGTTTTAGTTAATCCTGTTGTAATTTGAAATACTAATTTTGATTTTGAATTATATTCACAAGCAGGTACATTAAATGATCTTGTATTTGGAGTTTTATTGATAATTTCTCTATCAGAACATACATTTTCAGGAACATTAGATCATAAAAATGAATTTTCTTTTTTTGTTATTTCAATATCTGAAAAATTTAAATTATTAGTATCAATATAACTTATTTCTTTAAATTTTAAATTAGGGTTTTCATCACGAAACTTAAAAAATACTGCTCTTTTAATTAATTCATTTAAATTAATAGCATCAACATCATCTTTATTTTTAATTTTATAATTAACAGTAACTTCACCAAAATATTTACCATTGTCTTTTGCTTTAACTGTAGCTGATGTATCTGATGCTGTTTTATTAATAATTTCTAATTGTGATATATCTAAATCAGGATTTAAATAATTTAATTCATTTAAAATAATTTCATCATTAATAATGTTATTAAATCTTAAATTATTTATTTGAATAATAATATTTAAAAGCATTTTAGTTTTAGTTATTGCAAATGCATTACCACTTTTTTGTTCAATTATAATAGAACTAACTGCTTCATTTATACCATTTATTTTATGTGGTTTTCATGAATTATCATCATGCATAAAATAAAGGCCATCATCTGTCGCGAAATAAAGACTATTAGCTTTTACACTATCAGAAATATCATTTTGATGAACAGATATAGAATTAATAAATCCTGATATTTCAATAATTTTTCTAGCACCATAATCACCAGGTGTATTACTAATAAAATAAGATTTTCCTGTTTTAGTTATTGCAAATGCATTACCGCTTATTGGTGCAATTGTAACAAAAATAACTGCTTCATTTATACCATTTATTTTTTGGACTCTTCAATCTGCTCCCATAAAATAAAGGCCATCATTTGTTGCAAAATAAAGACTATTAGCTATGGTTGTACCAACAGTATTTGAAAAAATAGCAATATGATTAACTGATCTTGTTATTTCATTAATTTGTCTAACATTAAAATTATCTTTATTAATAAAATAAGATTTTCCTGTTTTAGTTATTGCAAATGCATTACCACTTTTTTGTTCAATTATAATAGAACTAACTGCTTCATTTATACCATTTATTTTATGTGGTTTTCATGAATTATCATCATGCATAAAATAAAGGCCATCATCTGTCGCGAAATAAAGACTATTAGCTTTTACACTATCAGAAATATCATTTTGATAAACAGATATAGAATTAATAAATCCTGATATTTCAATAATTTTTCTAGCACCATAATTACCAGGTGTATTACTAATAAAATAAGATTTTCCTGTTTTAGTTATTGCAAATGCATTACCGCTTATTGGTGCAATTGTAACAAAAATAACTGCTTCATTTATATCATTTATTTTTTGAACTCTTCAATCTGCTCCCATAAAATAAAGGCCATCATTTGTTGCAAAATAAAGACTATTAGCTATTGTTGTACCAACAGTATTTGAAAAAATAGCAATATGATTAACTGATCTTGTTATTTCATTAATTTGTCTAACATTAAAATTATCTTTATTAATAAAATAAGAATTTATTAAATTTAAATTATTAATATTTCTTTTAAATTTACTTATTTTTTTATTATTCTCAAGTTCTTGTTTTTCATAAGGGCTATTGGCAACGATTCCCGCAATTCCACTACTGGCTATTGTTATTGCACTTAATAAACTAAGTAATTTTTTCATATTAATCAAATCCTTTTCGTTAATTTTACTAATTAATAAAATTTACCGAACAATCAACATCCTTTCTAAAATTTGTACAGTCTAATTAATACAAGTTGATTATAACTTATTAAATAAGAATTTTTATTATTTTTTCAAAATATTGAATAATAATTCTAGAAAAGAATTTATCTTTAAAATAGAAAAATAAACTAACGGAATTTAACTTTGTTAAAATTACTACCAAGAAAGGCGATTTTTTATGTTAGAAATTAAAAATAATTTAAAAACTATAGAAAACAAGCATTGATTAAGTCTATTTACAACCCATAAAAATATGTACACCAATAAATGTGAACAATTAGCCAACGAATATGAAAAATTAGATGAATACTTATATAAATATCATTATCGGTTAAAACAAGGTTATAAAGTAGTTCATTTTGCATGAAGAACAATTATTACAATTTTTGGTGATGTTACTTTTAAACGACGCCGATATAAATATTGAAATCAAAAATCAGGTAAATTTGAATATGTGTGTTTGTTAGATAAAGAAATTGGTTTATTGCCCAAACAACGCATTTATTTTGATGTCCAATTTAAAGTTTTAAATCTTTTAGGTGATGGCAAACGCTATCGTGATGTTTTAGATGCTCTAAATCATTGTTATATTTCAAAAGGTAGTATTTCAAATATTTTAAATAAATATGATATTGCTGAATATTTTCAACTAGCAGAAAAAGAAACTAAAACTAGAATTGATGTCAAAAATAAGGATTTATATATTCAACTAGATGAAACATTTTTAGCGACATTAGATCATAAAGTTAAACAAGACCAAAGAATTCGTTTAGTTACTTTTCATACCGGGCATAAAGAAAAAAATTACAAAAATGCTCGTAGAGAGTTAGAAAATAAACGAGGTCATTTTCTAATGTTAAAAGTTGGTAAACGAATAAATACCATGGATTATCGTGATTTATTAATTAAAGAATTGCAAAAACATTATGTTAATATTAATTATGACAAAATAATTGTTTGTGGTGATGGTGATACTTGAATTAGAGAAATTGCCAATAGTTTTGGTAATGTTAGATATATTTTAGATGGTTATCATGCTATTAAAAAATTAAAACAAACTGCATTTAATATTATTTTTGAAAATCGCAAAGTAACACTAAATAGTTGAATTAAATTATATAAGGATGGAAATCATCAAGAATTAATCAAAACCATTCGTAATATTGCTAAAAATGAATTAAATAAAGATATTAAAACAAATTTAAGAAAGGCGAGTAATTATTTCAGTAATAATAAGCAAGGTATTCATAATCAAAATTTAGAATGAAATATCGGTTGTAGCATTGAAAGTGATGTATCGCATTTAATAAAACAACAATTAGGATATGGAGCAAAAATATATAATCATAAGAATTTAAATAACCTATTACATTTAAGAATGGCAAATTTAAACAAATTAAATGTATTATATTACATTAATGAAAATATTAATTCAGAAATAGAAATCAGAAAAGAAATATATAAAAATTCATTATGAAATAAATATAATAAGAAAAATGATGATAGTTGAATTAATAAAGGTATTATTGTATATACGAATAAATATAGAAAACATAAATTTATATAATTAGTGAAAATTTAATAAAATTAATAATTTTTTGTTTTAATTTTGTCGAAAACTCTTGATAAAATAAAAAAAATCATCAACTTGATAATTTTAAAAGGCTTTTATGTAAAATTACTATTTTTACTTTAACTTTTTTTATACATTAAAATATAATACCGCTGTTTGTTGATTTGGAGTTAAACCCTTATGTTGGTATTTTCATTTTCAGAGATTTAAATAATTTTGAATATTAGTAAAACCTAAACCATGATAATGAATTAAGGCTTCTTTAAGACTAGATTGTAATTTACTGATTTTATTTAAGTTACGATAACTAGCTTCAGGATTAATTGTTGTTTTAGTTACACATAAAGTAGAATTTGTTTGTTTTGCTACTAAAAAATATAATTTTTGCATATCGGAAGTAATAATTGAATTTTCGTTAATTAATTCTTTGTTCATATTTTCAATAACTCATTGTTTTTGTAAACGTTTGGTGTTTGTGGATTTAACATAAATATTGTTATTATTATCAATTGCCATTTGAATACAGCATTTAGTATTAGTTGCGAATGGGTCAAGGTGAATTCTTCGTGGATCAGTTTTATATTTGAAATTTCCTTTATGGATTTCTTTAATAAATGTTTCATCGATTTGGATTTTACCAGATAATTTTTTAAATTTTAATTGGGTATTTTCTAATTGTTTTGATTTCATTAATTTTTGACGATTATATCAAGCAGTTTTTAATGTAGTTTTAATAAAACGAGAAATTGTTTTACTAGATTGCCCCAGCAATGAAATTTGAATCAATAAATTTCATTGTTCATAATTTAAATGACTTCAATAAATAAAATGATTACGAAAAGCGTCAAAACTTGCACGGCAATTTTTACATAAATATTTTTGTTTTCCTTCTGAATTATGTCCATTTTTAACGCAATGGTAAGATTCACATTTAGGGCATTTAATACCTTGCGCTCTAAATTTTTGATCAATTTCATTTAAACGTTTTTGTTTTTTTATTAATTCTGCTTGTTGTTTGACTTTTTCATAAAATTCTAAAAATTGATCATCTGTTAAAGTATTTACTAGTTCTTGAATTATTTTTTCCATAATTATTATCCACCTCTATCATATTAAAATATACCTAAAATTAAGTATATTCAATAAATATCAAGAGTTTTCGACAAAATTAAAAATTTTTTGTTGTGTAAAAATTCAATAATATGATAAAATGGTACCGAATAAAAATGACAATAACAAGAAAGGTATGGTTAGTTTAGTAATTAAATAATATAATTAGCTGATTGTTTTACTTCTTCAAAGCAATACCTAAGAAAACTAAACGCGACCTGTTTTTCTTCTGAATTATGTCCATTTTTAAGAGCCTGTCCAAAATTCTGTGTCTCGATAATTCATTCTGAATTATACTTAAAAGAAGGAGAACAGAAAATGACAAAAAAAATAAAAAAAGAACCTGACGCAATTGATAAAGTTGTTGATTATTTTTTAGAAAATATTGATAATCCACAAGATTTATTTAAAGGCAATACTATTTTTCAGGAATTTACCAAAAAATTAACTGAACGAATGTTAAATACGGAAATTAAAGATTATCTTGAAACTGATGAGAATCATAATAAAAGAAATGGCAACACACAAAAAACCATTATTACTAAAAATGGTTCAATCGCAATTGATGTACCAAGAGATCGAAATAGTACTTTTGAACCAGTAATTATTCCGAAAAGACAAAGAAGATTTGATAACTTTGATCAAAAAGTAATTTCTTTATATGCAAGAGGAATGACAATTTCTGATATCAAAGCACAATTGCAAGAATTCTATCACGGAGCAGAAATTTCAGAAAGTTTAATTAGTCAAATAACTGATGATGTTATTGAAGAAGTTAAAATGTGACAAACTAAACCTTTAGAGAAGATTTATCCGATTGTTTATTTTGATTGTATTGTTGTTAAAGTAAAGCAAGATAAACGAATAATAAATAAAGCAGTTTATCTTGCCTTAGGAATTAATTTAGATGGTTTAAAAGATATTTTAGGAATGTGAATTAGTGAGAATGAGGGAGCCAAATTTTGACTTAATAATCTTACGGAAATGAAAAATCGTGGGTTACAAGATATTCTTGTTGCTTGTAGTGATAATTTAACTGGGATGTCTGATGCAATAGAAGCTGTTTTCCC
Source organism: Spiroplasma endosymbiont of Clivina fossor (assembly GCF_964031115.1). Classification (GTDB taxonomy): domain Bacteria; phylum Bacillota_I; class Bacilli_A; order Mycoplasmatales; family Nriv7; genus Nriv7. Next base: position 1,297,749 of record NZ_OZ035006.1, read on the forward strand.
AAAAACACAGCATCAATTATGCATTGTTCATCAAATTCGCAATAGTTTAAAATTTGTTCCTTACAAAGATCGCAAACTTGTAGCTAATGATTTAAAATCAATTTATACAGCAATTAATGAAGAAATAGCGTTAATTGCTTTAGATCATTTTTCAGAAAAATGAAATAAAAAGTATCCACAAATTACTAAATCATGAAAAAATAACTGAAATAATTTAATAATTTTTCTTGAATATCCTCAGGAATTTAGAAGAATTATTTACACAACTAATGCGATTGAATCTGTTAATAGTCAATTAAGAAAAGTCATTAAGAATAAAAAGATTTTTCCTAATGACGCATCAGTTTTTAAAATATTTTATTTAGCATTTCAAAATATGGTTAAGAAATGAACGATGCCAATTCAAAATTGGGGTAGTGCAATTTCACATTTAATGATAAAATTTGAGGACAGAGTGAATTTAAGTTAATTACTTAGAGACACAGTTAATTGTACAGTCCCATTTTTAACGCAATGGTAAGATTCACATTTAGGTCATTTAATACCTTGCGCTCTAAATTTTTGATCAATTTCATTTAAACGTTTTTGTTTTTTTATTAATTCTGCTTGTTGTTTGACTTTTTCATAAAATTCTAAAAATTGATCATCTGTTAAAGTATTTACTAGTTCTTGAATTATTTTTTCCATAATTATTATCCACCTCTATCATATTAAAAATATACCTAAAATTAGGTATATTCAATAAATATCAAGAGTTTTCGACAAAATTAAAAGACAATTATTTTACAACTTAAATTAGAAAAAATGATATTGACTTTGTAAAATTTGAAAAATAATATTAAAACCATAAAATATTATAATTACTCCAGAAGTTATTACTGTAAAAATTTTATTACTACTTCAACGAGGAATTGTTTTAACAGTAAAAATAATAATTGTTAACAATAGCAAAATCGCAATAACAAATAATGGCATTAAATTCATCATATTACCATTTGCTAAATATTCTAAACTTCCGACAGAATGATTAATAATATCCGCAACAAAGTAAATAATTGAATTAAAAAGATGGCTACCAACAATTCCAGCAATAGCAACATTACCATAACCAATCTTTGCTAAAGAAAATAATGATACTGCTTCAGGTAAGGCCGTTGTCATTCCTAAAAAAATCGCTCCTGCCGATTCTTTTTTAATCCCATAAACATTATCAAAGTTATCAATAACCGCAACTAATATTATTGAAGAAAGAACTAAGCCAATAACCCAAATAACGAAAAAAATTATAATCATCTTTAATGATAATTTTTTTAAACCAACATCTTTATTAGTTTTAGGTTCTTTTTCCTCATCATGAAATCCTTTAAACATCATTATTAAAAATCCCCCATAAACTAATAATAAAACTAAAAATGGTCAAGAAACATTGATATAAGGAATTGTTAACCGCATAAAATCAAATGCTTTAATTGGCATTAAAGCTAATACTAAAATTATATTAATCCCCATCATTAAATAAATAACAAAGCGATTAGAGTTATTTATTTTTTTTAAAAATAAATAACCAATAAAAATAATATCAGCAACCGCTAACATCGCTCCTGAAAATAAATTTGCCCCCATAACATCACCCATACTAACTTCAGGACTCCCCAAAGCACCAGCTGTTATCGCTGATACAAGTTCTGGCAATGAAGTTATAATTGATAATAAAAATGCTCCCGCAACCGCCGTTGACATTTTTGTTCGCATTTTTAATGCTGACAAATATTTAATCATCCGCCTAGAAGCAAAAAAATTAATACTTGCAAAAATAACAAAAAATACCCATAAATATTCCGGTTTTGTTCAACCAAATAATCACTGTGAAATAATTCCACCCCCTATTTAAAAATATCGTAGTATTTAAATTTGATAGTCAAAATCAAATAATTCCGATAAGGATACTTGCAAACCCTTAGCAAGTTTAGCAATACTTTGTAAAGAAATGTTTCTTTCACCGCGTTCAATATCAGAAACATAATTTTTATTTAAATCACATTCATATGCTAATTCTTCTTGTGACAAATGCAAATTTATTCGTAATCGTCTAATTTGTTGACCAAACTTAATTTTAACATTCATAACATCCTTAATCATTTTTAAACATCCCTTTATTTTATTGTTTTACTAAATTATTAGCTCAATTAACTTTTCGCACAGTAATAATTAATATTGAAAATTGAATAATTTCAGCTAAAGAAACAATTAAAAATACAATTATTGTCACCATTACTCAATTCTCAGAAAACACTTCATAATTATTGGATTTAAAAATTGTAAATGCAAATCAAGTTAACCCAACAATAAAAACTCAAGTACAAAGAATATCAATTAAACTTGATAACAAATTTTTACCACCGATCCTTAAAATATTAAAGAAAATAATTGATGTTGACAAGAAAAAGAACGCTATCCCTTGAAAAGCTAAGTACCACTTAGCAACATAAATAACTGCTGGATTTCCCGTAAAAAAATTAAGAATAAATGGCGAACTAAATATAATTAATAAAGCAATTGTCGCATTTAAAATTAAACCAAAACCTAAAATTTTATAAAAATTAACTTTTGCTTTAGCAATATGATTAGCTCCTAACTCCCGACCAACAAAATATGGAACAGTCACATAATAACCATTAAAAAATGAATAAAACACGCCAATAATGCTAAATGTTAAAATTGCCGCTTGATAAGAATTATCTAAAAATCCTTCTTTTAAAATAATCATTTTTTGTACAAACGATGAAAGTGCAAACAGGGCATTCGCCATAAAAATAAACACAAAGTTTTTCATAATTTTTTTTCATAAATCTAATGTTGTTTTTCAAATTTTTCATCCCGGATAATAAACTGGCTTCTTTCAAACTATAAAAGCAATGACAACAATAAATTCACAAACCCGAGCAATAAATGTTGACCACGCAGCACCAACAACACCTCAACCACAAAGTTTAATAAAAATCGGATTTAAAATCGCATTAATTGTTAAAGGCAAAAAGTTAATATATAACGGCGTTCAAGCATCACCACACTCATACATTGTATTATAAAAAATTAACGAAATACCTAAAAACCAAGTTGTATAATTAATAATCTGCAAATAATCATTTGCAGATTGAGAAATCAAATTTTTCTTATCTTCCGGCAAATGATTATCTAAATTCACAATAATATTAATTAATGATGTTCTTAATGTTGATATTAAAGTAAAATAAACTACTGCCAAAATAAGTGCTAATATTAATTTTATTCTTGTGGTTTCCGCAACTTTAGCATAATTCTTTTTCCCTAAATATTGTGTTGTATAAATACCCCCTGCACCCGAAATCGCTCAAAAACTATAAATTAATAAAATAAACATATCATTCGTTAAACCTAAACCAGTTAATTGTTCAGGATTAAAAATTGAAATAAAAATTGTATCTAAAACATTAATAAAAGCAACAATCAAACTTTGCAAAATCAAAGGTAACATCATCCGTAAAACTTTTTTATTAAATTCTCAATCTCAATATTGTTTTCAATTAATTTTTAATCTCATTAGTTCCACCCAATTACAATATTTTCTTAATTAACACTTAAAATATAAAAAATTAATAGCAAAACAAATTTTACTACTAAATTAATAACAATTTCTTTATATCACAAATTTATATATATTAATACAAAACAATTTTTTAATTTTGTCGAAAACTCTTGATAAAATAAAAAAATCATCAACTTGATAATTTTAAAAGGCTTTTATGTAAAATTACTATTTTTACTTTAACTTTTTTATACATTAAAATATAATACCACTGTTTGTTGGTTTGGAGTTAAACCCTTATGTTGGTATTTTCATTTTCAGAGATTTAAATAATTTTGAATATTAGTAAAACCTAAACCATGATAATGAATTAAGGCTTCTTTAAGACTAGATTGTAATTTACTGATTTTATTTAAGTTACGATAACTAGCTTCAGGATTAATTGTTGTTTTAGTTACACATAAAGTAGAATTTGTTTGTTTTGCTACTAAAAAATATAATTTTTGCATATCAGAAGTAATAATTGAATTTTCGTTAATTAATTCTTTGTTCATATTTTCAATAACTCATTGTTTTTGTAAACGTTTGGTGTTTGTGGATTTAACATAAATATTGTTATTATTATCAATTGCCATTTGAATACAGCATTTAGTATTAGTTGCGAATGGGTCAAGGTGAATTCTTCGTGGATTAGTTTTATATTTGAAATTTCCTTTATGGATTTCTTTAATAAATGTTTCATCGATTTGGATTTTACCAGATAATTTTTTAAATTTTAATTGGGTATTTTCTAATTGTTTTGATTTCATTAATTTTTGACGATTATATCAAGCAGTTTTTAATGTAGTTTTAATAAAACGAGAAATTATTTTACTAGATTGCCCCAGCAATGAAATTTGAATCAATAAATTTCATTGTTCATAATTTAAATGACTTCAATAAATAAAATGATTATGAAAAGCATCAAAACTTGCACGGCAATTTTTACATAAATATTTTTGTTCCTGGACGCATAAAGTTTTGTTAGGTAGGAAAAGATTTGAATAAGTATTAAGACAGTCAGCAATGATTGTCTTTTTATTTTATAAGATGTTAAAAATTTGTTCTTTAAAAATTAAATACAAGTGAGTTAATAATGTTGGTATGTATTAAAGCACAATAAATTGTGGGTGGTCGCCATAACCAAAAGAAGTTTACCAGTTAATAGATAACATCCTATTAGCTATAGCAATTTGTTTCGTTTTGCAATAAAAAAATGAATGGGTGGATTTCCTAAAAATATACACGCTATTAAATTAGTTCCAAGGGTAGGATGCGGACATTAAAGTGTAGAAATTTCTATATAGGGATATACTAAGTTTAAAATTATTAAAATCTTTATCTAATTAAAAAAACAAAATTTATTAACAAAGCTTGTTAAACACTTAAATCTGCGATATATAAGTGTTTAAAAAACTAAGTTAACTAACTTAGTTAATATAAAACTTAGTTTATTCATAAGAAAGGTAATTTATTATGAAAAACATTGAAAACATTTTCTTAAATACTAAAAAATATCTTTTAAAAGAAACTCAAAACGCAATGCTTATTAAAGCACCAAAAATTCCGTGATTTAATGAACAAATCGGTATTTGGTTTTCAAAGCGATTTGTTTATAAAGGAAAATACGAAAATTCAATTTGCATTGGAATAATAAAAGATAGTAAATATCAAGTAATTTCGATTAATCAAAAAGAAAAAGAAACCAAATTAATTAAGGGACAAGAATTATTAGGTTTTTTCATTGCCGAAAAAGAAAACAACAAAAAAGATATAAATTATAACTATTTTAAAGGAGTTTAAAAATGAATATTGCGATTGGAATAATATTTATTATCATTTGCATAATGCTATTGGCATATTTTGCTTATAAAATTTATGCCAAAATAAAAATTAGAATTAAATATAAAAATGTCATTAAAAATGATACTGGTAATTTTACAAAAGACGAAAAAGTATTTATTGCTCCCTTTGAAGAATGAGTTAAAGCTCCTAATTCAAAAGAAAATAATGAGAATAAAAAATAATGTTTTGAGAAATTATTATGGAATTTTTAAAACTGTTTGTTCCTATAGAAAAAATGCCTGCACAAGTTGCGTTTATTGCCGGATTAATTATTATCATTACTTTTCTTTTCGTGTTAATTTCAATTATATATTTACCAATAAAAATGATTTTTGGGAGATAAAAAATGACAGTAAATTTAAAAGAATTTAATTGAGAACAAATTAAACAAACTTTCTGAGATTTATTTATTCAAATTACAACTATTCCGGCTCATATTAGTGGTGGCAAAGAAATTGATTTAACCCAAGAAACACTTTGGCTTTTAATAGCAAACATTGCTTTTTGATTCTTGACAGCAATTATGGTGTGATTTATTTTGATGTTACTTTGAAAAACCATATCGGTATTTAGATAGAAACAAAAGTAATGTCGCGAAGTTACATTGTGATGCATTCCCAAAAAAATTCAAAATTAATTAGGAAAAAATACAATCGTGTTAAGGTTAATCGTGGTTTTAACAAATTTAAGAAAAACTTTGAATATAAATGATGAATGTTTTAAAAAAGAAAGGGGGTGATTATATGATTGGAACTTTCTTGGCCGATGCACCAGCAACAGTAGAAAAAATAACAGCTAGTGACGCGATGACTAAATTATGAAATGCGATTATAACAGCGTTTACTAAAATGTGAGAAATTATTGCTGTTAATATGCCACAAGTCGGTAACTTCTTTGCTGACTACTGAATATTCATTTTTCCATTTATTTTGGTAATATTCTTTATTTGCTTTAAAATGTTTGAAAAATTACTTGGAGCGGTACGCTAACAAAAAAATAAAATGAGGTGCAAGATGAAATTTTGCAAATGAATAATAGAAAAAAATAACCATTTTATTGAATTGAATCGCACCTCATTTTTAATTTTATGACATTGCGGAGCAATTTGATACATTTACAACGGTTATTTTAAAAACATTGTAAGCTATTTATTTTTAGCAGGTTGTATTTTAATTTTTCTTTTTAAAATCGGTAATTTAACACAAATTAACAAAGTTATTAATTTCTTAAAAAATTCACCATTAAATATTGTGATTGGTTCATTAGGAACTGGAAAAACTGCTTTTCTAGTATATGCATCAAAATTACTAAAAAAGAAGAAATATCACATCGCCTCAACCTTTCCATTACTAGAAACCCAAAAATTAAGTTTAGGACATATGGGATTATTAGACTTTGATTATCCGGTATTGCCAGACAAAACCTTACTTTTGTGAGATGAAACCAATTTTTTAATTTTGTCGAAAACTCTTGATAAAATAAAAAAAATCATCAACTTGATAATTTTAAAAGGCTTTTATGTAAAATTACTATTTTTACTTTAACTTTTTTATACATTAAAATATAATACCGCTGTTTGTTGGTTTGGAGTTAAACCCTTATGTTGGTATTTTCATTTTCAGAGATTTAAATAATTTTGAATATTAGTAAAACCTAAACCATGATAATGAATTAAGGCTTCTTTAAGACTAGATTGTAATTTACTGATTTTATTTAAGTTACGATAACTAGCTTCAGGATTAATTGTTGTTTTAGTTACACATAAAGTAGAATTTGTTTGTTTTGCTACTAAAAAATATAATTTTTGCATATCAGAAGTAATAATTGAATTTTCGTTAATTAATTCTTTGTTCATATTTTCAATAACTCATTGTTTTTGTAAACGTTTGGTGTTTGTGGATTTAACATAAATATTGTTATTATTATCAATTGCCATTTGAATACAACATTTAGTATTAGTTGCGAATGGGTCAAGGTGAATTCTTCGTGGATCAGTTTTATATTTGAAATTTCCTTTATGGATTTCTTTAATAAATGTTTCATCGATTTGGATTTTACCAGATAATTTTTTAAATTATCAAGTTGATGATTTTTTTTATTTTATCAAGAGTTTTCGACAAAATTAAAAAACCAATTTATTTTTAGAAGGAACTGATTGAGAAAAAAAATAATACCAAAAACGAAGAAACCGGTATTCAAGAATATTTCGCTTTGGCACGCCATTTCGGTCATATTGTGCTGGCTAGCGGTCAAAGAGAGATAAACATATTTGAGTTAAAGTTCGTGATATTGCTAATAATGTGATTGTGGGCATTCGCAAAAAACCTGTTAATATTTTTCGCCCTTACTTAAAAGTCATTTATGGTACCTTTACGAGCATTGAAGAATATGAACGCTGACGAAACACCTTAATTGATGCTAAAAATAACAAAAAAGGTCGCCATATTAAATATCGTGATATTCCTGAACTTGATATTTATTTTTTTAAACTAAAAATTCCTTTACCGATACTTAACACTTACAATTCTTTTTACCTAGCATTTTTAAGAGATTACTTAAATTCAAAAGTTAATCCCGACTATGAAGACAAATACTATACTGACACCGCAATTGATTTAGAAGACTTAGAATACTTAAAAATGGATAAATTTAGCAAATTTTTAAGAAAAATGAAAGAAAAATAACGGTTAACCCCGGTTTTAGTAGCGACAATTATTATTTAGATATTAATTAAATTAAGTTTTATTTAATATTTTTGTTTCATTATCAGTGCAATTCCAATAACAATTATAATTCAGAAAAAAATTGCCATTGGTGTAAAACCAAATAAAAACTCAAATATCTTATATACAAGAGTTCAAGCACCTTTTAAAAATTTTACTCTATGAAAGGAACAATAAAAAATGGAAAATCTTGCAAAAATGGCCGACTTTCTCGCCCAAATGCTTTATAAAGTTTTTGACTTAATTTGAAGTCTTGAAGTACCAGGAACGAATATTCAACTAATATTTCCTTTATTCTTAACGCTGGCTGTAGAATTTCTTATGGCAATTATTCTTGGATTTGGTAGTCAACAAGTTAATTTAGAAAAGCAACGCCGATATGCCGTTAAAAATAGTGGTCGTTTAAGTGCGTGAGGAAAAGTTAAAAAACAAATACAACCAATAAATTCAAATAAAATTAATTGAAAACAAAGAAATAAAAAAACAAAATAAGGTAACTAACGATGTTTAAACTAATTATTATTTTTATCTTAATAACTGTTCTTGGATTATTAGCTGGTAGTCATTTTGAAACTTTAACGAACTACATTAGCGAAGGTCTTGCCAATTTCCAAAAATTTATTACTAGCAATTTAACAATTTTAGAACTGTTTAAACCAATGGCACGAACATTTTCGCAAACATATCCAATTTTTACACCATTCTTGGCGTTACCTGTGTACTTATTGCCTTATTTATTGTGATTAAAAGTAGGTAAAAAAATGAAAAAATGAACTAAAAAACAAGAATTAAAAATAGAGAATGATAAATTAAAAATAATTAAAGAAAGGAATTAATAGTTAATTATGTTAAATTCTAATTTATTAAATAAAATTAATGTTAATGATGAATGATACACACAGGAATATGCTATTAAACCAATTTTAGAATTTTTAAAACCTGATAGTGCTATTTTATGCCCTTTTGATAAAATTGATAGTAAATTTGTATGTATTTTAGAAAAAAATGGGCATAAAGTTTGGAATAGTCATATTGACGATGGAATTGACTTCTTTAATTACATTAAAAGTGATGTAGATAGATATGATTATATTATTTCTAACCCTCCATTTAGTAAAAGAAAGCAAGTAATAGAACATTTATTTAATTTAGGTAAACCGTTTGCGATGTTAATACCATTAGTAAGTATTGCTTTAAAACCAATTAGGGAAAAAATAGATCAGTGTGAGTTATTAGTTTTTGATAAAAGAATAAAATTTATTGCTTATAATGGTATAGTTTGCAAAAATCCACCAAGTGAAACTGCTTATATTTGTCATAATGTTTTGCCTAAGCAAATTGTTTGTAGAAAATTAAAGGAGTTAAAAAATGAAAGAAAAAATGCCATTAAAATTAAGAATTAAAAATTCTTTTAAAAAGCAGTGGTTAAAAATAGTATTAAGTATCATTTTTATCTTTATAAGCTTATTAATTTGTACATTAACAGCAACCGATACTAAATGAATAACCGGAACAAGTGATGAGTTTAATAATTTTATGAATAAAGAAATGGTTGATTTTTTTGGCAAATTTAATAGTGGTATTATGCTGGCAGGAATATTTGTTTTTTGATGAGGTGGAGCAATATATTTTGCAATTAAATTTGAAAAATTAATCCGCTTTATTATTCAGAAAATTAAAGCAAAAAGAGCCTTGAAAAATGAAATCAAACAAACTCATTAATTCTTTAAAAAAATATTGATGGAGAATTTTGCCTTACATTTTTATGATTATTATCTTTTTCATTCCATTTTTAAAATTGGAAATTAATGATTTGAAATTATTAGACTTCTTGCAAAATTAATATGATAATTATAATTTTTAAATTTAAAATAAATATAAAAGTGTTATTAAAATAATTTTTAGATTATTTTTACAAATATTTTGTCATTAAAACATAATAAAAATTATTATTTACAATAAAAAAAGACTGAAATTTTAAATTATCAAATATATTTAAACTAATAGTTGTAAATTATAAATTGAAGCTATTAAATTAAATCTTAAAGCAAATCTTTTTCTACGATTTCGATATTTTTCACTAATAATTTTAAATTTTTTAAGTATAGCAAAAACATTTTCAATAACAATTCTCATTTTTGAAATTCGCTCATTATTTTGCTTTTCTTCTTTATTTAAAGGGTTTTTCTTTGATTTTCTTTTAGGAATTAAAACATTATGATTAATTTTTTGTATGCCTTGATAACCTAAATCCACTAAAACAGTTGTTTCTGGTAAAAATTTAATTTTTGAATCTTTTAAAATTTTAAAGTCATGGTTTTTACCATAAGAAAAATCAGAACTAATAATTTTTTTACTATCTTTTTCAATTATAACTTGTGTTTTTATTGTGTGTTTTTTCTTTTTTCCTGAGTAGTGCTGTTTTTGTCTTTTTTTGGGCGTTGGATTTGGCTTTCAGTTACATCAATTATAACAGTCTTATCTTTGAAATAATCTTTTAATAGTGATTTTTGACCAGTAAGTTGTTGAAAATTAGGGTGTTTTATTAAAGTGTCTTCAATTCATTTGATATTTCTATAACAACTACTTTCACTAATATCATAACTTTTTGCAATATGAAAATAAGTTCTATATTCTCTTCAATATTCTAAAGTCATTAAAATACGATTTTCTAATGATAATTTATTGGTTCTTCCGCGACGAAATCTCTTTTTTAATTCTTCTATTTTTAAAATTTCTAGCATTTTATTAAAAGTAGTATGTTTAATACCAGTTAATCTTAAAAAATTTTTATCACTTATTTGATTATTTTTTTTAAATTTCATTTAAATTCCACCTTTTTATTAAAAACAACAATTCAATTATATTTTAAATTAATTTTGCAAGAAGTCTATTATATGAAAAATTTGAAGCATTAATTTCACTTATGATACTAGGGTATTTAGATATATGCATTACAATAGCAGTAGTTATAAACTGTAGCATTGAGTAACTTATTAAAAAAATTAAAGAAAAAAGAATAATGAAAAATAAAATATTTTAAAAAGGAGTGATAAAAATGTTTATGAAAATATTTACCATGCTAACTATTAGTTTTAATAACATTTTTACTATTCCACCAAACATTAACAACGAGAAAACGGCAGTGCAATTAGTTAGAAATAAAAGAAAAACTCAATATAAAACATATGACTTAAAATTTTCAGAAATAAATAACAGTTATTTACAATCATTGTATAAAAAAGGTAGTGACCCACTATATATTAATATTGACTCAGTAAAAGAGCAATTACCTTTAGAAATAAAAAATTATGGAGAAAATACTAGAGGGTTTGCTGTCTTTACCAATGAACCAGTATTTAAAGAAATTAAAGAAATTTATAATTATAAAAAAGAAAACAGCACCCCAGAAGAAAGAGAATTTTTTGATAAAGATTTCCAAAAAACAAATATTGAATATTTTTATACTGCTAAAAAAATTAAAGATGTAAAAATAACAATACAAGAATATAGTTATCCCGGTTCAAACAAATTTCATATTAAAAAATTTTTAGCAAAATTAGAAACTAAACCAAGTACGGACATTGATTTGCCAGAAACAACCACCAAATTTGACGGCAACCATAACTATAGTGATGTTGTTATTGATAATCTTGACTATTTAATGATTCACCGTGGTGATTTTGATAAATTTAATTACTCTTATCTCTATTGAACACCAGTATTTAATTTCATTGACACTTTAGAAAAAGGTTACTATAAAGAATTCACCATTAAAAATCATGGTTTTAAAGGCGAGAGCTATTTTTATCACAAGACTTCTAGTAATAAAAATGTAGTAAATGAGAATGTTTTGAAAATTCAGGCATTTAACAAAACTATAATTGCCGGAAATAAGTATTTACAATTGCTACACGGTGAAAAGGAAATCTGAAAATATGATACTGCAAACGCTAACGATTATTACCTAATTAAGTATCTTTTTGGTACTTTAAATTACCTTAATGTTAGATTTAGTTTTCTACGCTATGACCCAGATTTACGAAATGATATTTACCTATATTTTAAAAATAACATTCCTAGTATTAACAACAGCGATTACAAAAATGTTTTTGACGAAATCTATGAAATCCTTGGTAACTTCTTTGCCAGTTTATTTTATGCTACTTTTGATATGGACGAAAAAACTTACACCGAAATTGATTTTAAGGGTGTAGATAATTACAACAAAAATTACTTTATTCAAATCGGTTTCTTTTACCGTTCATTAATTACCTTTTATCCCAAAAAATACTTAGTAAATATTATAGGAAACTCAGAATTATTACTAAGAAGTTATTTCTTTACTTTTGACAAAAAAACGCATCAAGAGAATTATGATGCCTTTAAAAACAATAATAGTATCTACCAAATTGATTTTAATGTCTTAAAATCCTATGATAATAAACTAATTATCTTGCCAACCAGCAAGACTGCTAACAGCATCAATTACCTCAATACCGATATTGATATTCGTTATGGTATTAATATTTTTACCTTAACCTTTCCACTTTATCACAAAGATAATATCTCTAACTACAATTTTAAAATTTATGACTTTAATGTCTTAAATTCAACAGCCTTTATCCCTGATGGTTCAAATAACAGTGAATGAGACGATTTAATTCCACCAGCAAATTGTAAATATTCTGGACGATGAATACCAACTTTTAATGATATTGGATGTGCCATTATTCAAAATGCTGGTATCAAAATGATAAACTGAATGCTGACAGCGTCACGAACGAATCATTACAATTTTACGCGCCCCCCCCCCGTTAGCAATTATTGCAAAAGCAACAGTTAACTTTTCAACCGCGATTTTTCCAGTTTTTAAAACAGTACCAGCTTTTTACTATACCTTTCAATTTTTAATCGGTTTTGCCATTTTTCTAATGAAATTAAGGATTTTCGTGTAATATATATATATATATATATATATATTGAAAAAATAAAGTAATAAAGGAAGGTCGCGTTTAGTTTTCTTAGGTATATCCAATAAATATCAAGAGTTTTCGACAAAATTAAAAAAACATTTTATAATATATTTAATTGTCATCAGAAGCAATACTTTTAAGCAATAAATAACTATTTTTAATTTCCCGCATCATATGATTTATTCCTGATTTAGAAATCATCCCGTGATAAATATTTTCATATAAATCGCAAAGCTCATTCAACGAGGCTTCAGGATTATCTAACCGTAAATTAGCAATTTGTTGAGTTTTTAACGATAACTTTAAAAAATAATCATTCGCTTTTAAAAAATTAATCATCTTAATTTGTTCAATAGCCGCTTTATTAGTTTTTTGCTGATTAGAAATTTCAATATTTGTTAAACGATTAATGCTATTATACATATCGCGTGAAATGCGTTCATTTTCAAATGATAATAGTGAAAGACTTGCATCAATTAATTTCAAAAAATCAGCAATTTCCGTTGATTTTTTTAAATAAATTAAAGGTTTTTTACGCCGATAAATGCGTTTAAATTTAAAACCAAAACTATTTATTAGTAATTGCAACTTCCGAATAAACAAAATATCAATTCCTTGAATTTCTAAATGATAATTACTAATTCTTGGCGAATTAACACTACCCGTAGCAATAAATACTCCCGCAATAAATGCTCTTTTTGATATTTCACTCGTTAATCTTTCAAAATTAACAACTAATTCATTTCGTTTAATATCATAACTAATATCTTTATCATTAATGATTAAAGAAACAATATGTGAAAGATCTAACTTATATATAATAGTTTTAATTCCCATTGTCAAAATTTCTAGATAATAATTATAAATTTCAGCAATTAATTTTTTAACAAAAATAGCAACAGTTTTATTAGAACATTCAAAAATTAATTGCTTACTATTAAATATCGCTAACGATTTTATTAATCCCAATAAAATAGCTTGCTTTGCTGGATGATTAAATTCCTTTTTCATAATTTCTTGCTTAACAATTTTAGAAAAAGACATCACTATTAATCACTCCATTCATAAAACTGCTATTAATTAAGCATCAATTACAATTTCAATTGATCTAAATATTTTATTGCTTCTTGAGCAGCAATCGCACCATCACCAACAGCAGTAGCAATTTGTCTTAAAACTGTCTGACGAACATCACCAATCGCAAATATTCCCAAAACACTAGTATGCATTATTTCATTAGTAATAATATAACCATTTTCATCACAAATTTTCAAGTCTTTAACAAAATTAGAAATTGGTGTTGAGCCAATATAAGGAAAAATTGCACTAGCATCAATTACTTGTTGCTCTTTTGTCGCAGTATGTTCAATAACAACTTGTTCAAGAGAATTTTTACCAATAACTTCTTTAACAACATAATTTAACAGTCATTCAATTTTATTATTATTTTGAGCAATTGTTAATGCCCCTTTCGAAGCCCGAAATTCATTTCGACGATGCACTAAATATAACTTTCTAGCAAACTTAGTTAAATATACCGCTTCTTCAATAGCAGAATCACCCCCGCCAACAACAACAATATCCTTATTACGAAAAAATGCCCCATCACAAACCGCACAGTAAGAAACTCCGTGACCATATAATCTCTTAGCACCATTCACCAATAACTCATTTTCAACCGTTCCCGTAGCAATAATAACCGCTTTAGTAACCCATATTTTACCATTTTCACCAGTAATAATCTTATTATTACCATCGGTTGCAAGTTCAATATTCATTACCTTAGTAGCTTCATATTCAGCACCTAATTTTCTAACTTGCCTATCCATTGCTAATGACAAGTCAGGTCCTAATATTTTATCAAAACCCGGATAATTTTCAATATCATAAGTTTTTACCATTTTTCCTCCAGGAGGACCTTCGTTAATAAGAAGTACTTTCAACTCTGCCCGACAGGCATAAATCGCACTAGTAAATCCACCCGGACCCGCACCAATAATAATTAAATCATAATCAGTATTAATATTGTTTTTCATATAATCACCTAATTTGTCTTCATTTACGAACGCTAATAACTTGTGCAAAAATTATCAAAATAATTCCAGTAATAACACCTAACCCTAAAAATATATAAGTAGCCACATAATCATAAGGAAATAAGATATCACTTTCATCACGAAACATTTCCAAAATAATTCGCACCATACTATACATTACTACATAACTTCCAGTTTGAACACCAACTCGCGTCATTCAATATTTATCCAGATTAGCATTTTTTTCTAAAGGTTTAGCATCTTGAGTTCATAATTGTTTAATTCTTATTCATTGATTTTTAAATCATCGTTCCATAAGTCTAAAAAATGGATTATTAGCTTTTAAATGCGGTTCTGGATATTTTCTTACTACCGTTAACTTTTTTGTTTTACTTGGAGTTTGTTCAAAATAAGCTTGATTTCAACAATTTAACTTTCAAAGACGATGATAATAAAGTTTTTTAAACGGTGTTGTCCAATTTTTTTCACTTTCCAATAATTCGACATCTTTTTCTCAAAGCGGAATAAATTTTTTAGGATATTTCTTTCAAGGTTTAACACTATTTCACATACCAATTTTAGGAATAACAAAAGTAATTAGTACCCAAGAAAATAAATTAATTAATGATTCATACAAAAACAAAGGATGACGAACAATCCCAATTCCTTCAGCTGGACTACCATCCAAATTAGCTTTTCTTAAATTTTCTAATAATCAATTCGGTAATCAATCTAATGAACTTGCAGTGGCAATCTGTCCTAAAAGTTCATGATTAAAAAAATTACCTCATCGCCCAATAACTTGCCCTAATAAAATATTTGGAATAATGGCATCAGCAAATATTCATAACGATATTTCATATTTTTTAGAATAATGCCGAAATCAAAAATAACCAACAATAACACCAGCAATGACACCACCATGAACTGCTAATCCCGGTTCTCAAATCATAAAATAACCTCAAAACCCATATTGATCAATAATAGGACTATTAATTTTCCCAATAATTGAAGAACCAAAAATTGCACTCGGAACAATTAAAAAAATACTTCATTCAAATGGTTCAGTTGGAATCTCGCGACGCTTTAATTTAATCCAAGAAGCTAAAATCGAAACAATTATTCCTAAAAGAATAAAAAGCGGATAAAATCTTAAAATACCATTAGTCCCTGGAATTTCATTAGGTACTCAATTTGAATATATATTCATCATTTTTACTTGTACACTTAAACCTTTCTCTTATGTTTTAAGTTCACTATCAATTCGGTTAATAAATAACTCAGAACTATTTATACCTTCATTATGCAACTTAATATTAATAACAGCTGCTTCAATTAATTCCGAAATATTTCTTCCTAAAGTTACAGGAATCGTAATCGCTGGAATTTTAATACCAAAAATTTCTTCCCTATCAATTTCTGTTTGCACGCGATTTAAATTAGCAAAATACTCACTATCAGCCAATTTTAAATTAACAATAATATCAACATCAGTAACTTCCAAAGTTGTTCTTGAACCATACATCTTCGTTAAATTTAAAATCCCAATGCCTCTAATTTCAATATGATGCTTTAACTTTTCATCACTACGACCAATAACTTTATTAACATATCTTTGCAAAACAATCGCATCATCGCCGACAAACAAATGTCCTTTTTTAACTAATTCTAAAGTATTTTCTGATTTTCCAATGCCACTATCACCTTTAATTAAAACTCCCAAACCATAAATATTAATTAACGATGCATGAACCATTTCCATTGGTGCTAAACGATTATCAATGTAACTAACAATAATATTATAAAAATCATTAGAAGAATAATTAGCCTCAATAACAGGAAAATTTATTTCTTTAGCATATTCTACTAATACCGGCTCATTAAAACGAATACTAGTAAAAATCGCTGGAACATCTTGATTAATAAGTTTCTCATAACGAGCCTTGCGCTCTGATGCAGGTAACTTATTAATATATTCATTCTCTTTACCACCTAATAAAACAATCCGATGTTTACGACTAGTTTCATCAGAAATAAAACCTGCTAATTCTAACCCCGCACGATTAATGCCCCCAATTTCAATTTCTCGTTCCAATACTTGTTCATCA
Organism: Spiroplasma endosymbiont of Clivina fossor; assembly: GCF_964031115.1. Taxonomy (GTDB): domain Bacteria; phylum Bacillota_I; class Bacilli_A; order Mycoplasmatales; family Nriv7; genus Nriv7. Next base: position 1,315,041 of record NZ_OZ035006.1, read on the forward strand.
CCAGATAATAACGATAAATTAAATTTTTCCACAACTTCTCGTAAAGTTAATACTTTTTTATTCATAATAACATCACCTATCATTTCATATAATTTAATGTTTTCTATTAAATATAATATCACAAAATTGATAAAGAACACACTCAAATAAGTTTTAATTTTAATAATACAAAATATGGTATTATGAAATCAATTAAGAGAAGCATAGTCTAATAACTGTGTGTGATTTACATCATCACTGAACTAGAACCACCAAATAAAATAATTTCACTTTTCTGACAAGCAACAAGATTAATAATAGTAATGAATAGAAGCAAATTTGCTCCTAATCAAGAAAATATTTTTTTCATCACAATGACTAAATACCCCATTCATAACCTTAATTATCATAATAAATAACAAGGTAATAATAACAAAAAAAGCATAATTACAATAATTCTTAAAAAATTACCGTTTAAAAGTTAGAAGAATCTTTTTTAATTTTATTTAAAATATCTTCAATTTTTCTACTTTCACTTAATGATTGGTCATAAACAAAAATTAATTGCGGAACTTTATAAATCGTTAACTGTTGACCTAATTTTTTTCGGATTAATCACAAATTTTGTTTTATCGCTAATTCAATAATCGGCTTTTGTTCTTGGAAAACCAAAGAATCATAATATACTTTAGCAATTGTGCGATCATTATTTAATTTTACTTCCGTAATTATTAATTTTTGCAAAACTTCATTCTCATCTTTAATTTCTTTTTGCAAAATATTTGTTAGCAAGCGTTGAATTGTAGTTTGCAATCGTTGAAACTTAACATTTACCATTACTTAATTTCCTTCAATAAATAAGATTCAATAACATCATTTTCTTTTATATCATTAAAGTTTTTAATAGTTAACCCACATTCTGTTCCTTGTCGTGATTCTTTAATATCTTCTTTTTGATGTTTTAAAGATGATAAATCACCATCATAAATAACAATACCATCTCGTAAAATCTTTACTTTACTTTGACGACTAATAACACCTTCAATAACCATACATCCCGCAATGACACCAACCTTAGAATAATGAAATAATTGGCACACAGCAGCTTGTCCTAAAACAATCTCTTCAAACTTCGGATCTAATAAACCTCTTGCTGCTTGTTGCAATTCTTCAATTACTTTATAAATAACATTATGAAGATGAATCTCAATGCCTTCATCTAATGCCAATTTTCGCACAACAGAATTAGGTCGCACATTAAAACCATAAACTAAAGCTTTTGAAGCAACAGCTAAGATAATATCTGATTCACTAATTGTTCCAACTGAAGAACGAATAATTCTAATACTAATATCATCAATTTTAATTTTACTTAATGACTGTTTTAAAGCTTCTAAACTTCCCTGAGTATCAGTTTTTAAAAAAATATCAATATGTTTCAAATTACCAGTTGCAATTTCATCAGATAAATTTTCTAAATTTAAAGTTTTAGTTTTTCTTCGCTCATTAATTTCATCTTGTGTTTTTCTTGATAACGCTACTTCACGAGCCAACTTATCATCACCAAACACCATAAATGGATCACCAGCCTTAGGAACAAAATCTAAGCCATGAATTTCAATTGGCATTGAAGGTGTTGCTTCCTTAATAGCTACATTACGATCATTTTTCATATCACGAACCCGACCAAAAGAAACTCCTGCTACCAAAGCATCTTTAATTTTTAAAGTTCCATTTTGAACTAACAATGTACAAACAGGACCAACATTACGATCTAAATGCGCCTCAATAACTGTTCCACTAGCAAAACGACTTGGATTAGCTTGTAAAGTTTGCATTTCGGCTAATAATAAAATTACATCTAACAATTCATCAATTCCTGCACCAGTTAAAGCACTGCCTTTAACAAAAATTGTATCACCACTTCACTCTTCGGAAATTAAATCTAAAGTTGCTAAATCTTTCATAATTAATTCCACATTAGCAGACGGCAAATCCATCTTATTAACAAAAACAATAATTGGCACATTAGCAGCTTTAGCATGATCAATTGCTTCTTTAGTTTGTGGCATAACACCATCATTGCTAGCAACAACTAAAACAACAATATCAGTAACTTTAGCACCCCGAGCACGCATTTGCGTAAATGCTTCATGTCCTGGCGTATCCAAAAAAGTAATAATTTTATTATCTTTTGTTTTAATTTGATAAGCACCAATATGTTGCGTTATACCACCAAATTCTTTCTCAGTAATTTTAGATTTTCTAATATTATCTAACAAAGTTGTTTTACCATGATCAACATGCCCCATAATGGTAACAACTGGCGGTCGTTCTTTTAAATCATTAATATCATCAATAATATCTAAATTTTCTAACAAATTTTGATGCGTAATAACAGTTTCCTTTTTAAAATCTAAACCAAATTCTAAACATAACTCACCAATTAATTCTTCATTCAAAAAATGATTTTGCGTTAACATTTGTTCTTTATTAAAAAAATATTTAATAATTTTCACAACAGGAATATTTGTTTTTTTAGAAAACTCAATAATTGATAATGGTTCACTAAAAATAAAAATCCCATTATCAAGATGTGAGTCACTTCCTGTTTTTAATTGATTTTTAATAACTGTTGTTTGTTTTTTTCTTTGATTACTTTTTTTCATACAATCACCACCCCTAATTAATTACTATGCTCCCGTTCTTTTACAACTTTGATTAATAATAAATAAATATTATCAACAATTTGTGTTTTAAAAATCTTTTCTAATAATTGTTTTTTTTGCATTTTTTCAATAATAGCAACTTCTCGCTTAACATAAGCACCTTTACCAGCAAGACAATAATTTAAATCAACCAAAACTTGTCCTTGTTTTGTCTTAACAACTCTTATTAACTCACTTCGTAAAACAACAACTTTTGTAACGATGCATTGCCGATATACTAATTTTTGTTTTGCCACCAATAATTTTTTCCTTTATTTAATCTTTATCTAATTCATCACTATCTAATTCAGTATTAATATTATCAACATTATCTTGCGCTAATTGTTTTTCTTCATTAACAATATTATCTATTTCTTCAATACTTGTTTCTAACCCTACAACCAAATTATCTTTCTTGATTTTAAATTGATGTTTATTTTGTAACTCTTGCATTTGCTGTTCCGATAAATTACCATTTCATTTAAAAATAATATTTTGATTTAAAGCATCACTGAAAGAAATAATATTAATTTTTCATTTTGTTAATTTTGCTGTTAATTTTGCTGTTATGCCTTTTTTACCAATAGCTAATGAATAATGCTCATCAGCAACGATAATATTAGCTTCATTAGTTTGTTCATCTAAACTAATAGAAATCGCTTTAGCTGGCGATAAAGCATTAATAATAAATGTTTTTATTTCCGCATCTCACTTAATAAGATCAATTTTTTCATCATTCAATTCATCCATAATACTTTGAATTCTTTTTCCTTTATTACCAACACAAGCACCAATCGGATCAATAGTTGGGTCATTACAAAATACTGCAACTTTTGATCTTTGTCCGGCAATTCTTGCAATGACTTTAATTTCAATTATTCCTTCATAAATTTCTGGAACTTCAATTTCTAATAATCTTTTTAAAAATCCTGGATGAGTTCTTGAAGCTAAAATTTGTCCAAAATTTTTCGTTTTATTAACATCCTCAACATAAAACTTTACTTTATCACCTAAATAAAATTTCTCTGTGGGAATAATATTTTTTTTAGGTAAAATTGCAAAAGTACGATCAACAATTTTTAATAAATAATAGTTTTCTTCAATATTATCAATTGTGCCAATTAAAATATCATCTTTCTTAGAAATATATTTTTCATAGACAACTTCTTTTTCTGCTTCTCTTAAATGTTGTTTTAAAATTTGTGCTACTTGTAATGCCACTAAACGAGAAAATTCATCAGTATCAACAGGTTCATAATATATATTATCAATTGTTAAATTTTTCTCTAAATTTTTAACATCATCTAATAAAATTTCAGCAAACTCATCTTCAATTTTACTAACAATCTTTAATAAGCGATAAACTTTAATTTGACCAGTTTGTTCATCAAAATCTACTTTTATTAAGGCTTGTGGGTCTAAATATTTTTCATAAGCTTTTATTATTCCTTCTTTAATAGCCTCAATAATTAAACTGCGATCAATTTTCTTTTCTTCCACCAAAAGATCAATTGCTTTTAAAATTTCTATTCCATCAATCATCTTATTTTACTCCTTCTAACACTATTATTGTCAACATTTTAATTATGACTTTTAAATTAGATGAAGGTGAGGATTTCCTCACCTTCATCTGCCCTAATTACTTGTTAATTATATAATGTTTTGACTACTATTACAAGAACTAAATTAATCATGGACGCGTAAAGTTTTGTTAGGTGGAGAAATATTTGATTAATTTTGAAAGAAAAGTAACTACAATTTAATTATCGTTTTATTTGAAAAATAAGTAATAAAACAAAATATTTAATATTAACAAACATAATCTTAATAAAAGGTTATAAAAACTAAGTACAATGCTTATAAAAACAACATTAAAATAATTTTTTACAACAAAAATCATACATAAGAAATATATACTTAATGACTGCATAAAGAAATCGTTTGGTGAGAATTTTAAAAAAACTACTAAGAAAAAGACTGAGATAAAATCAGTCTTTTTTAATTAGGTTAAAATTGTCGTTAACCTTGCTTAGTTTAAGAAAATAATAGCAAAACCAACTAAATAAAACTCTCCTACTTGGAATGTCGTTAAACCAAGCAAGCGAGGATAAACAAGATAGGGGGGTGGCCGTACCGCTACGACACAATGAGGGCAATTCTTTTAAGCAATATAAAAGAGTTATCGTGGTTTGGGGATAAATCTTTAACCTGCAATGGTTAAAGGGTAAGTGTTCCACAATAAAAAAATTTAGAAATCTTACTATTTATAAGGAGGTTTTGCGAGTGTCTTTAAAAGAACTCTGTCAAAAAAAATTAAAAATTAAAGTAAAAAATAAATCAACACTGATTAACAAATGTCAGTGTTATATCAATGATTATTTTACAAAATTAACCAAAAACAGAAAAGGTGGTTGATATTATAAAAAATATGCTCGGCATTGTTTAGCAAGGTTAGAATTTATTAATAAACAAAAAATAAATGCTAAACTTTGATTTTTAACTTTGCAATGCCAAAATAATCACCAAATTATTAAAAAATTAATTTTTGAACAAAATAAATGGAAAATTATTAATATCAAAAATTAGTAAAAATGTATATATAGATGTAAGAAGTTTAACAAAGTGGTCAAGCTGGAACACTAAAAAATAAACGAAGTGGGTGGATATTTGTAAGGTTAATCAACTAATTAAATTAGTACTACATGGGGCAGAAGAGTAGTCGCAAGTGATTAACAAAACCAATGCCTAAGAAAAACTATGCCTAAAAGAGAAAAAACAATAAAGTTATCTAACAAATAATTAGTGAAAAACAAAAAAATAAATGAAGAAAAGAAAATATATATGCTTGAAAATAATATTAAAAATACGATTAGCGATTTAATTAACGAAATTAAAACAACAACAGAAAATAATTTAAGTAATTTAGAACAAATTATGGAAGCTTTAATTGATAAAGTTAACAATATTGAAAATATTTTAAATCAAATAAGATAAAAAAAATTAAACCAACTATTTATTAAAATTAGTTGGTTTTTTATTTCTGATAAATAAAAAAAGAAAGGAGATGAAAAAATATGTCTGAAAATACTTTTATTAAATGCAAAAAATGTGAAACACCAAAGCAGTTTCACAAAATTAACCATCGTGAAAAAACAGAATGATTTGAAGATGTTTATTATACTGAATATTAAAATTTTAGTTTTTTAAAACTTAATATTTTATAAAATAGACGACGATTGTAAATATTTATGATACAGCAATAATTATTTTTTTTCGAAAAATAATTATATTGGAAATGAGGGTTTTAAATAATGAATATAACAGAATCAATTAAATTTGACAAACTACAAGAAGAAAACGAAACACTTAAAAAAAGGGGACTGTACAATTAACTGTGTCTCTAAGTAATTAACTTAAATTCACTCTGTCCTCAAATTTTATCATTAAATGTGGGACTGTACAATTAACTGTGTCTCTAAGTAATTAACTTAAATTCACTCTGTCCTCAAATTTTATCATTAAATGTGAAATTGCACTACCCCAATTTTGAATTGGCATCGTTCATTTCTTAACCATATTTTGAAATGCTAAATAAAATATTTTAAAAACTGATGCGTCATTAGGAAAAATCTTTTTATTCTTAATGACTTTTCTTAATTGACTATTAACAGATTCAATCGCATTAGTTGTGTAAATAATTCTTCTAAATTCCTGAGGATATTCAAGAAAAATTATTAAATTATTTCAGTTATTTTTTCATGATTTAGTAATTTGTGGATACTTTTTATTTCATTTTTCTGAAAAATGATCTAAAGCAATTAACGCTATTTCTTCATTAATTGCTGTATAAATTGATTTTAAATCATTAGCTACAAGTTTGCGATCTTTGTAAGGAACAAATTTTAAACTATTGCGAATTTGATGAACAATGCATAATTGATGCTGTGTTTTTGGGAAAACAGCTTCTATTGCATCAGACATCCCAGTTAAATTATCACTACAAGCAACAAGAATATCTTGTAACCCACGATTTTTCATTTCCGTAAGATTATTAAGTCAAAATTTGGCTCCCTCATTCTCACTAATTCACATTCCTAAAATATCTTTTAAACCATCTAAATTAATTCCTAAGGCAAGATAAACTGCTTTATTTATTATTCGTTTATCTTGCTTTACTTTAACAACAATACAATCAAAATAAACAATCGGATAAATCTTCTCTAAAGGTTTAGTTTGTCACATTTTAACTTCTTCAATAACATCATCAGTTATTTGACTAATTAAACTTTCTGAAATTTCTGCTCCGTGATAGAATTCTTGCAATTGTGCTTTGATATCAGAAATTGTCATTCCTCTTGCATATAAAGAAATTACTTTTTGATCAAAGTTATCAAATCTTCTTTGTCTTTTTGGAATAATTACTGGTTCAAAAGTACTATTTCGATCTCTTGGTACATCAATTGCGATTGAACCATTTTTAGTAATAATGGTTTTTTGTGTGTTGCCATTTCTTTTATTATGATTCTCATCAGTTTCAAGATAATCTTTAATTTCCGTATTTAACATTCGTTCAGTTAATTTTTTGGTAAATTCCTGAAAAATAGTATTGCCTTTAAATAAATCTTGTGGATTATCAATATTTTCTAAAAAATAATCAACAACTTTATCAATTGCGTCAGGTTCTTTTTTTATTTTTTTTGTCATTTTCTGCTCTCCTTCTTTTAAGTATAATTCAGAATGAATTATCGAGACACAGAATTTTGGACAGGCTCTTAAATGTGAAATTGCACTACCCCGATTTTGAATTGGCATCGTTCATTTCTTAACCATATTTTGAAATGCTAAATAAAATATTTTAAAAACTGATGCATCATTAGGAAAAATCTTTTTATTCTTAATGACTTTTCTTAGTTGACTATTAACAGATTCAATCGCATTAGTTGTGTAAATAATCCTTCTAAATTCTTGAGGATATTCAAGAAAAATTATTAAATTATTTCAGTTATTTTTTCATGATTTAGTAATTTGTGGATACTTTTTATTTCATTTTTCTGAAAAATGATCTAAAGCAACTAGCGCTATTTCTTCATTAATTGCTGTATAAATTGATTTTAAATCATTAGCTACAAGTTTGCGATCTTTGTAAGGGACAAATTTTAAACTATTACGAATTTGATGAACGATGCATAATTGGTGGGTGCTGTGTTTTTGGGAACACAGCTTCTATTGCATCAGACATTCCAGTTAAATTATCGCTACAAGCAACAAGAATATCTTGTAAGCCACGATTTTTCATTTCCGTAAGATTATTAAGTCAAAATTTGGCTCCCTCATTCTCGCTAATTCACATTCCTAAAATATCTTTTAAACCATCTAAATTAATTCCTAAGGCAAGATAAACTGCTTTATTTATTAGACTTCTTGCAAAATTAATTTAAAATATAATTGAATTGTTGTTTTTAATAAAAAGGTGGAATTTAAATGAAATTTAAAAAAAATAATCAAATAAGTGATAAAAATTTTTTAAGATTAACTGGTATTAAACATACTACTTTTAATAAAATGCTAGAAATTTTAAAAATAGAAGAATTAAAAAAGAGATTTCGTCGCGGAAGAACCAATAAATTATCATTAGAAAATCGTATTTTAATGACTTTAGAATATTGAAGAGAATATAGAACTTATTTTCATATTGCAAAAAGTTATGATATTAGTGAAAGTAGTTGTTATAGAAATATCAAATGAATTGAAGACACTTTAATAAAACACCCTAATTTTCAACAACTTACTGGTCAAAAATCACTATTAAAAGATTATTTCAAAGATAAGACTGTTATAATTGATGTAACTGAAAGCCAAATCCAACGCCCAAAAAAAGACAAAAACAGCACTACTCAGGAAAAAAGAAAAAACACACAATAAAAACACAAGTTATAATTGAAAAAGATAGTAAAAAAATTATTAGTTCTGATTTTTCTTATGGTAAAAACCATGACTTTAAAATTTTAAAAGATTCAAAAATTAAATTTTTACCAGAAACAACTGTTTTAGTGGATTTAGGTTATCAAGGCATACAAAAAATTAATCATAATGTTTTAATTCCTAAAAGAAAATCAAAGAAAAACCCTTTAAATAAAGAAGAAAAGCAAAATAATGAGCGAATTTCAAAAATGAGAATTGTTATTGAAAATGTTTTTGCTATACTTAAAAAATTTAAAATTATTAGTGAAAAATATCGAAATCGTAGAAAAAGATTTGCTTTAAGATTTAATTTAATAGCTTCAATTTATAATTTACAACTATTAGTTTAAATATATTTGATAATTTAAAATTTCAGTCTTTTTTTATTGTAAATAATAATTTTTATTATGTTTTAATGACAAAATATTTGTAAAAATAATCTAAAAATTATTTTAATAACACTTTTATATTTATTTTAAATTTAAAAATTATAATTATCATATTAATTTTGCAAGAAGTCTATTATTCGTTTATCTTGCTTTACTTTAACAACAATACAATCAAAATAAACAATCAGATAAATCTTCTCTAAAGGTTTAGTTTGTCACATTTTAACTTCTTCAATAACATCATCAGTTATTTGACTAATTAAACTTTCTGAAATTTCTGCTCCGTGATAGAATTCTTGCAATTGTGCTTTGATATCAGAAATTGTCATTCCTCTTGCATATAAAGAAATTACTTTTTGATCAAAGTTATCAAATCTTCTTTGTCTTTTCGGAATAATTACTGGTTCAAAAGTACTATTTCGATCTCTTGGTACATCAATTGCGATTGAACCATTTTTAGTAAAAATGGTTTTTTGTGTGTTGCCATTTCTTTTATTATGATTCTCATCAGTTTCAAGATAATCTTTAATTTCCGTATTTAACATTCGTTCAGTTAATTTTTTGGTAAATTCCTGAAAAATAGTATTGCCTTTAAATAAATCTTGTGGATTATCAATATTTTCTAAAAAATAATCAACAACTTTATCAATTGCATCAGGTTCTTTTTTTTATTTTTTTTTTTTTTGTCATTTTCTGTTCTCCTTCGTTTAAGTATAATTCAGAATGAATTATCGAGACACAGAATTTTGGACAGGCCCAACTTGGTGTGTGTGTAGCTAATGATTTAAAATCAATTTATACAGCAATTAATGAAGAAATAGCGCTAGTTGCTTTAGATCATTTTTCAGAAAAATGAAATAAAAAGTATCCACAAATTACTAAATCATGAAAAAATAACTGAAATAATTTAATAATTTTTCTTGAATATCCTCAAGAATTTAGAAAGATTATTTACACAACTAATGCGATTGAATCTGTTAATAGTCAACTAAGAAAAGTCATTAAGAATAAAAAGATTTTTCCTAATGACGCATCAGTTTTTAAAATATTTTATTTAGCATTTCAAAATATGGTTAAGAAATGAACGATGCCAATTCAAAATTGGGGTAGTGCAATTTCACATTTAATGATAAAATTTGAGGACAGAGTGAATTTAAGTTAATTACTTAAAGACACAGTTAATTTAATTGTACAGTCCCTTTTATTTATCTATTAACCTGAACTTACATACAACGAACACGGATTATCACGAACAATCTTTTTCATTATTTGATAAAGCGCTTCCATATCATGATTTATAAAAAGACTTGTAAGATTTTTAGCACTAGTTTTTGTTTTTTTAACAATTTCTAATTCATTTAATACTTTTTGATTAATAATTTCATTATCTTTCAAAGCAAAATTAATACTACCATCCTCAATATAAAAATCAATAATATTTTTCAATCGCCCTAAGCAAGCAATAATATCTTGCCCAATTCGTAATAACTGATAATGCTTCTTATAACTATTAGCCTGTTCACAAACTTGATTAGCAATTTCCTTTTCTGTTGTACTACTAAAAATATCATTTAAAACCAAAAAATCCATTTTTCTTTTTTTTCGTAAAGCAACTAAAAATTCAAGCAAAATTTGTTGCTTTTTTTCACTTAATATTTTTCATAAATTACTATCAATTGAAGTTTGTTCATCGATACGATGACAGTGATATACCGTATTAATTAATTTATATTTATAAAATCCCATTTCACAACTAACAACTTTATAATTTTCATTATGAAATTTATCTTTTAAAATATATTTATGAACTAAAATCCAATCACACTTTTTTAACTTTTTAATAATATTAAAAGTAAACTCATTTAAAGCAATAGTTAAATAAGATTCATCATTAATTTTATGTTCTGAAATATAAAGTCATTTAATTTTATGCAAAGTTTGTTTATCTATTGTCTTAACAAAAGGCTTAACAACTTGATCAATAGAAACATTGGTTTTAACTAAAATTAAAAAACTATCAATACTATTTTTATCCATTAGTTTGAGAAACCCCTCTTTATAAAAATTCCCCTTTTTCTTTAAACATCTTGTTTATAAAAATTAACTGCTGTTTTTAAAGCTAACATCATCATCTTATCAAATGATTGTTCGCGTTCTTCACTCGTAGTAGCCTCTTTTGTTACTAACGAATCAGATACAGTTAAAATACATCCTGCTTGCTTATTTAACACTTTTGCATTAGCAAATAACGCAAAAGTTTCCATTTCTACAGCAATAGTTTGTTTTTCACTTAAAAATCTTTTATATTCTTCAAAATTTTTACGATAAAAAACATCAGAACAATGTACCCTTCCAGATATGATGTTAATATTTTTATCACTTGCTGTTTTTTTAATTAATTCATAAATATTAGAATTGGCTTCAATAATATCACCATTTGTTGCACCAACAATTTTAGCATAATTATTTTCACCATACACCGAACTTACATTAATAACATCATATAGTTTTAACTTTTCGTCATATGCACCTGCACTTCCAATTCTAATAATTACATCAACATCATAAAATTTAAATAATTCATATGAGTAAATGCCAATTGAAGGACAACCCATACCACTACCAGCAATAGTTATTCTTTTCCCTTCATATATTCCTGTATACATTAACATATTACGAACACTATTTACTAATTGCACATCTTGTAAATAATTTGTTGCAATATATTTTGCTCTAATTGGATCTCCCGGCATTAAAACTATTGGGGCAATGTCCTCTTTTTTAGCACTAATATGTGGCGTCATTCTTTTACTCCTCTTTATATTTTAATATCATTATTATACCATTTTTTAATATTAATAATTACTCATCAAAAACTAACAACTATCCACTGAATAATTTATTCCTAAAGCATTTGGCGCACCCGTAATTTTTTTATTATAAATAAACCGAAAAATTAATAATGATACTAATGGTGACAAGTAAATTAATGATTTTAACAATTGGGGATTAATATGTTTAGTAATATCAGGAACAGCAGCAGCTTCATATGTTAACTGAATTACATATCCTAAAATAAATGAACTTAATATAATAAACCATCCATTTCAACGGGCCAGAATCATAATTGCAATAGCAATAAAACCATAGCCTCCTGCTGTGGGCATAAAAATATTTTGGGTTATCACATATAATGAACCACTTAATCCCGCTAAAGCTCCTGAAATTGTAATCGCAACAAATTTATAACAAATAACATTAATCCCCACAGATTCACTAGCTCAAGGATTTTCGCCAACTGATTTTAAACGCAAACCAAACTTACTAAAAACTAATAAGCAAATAATAGCAATTACAATAATTAAAATAATAAACGGATAAAAAATTAAACTATCTATTTTTCAAGGAATATATTGAATATTACTTGAAATATTAGCACGATTATTTAATAATGTTGCTCCCATCGCAGCAATAGCAGAGCCAGCAACATTAACAACTGTCCCAGAAATAATATGATTAATTTTAAATTTTAATACCATTAGTGAATGAAGCAACGATATTATCATTCCAAAAAGAATGCCAACAATAATTGCTATTACTGCCAAATGATGATTATTTAAATTATTAACATCATAATGACGATAAGTAACTAATGAATAACCAAAACCAGCAAACACCATTTGCCCTTCCAAACCAATATTAATTACACCTGCTCGCTCAGAAATTAAAGCAGCAATAGCAGTAATCACAAAAATACTAATTAAAGGTAGTCCACTTATTAAAGAAGTTCCAAAAACTGAATTAAGCATCTTTCTTTACCTCCTTCGTTATTTCTTCAATTAAAGTCTTCTTACTAATAAATTGCGATGCATTTCTTAATTGTGATTTTGTCAGTTTTTGCAATTGTGATTTATAATATCATCTTTGAAACAATGAAAGCTTAGATTTATTAATTATTTTATTTAAGTCTAAGATCTTTTTTTCTTTTGCTTCATAACTGTTTTCATATACATCAATTACTAATGTCATATTATTATTATGCAATTTTAAAATTAGTTTTTGTTTAATTAAAATAATTTTTTTTGTTAAACCGATAATTTTATTTTCTTTACTATTCAACTTTTTAATTTTTATTTTGTCTTCTTTAAAAAAATGCTTTGCAAAATTAATTTTTTGTTCTGATATTTCTTCATATTCTTTTCAATATTCAATAATATTCATTTCTTTATTAACATTAATTAATAACTTTTGCGATAAAAATAATGCATGATTTCTCATAAAAATAAGTTTTAATCAATTTCTAGTATGAGCTTCAAAATATTCATAATAAATATCAATTTTATTTAAAAGATAATAAATTTCAAGTTGAATAAAATCTTTAAATCGTAAAAACTTTAAATACCACCTATTAATTCCATGATAACTATACGGTAATCTCAGTTGTCTTCTAGCCATTAATTGTAAATATCACTTTGTTATTTTTGATTTTGGTTTAACTAAAAAATATGTTCCTAAAGCAATTGATAATAAGGAAATAGCAATAATCGTCTCAACAATTTCTTTATTACCTAACATAACAACTTTTTGAGCATACACAGCACTAACAAATAATGCTGAAAAAATAATACCAATAAAACTATTATTTGCTAATAACGCCACAGTAATACCATCAAAACCAATATTTAATGGAATAGATTGTACGGGTAAAAACCGTACCATACCATAGTAATAAACAAAACCAGCAATTCCAGCAACACACGAAGAAATTAACATTGTATAAATTACAATTTTATTATACTTAACGCCAGCATACTTTGTAGCCAAAGGATTACTACCACTAATTTTAATTTTATATCCTAAACTAGTAAATTTAAAAATAAATCAAAAACCAGCAATTAAAATTATTGTAATAAAAATCCCTATATTAAAAGGCGAAGTAACAATTTCCTTTAAATTTAAATTTATTAATAAGTGACTAGGAAAACCAATTGATGCGCCATTAGTTTCAAGAGCAGGCCCACTTTCTAAAACAAATTGATAAAAATATAAGGCCACTCAATTTAGCATTATCGTTGCAACAACTTCATGAATATTAGCATAAACTTTTAATACTGCCGTAAGTAATCCTAGTGCCATTGCTGATAATATACAAATTATAAAGACAAAGAAAGGATTTAAAGCATCAGCATCACCTCAACTCAAAGCAATATAAGACATCACTCCAGCAAACATCATTTGTCCTGAAACACCAATATTAAATATTCCACCTCTAAATCCAATTGCAACAGCAATTCCTACTAAACCATAAACAGAAAAATATCCTAAAAAATCTAAAAATGCATTTTTACTACGAAAATTACCTCATAGTAAATCACCAATTTTATATGTTGCTAATGGATCATTACTAATTAATAAAAGGAATAATCCAATAACAAAAGCTACTATAATTGATAATATGGGAAAAAATATTTTTTTATATTTACTCATCTTTAAAATTCACCCCCGCCATCATTAAACCTAATTTCTCTTTAGTAACATTATTCGCTTTAACTTCGCCCATATTTTTACCATTATTAATAGTAATAATCCGATCAGATAAATTTATTACTTCATCTAATTCATATGAAATTAAAAGCACAGCATTACCTTGATCTCTTTGTTTTAATAATGATTCATAAATATATTCAATAGCACCGACATCTAATCCTCGTGTTGGTTGTTCAGCAATAATTAACTTCGGACCTTCTGATAATTCTCGGCCAATAATTACTTTTTGTTGATTACCACCAGATAACTCTTTAGCCGTATTTTGAACACTTCTAGCACCACGAACATCAAAGTTATTAATTATTTCTTGCGTTTTCTCTTTAATTTTAGCAAGATTTAATAACCCATAATTAGTATATTTACGATTAAATTGATCACGCAACGAAATATTTTCTCATAAACTCATATCTAAAACTAAACCTTGCTTTTGACGATCAGCAGGAATATGATGAATTCCTAAATTATATGTATCTTTAGTATCTAATCGTAATAAATTATACTCTCATGGTATTTTCTGACCAACTTTAATATTACTATCTTTTAATATTGCTTCTTTTTCTTTAATTTGTTTTAACTTATTAGTAACCTTATTAACAACATCTAATTCATCAAATAATATTACTTCACCACTAACAGGATTTAAATGACGACAAATAATATTAACAATATCTTCTTGACCATTGCCTTCAATCCCAGCAATACCCAAAATTTCACCATGATTAATTGTTAAACTAAAATTTTTTAATATATTAACCTTAGTTTTACTTAAAGTATTAATATTTTTAAAAACCAATAACTTTTCCCCTAATTTAACAGGTTTTTTCTTTAAAGAAAAACTTATTTTTCTTCCGACCATTTTCTCAGCTAATTTATTAACTGATGTTTTTTTAACATTAACCGTATCAATATACTCACCTTGTCTAATTATTGTACAACGATCAGCAATTGCTTTAATTTCATTTAATTTATGAGTAATAATAAGAATCGCTTTACCTTGCGATTTAAATTCTAAAAGCATTTTCATCAAATCATCTATTTCCTGAGGTGTTAAAACTGCTGTCGGTTCATCCAAAATTAATATTTTGGCATCACGATATAACACTTTTAAAATTTCTACTTTTTGTTGGTCATAAATAGAAATATTATTAACTTTTTCTTTTAAATTAATTTTAAAATTAATTTTCTCACAAATTTGTTCAATTCTTTTATTAGCTTCACGAGAATTTAATCAAAATCTTGTTTGTCATTTTCTTTTCATCCGATGTAAAAAACTACGATAAAAATTCATTCTTTTTTTAAGTTGATTAATTTTACTACAGATAATTGTTTCCGTATCAGCATTATTTTCAACACGATTATTATATTTATTTTTTAAAGCAATAATAATATCAGTTAATTTATATTCCAATTTTTCTAATTTATACGCCATCGTTTTATTAAATAAATTAAATTTTTCAAGAAGTTCTTGATATTTATGTTCTAAATCTTTAACTTGCTGAGCATTAAGTTTCTTATTTTGTTCTTTATGATGTCAATCATTAATTTTTTTTATTTTTTTTGCAACTTTAAAATCTATTTTTTTAGCTTTATGGAAAATTTTTGCTTCACATTTATGTTTCTTGTAATTAAAAAAATCACCTTTAATTTTTGCAATTTTTGCTAATTCAATTTTATCAATATAACTTATATAAATGGAAAAGAAATAATTTAATTGATTAATTTTTTCTTTATCTTTTAACTCATAACCAAGAATAATATTATCTAAAACCGAAAAATTATTAATTAATTGAAAATGTTGATGTACCATCCCAATACCTAAATCAGTAGCAATATTAGGTGAAGTAATTTGCATCACTTCACCATCAATTTTAATAACTCCAGAAGTTGGTTGATGCAAACCAAAAAGTGTTTTCATCAAAGTAGACTTACCAGCACCATTTTCACCTAAAATCGCATGAATTTCACCATACTTAAGATCTAAATTAATATTTTTGTTAGCAACAATACCATTAGAATAAATCTTTGAAACTTTAATTAATTCCACAGCTTTTTTGTTCTTTATTTCACTATGCATTTAATATATCCTACCTTACCACTTTACTTTGCTTCTTCACAAACACTTTCATTAGCAATATCTCCTAGCATATTTGTTCCATTACATTTCCTCAAATCTTCAACACTAATAGCCAATGCTTTTTTTAAAGCAACTAATTTATCATTACCAACTCTTTCCCTATAAAAATTGTCAAAATCTTTACCATTCATTGGTACTAAAGAAACCTGCTTAGTTTCTTCTCAAATAAATGACTTAGTTCCCGGAGTTGAATATTCATTTTCATAATCAATAGCATTATTATTTTTAATACGATAATTAATCGCATCCAATACAGTTTTAACAGCAAAAGACACATCTTTTAAAGCTGATGACTTAATTAAATGTTTATATCCTGCCAAATTCTTATCATTCGCTTGGTCAACATCAACACCAACAAATCAAGTATTAGCATTAGCTGCTGCTATTTGTTTTAAAATTGTATTTCCTTCAGGAACAGAAATATTAAAAATAACACCAACATTATTGTTAATAGCATTATTAGTATTAGTTTGAGCAGCCTTAATAGCATCATTTGTTCCAAAACCACCATTAAAAGTTCCGGCAAATCACTCAAATCGTAACTTGTCACCCTTAGCATCAATATCATTAGCTAAAATATTATCACTAAACCATCGTAAACCTTTATTAAAACCAATCATATAGTTTTTAATCGCCGGAATATTTAATCCTCCAATACCAGTCATTTTCACAGTGATGTTATCACCATTTTTAATAACGGATAATCCCATATTATCTTTATCAACTTTAAACCGCTGTAAAATTTGTCCCGCCACATCAACTGCCGCCGCAAACCCTGGTTTTGATTCATCAACTGAAATTTCATAATATTTATCAACCGCTTTAGTATTTAATGATTTAATCATTTCATAAACAGTAAGATCAACCGTTAGAAAATATGTGTTATTGTATACATCAAAAAAATTAGGTTGAAGAACAGTTTTAACATATGTAAACCCCGGAAGCACGACAGCTACTAGATAACCATCATCAATAGTTTTTGTAATTGCAGGAGTAATCATATTTGGATCATCTTGTGTATCAGGGTATAAGACATCTAATGCTTCATTTAAATTAGAATCCACTTTTAACATTCCTTCTCAAGCTGCTTGATTAAAACCACCATCTTGAGCCTTTAAAGGATTATTAGCAATCATTTTAAAGGATGACGACATACTATTATAACGACTACTACAACTAGTAATAAAGACAACTGGCAAAACCATTGTCAATAATCAACGCAGTCCTTTAATCCTTCCTAAATTATTTATCACTTGTTTTTCCTCTCATTTCTATATTTCTTATCTTAAACTCCTTTTTTCATTTTACTTTCTTTATAAAAATTTAGCAAGATTTATTTAAATTATTGAAAATTAATTCAACTTAATAATAAAAAACTTATTAATTATTTCAAATAAAATTAGTTAAATCATAACTATCAACCCGATTAACAATTTTAATTAAATCATCAGCAGTTTTTACTGGATCATAAATTAATCATTGTTCTTAATTTAGGATTGCGATAAATTAATTTAACAAATGGCTCCATATTATCACCCTCACTAATTTTTAAATGACTAGTCATTTCATCATTTTTAATACTAAAATATATTAAAACTTTAGAAATAAGACCTCATGATATATGACTAGCATCAGCCTCTAGTCTACTCTAATAGTTGGCTGTTTTACCCCAACCATTTTTGCCAATTGGGTTTGTGTTAAACCATTTCTTAAACGCATTTTTTTAATTAAAGTTTCCATTAATTTATTATTATCTCCCTTCTTTTAAGCAACATTATAATGTCATAACTTTCTAAATATGAAAATCTATTCTTTTATTGCATATACCCTTGACATATTTTAAAAAATCAAAAAAACAGCTAGATTATTAGCTGCTACAAAAAATTAAGTTTAATAATTATTTAAAATTAATTTGATAATTGTTTCAATGATTTAATACTGTTTTTTCATGAAATAAATCATCTTTATCTTTAATTTGGATTTTTAATCTTTCAATTTCATTCCAAATAATATTTTGCAAATTTTCAGGATAATTTCAATTTATCTTGTTACGACTAAACTCTTTTAAATCCAATATTTTTGTATATCCATCAGGAAATACTTTAATATCAATATCATAATCAATAAATTTTATTGCCTTGCCATCATAAGTAAAAGGACTAGCAATATTACAATAATAATGAATCCCATTATCTTTTAACATTGAAATAATATTATATCATCGGTTCTTAGAAAAAAACCAAATAGCTGGTTCATGAGTTTTCCACTTACGCCCATTAACCTCAGTAACAATAACGGCTTCATTTACTAAAATTAAATAATTTTTAGTTTCCTCTAAAACAATAGCGTGATCCCAAGAACGATATATTTCACCATTATGTTTATAAGCATGAATTAAAACTTTTTGACCTTTTATAAGTGTGTTTTTCATCTATTACACCTCCAAAGTCGTTCTTATAATTAATACAAAAGTACAATGTAATTATAACATAAAAAATAACCTAATTAATACAAGGTCATTAATGAGGTCGCGTTTAGTTTTCTATGTAAGAAACCACAGACTTATGACAAACACAAGAGGGTTTTTTAAAAGGGGTCGAATTTATTTTTTTTATTTAAAATTTTTATAAATAATTAAAATTCTATTTTAATTTTGTCGAAAACTCTTGATATTTATTGAATATACTTAATTTTAGGTATATTTTTAATATGATAGAGGGGGATAATAATTATGGAAAAAATAATTCAAGAACTAGTAAATACTTTAACAGATGATCAATTTTTAGAATTTTATGAAAAAGTCAAACAACAAGCAGAATTAATAAAAAAACAAAAACGTTTAAATGAAATTGATCAAAAATTTAGAGCGCAAGGTATTAAATGCCCTAAATGTGAATCTTACCATTGCGTTAAAAATGGACATAATTCAGAAGGAAAACAGGGCGCATAAAGTTTTGTTAGGTAGGTAAAGATTTGAATAAGTATTAAGACAGTCAGCAATGATTGTCTTTTTATTTTATAAGGTGTTAAAATTTGTTCTTTGAAAATTAAATACAAGTGAGTTAATAATGTTGGTATGTATTAAAACACGATAAATTGTGGGTGGTCGTCATAACCAAAAGAAGTTTACCAGTTAATAGATAACATCCTATTAGCTATAGCAATTTGTTTCGTTTTGCAATAAAAAAATGAATGGGTGGATTTCCTAAAAATATACACGCTATTAAATTAGTTCCAAGGGCAGGATGCGGATGTTAAAGTGTAGAAATTTCTAATATAGGGGTATGGCTAAGTTTAAAATTATTTAAATCTTTATCTAATAAAAAAAACAAAATTTACTAACAAAGCTTGTTAAACACTTAAATCTGCGATATATAAGTGTTTAAAAAACTAAGTTAACTAACTTAGTTAATATAACTTAGTTTATAACAAATAAGAAAGGTAATTTATTATGAAAAACATTGAAAACATTTTCTTAAATACTAAGAAATATCTTTTAAAAGAAACACAAAACGCAATGCTTATTAAAGCACCAAAAATTCCATGATTTAATGAACAAATCGGCATTTGGTTTCCAAAGCGATTTGTTTATAAAGGAAAATATGAAAATTCGATTTGTATCGGAATAATAAAAGATAGTAAATATCAAATAATTTTTTTAATTTTGTCGAAAACTCTTGATAAAATAAAAAAAAATCATCAACTTGATAATTTTAAAAGGCTTTTATGTAAAATTACTATTTTTACTTTAACTTTTTTATACATTAGACTTCTTGCAAAATTAATATGATAATTATAATTTTTAAATTTAAAATAAATATAAAAGTGTTATTAAAATAATTTTTAGATTATTTTTACAAATATTTTGTCATTAAAACATAATAAAAATTATTATTTACAATAAAAAAAGACTGAAATTTTAAATTATCAAATATATTTAAACTAATAGTTGTAAATTATAAATTGAAGCTATTAAATTAAATCTTAAAGCAAATCTTTTTCTACGATTTCGATATTTTTCACTAATAATTTTAAATTTTTTAAGTATAGCAAAAACATTTTCAATAACAATTCTCATTTTTGAAATTCGCTCATTATTTTGCTTTTCTTCTTTATTTAAAGGGTTTTTCTTTGATTTTCTTTTAGGAATTAAAACATTATGATTAATTTTTTGTATGCCTTGATAACCTAAATCCACTAAAACAGTTGTTTCTGGTAAAAATTTAATTTTTGAATCTTTTAAAATTTTAAAGTCATGGTTTTTACCATAAGAAAAATCAGAACTAATAATTTTTTTACTATCTTTTTCAATTATAACTTGTGTTTTTATTGTGTGTTTTTTCTTTTTTCCTGAGTAGTGCTGTTTTTGTCTTTTTTTGGGCGTTGGATTTGGCTTTCAGTTACATCAATTATAACAGTCTTATCTTTGAAATAATCTTTTAATAGTTTTAATTTTGTCGAAAACTCTTGATAAAATAAAAAAAATCATCAACTTGATAATTTTAAAAGGCTTTTATGTAAAATTACTATTTTTACTTTAACTTTTTTATACATTAAAATATAATACCGCTGTTTGTTGGTTTGGAGTTAAACCCTTATGTTGGTATTTTCATTTTCAGAGATTTAAATAATTTTGAATATTAGTAAAACCTAAACCATGATAATGAATTAAGGCTTCTTTAAGACTAGATTGTAATTTACTGATTTTATTTAAGTTACGATAACTAGCTTCAGGATTAATTGTTGTTTTAGTTACACATAAAGTAGAATTTGTTTGTTTTGCTACTAAAAAATATAATTTTTGCATATCAGAAGTAATAATTGAATTTTCGTTAATTAATTCTTTGTTCATATTTTCAATAACTCATTGTTTTTGTAAACGTTTGGTGTTTGTGGATTTAACATAAATATTGTTATTATTATCAATTGCCATTTGAATACAGCATTTAGTATTAGTTGCGAATGGGTCAAGGTGAATTCTTCGTGGATCAGTTTTATATTTGAAATTTCCTTTATGGATTTCTTTAATAAATGTTTCATCGATTTGGATTTTACCAGATAATTTTTTAAATTTTAATTGGGTATTTTCTAATTGTTTTGATTTCATTAATTTTTGACGATTATATCAAGCAGTTTTTAATGTAGTTTTAATAAAACGAGAAATTGTTTTACTAGATTGCCCCAGCAATGAAATTTGAATCAATAAATTTCATTGTTCATAATTTAAATGACTTCAATAAATAAAATGATTACGAAAAGCGTCAAAACTTGCACGGCAATTTTTACATAAATATTTTTGTTTTCCTTCTGAATTATGTCCATTTTTAACGCAATGGTAAGATTCACATTTAGGGCATTTAATACCTTGCGCTCTAAATTTTTGATCAATTTCATTTAAACGTTTTTGTTTTTTTATTAATTCTGCTTGTTGTTTGACTTTTTCATAAAATTCTAAAAATTGATCATCTGTTAAAGTATTTACTAGTTCTTGAATTATTTTTTCCATAATTATTATCCCCCTCTATCATATTAAAAATATACCTAAAATTAAGTATATTCAATAAATATCAAGAGTTTTCGACAAAATTAAAATTTAATAGTGATTTTTGACCAGTAAGTTGTTGAAAATTAGGGTGTTTTATTAAAGTGTCTTCAATTCATTTGATATTTCTATAACAACTACTTTCACTAATATCATAACTTTTTGCAATATGAAAATAAGTTCTATATTCTCTTCAATATTCTAAAGTCATTAAAATACGATTTTCTAATGATAATTTATTGGTTCTTCCGCGACGAAATCTCTTTTTTAATTCTTCTATTTTTAAAATTTCTAGCATTTTATTAAAAGTAGTATGTTTAATACCAGTTAATCTTAAAAAATTTTTATCACTTATTTGATTATTTTTTTTAAATTTCATTTAAATTCCACCTTTTTATTAAAAACAACAATTCAATTATATTTTAAATTAATTTTGCAAGAAGTCTATTAAAATATAATACCGCTGTTTGTTGGTTTGGAGTTAAACCCTTATGTTGGTATTTTCATTTTCAGAGATTTAAATAATTTTGAATATTTGTAAAACCTAAACCATGATAATGAATTAAGGCTTCTTTACGACTAGATTGTAATTTACTGATTTTATTTAAGTTACGATAACTAGCTTCAGGATTAATTGTTGTTTTAGTTACACATAAAGTAGAATTTGTTTGTTTTGCTACTAAAAAATATAATTTTTGCATATCAGAAGTAATAATTGAATTTTCGTTAATTAATTCTTTGTTCATATTTTCAATAACTCATTGTTTTTGTAAACGTTTGGTGTTTGTGGATTTAACATAAATATTGTTATTATTATCAATTGCCATTTGAATACAGCATTTCGTATTAGTTGCGAATGGGTTCAAGGTGAATTCTTCGTGAATCAGTTTTATATTTGAAATTTCCTTTATGGATTTCTTTAATAAATGTTTCATCGATTTGGATTTTACCAGATAATTTTTTAAATTTTAATTGGGTATTTTCTAATTGTTTTGATTTCATTAATTTTTGACGATTATATCAAGCAGTTTTTAATGTAGTTTTAATAAAACGAGAAATTGTTTTACTAGATTGCCCCAGCAATGAAATTTGAATCAATAAATTTCATTGTTCATAATTTAAATGACTTCAATAAATAAAATGATTACGAAAAGCGTCAAAACTTGCACGGCAATTTTTACATAAATATTTTTGTTTTCCTTCTGAATTATGTCCATTTTTAACGCAATGGTAAGATTCACATTTAGGGCATTTAATACCTTGCGCTCTAAATTTTTGATCAATTTCATTTAAACGTTTTTGTTTTTTTATTAATTCTGCTTGTTGTTTGACTTTTTCATAAAATTCTAAAAATTGATCATCTGTTAAAGTATTTACTAGTTCTTGAATTATTTTTTCCATAATTATTATCCACCTCTATCATATTAAAAATATACCTAAAATTAAGTATATTCAATAAATATCAAGAGTTTTCGACAAAATTAAAAAATTATTCTCTGCTTAGGTGCATAATCAATGTGTTATAATAAGAGCAATATTTTAAAATAAAATTATATTAAATTAGAGGAGAAAAAAATAGTTATGGCAACAATAAAAGTTTTTGCATTAGGGGGACTTGATGAACGCGGAAAAAATATGTATGTGGTGGAAGTTAACCATGATATATTTATTTTTGATGCTGGTAGTAAAATCCCTGAACGAGAAGCATTAGGAATTGATACTGTTATTCCCGATTTTTCTTATTTAAAAGAAAATGTTAATCGGATTAAAGGATTATTTATTTCTAAACCATCAGAGGAATGTTTTGGAGCAATAACATATCTTTTAAAGGATATTAAAATTTCTATTTATGCTAGTAAATTAACAATCTTTTTAATTAAACAAAAACTGTACAAGTTTAAGGTATGACATAGTGAAAATGAATTAATTGAAATTAAAGAAAAGGATATGTTATCTTTTGGTGATAATGAAATTGAAGTTTTTAATACGACAACTTGTATTCCAGGAAGTTTTGGTTTTGCTTTAAAGACTGTTGATGGCACTATTGTTTATACGGGTGATTATATTTTTGATAGTGAAGAACGCAGTAATTTTGCTACAGATATGGCACACTTAGCAAAAATTGCTAGTAATAAAATTTTATTATTGATGAGTGATTCTGGTTATGCTAGTCGTAATGATTATACGGCACCTAATCATAAATGTAAGAAGTTAGTGGAATCAACTTTTAAGGCAGCCAAGTCTAAAATTATTATTGCTTGTCATGAACAGGATTTATATAAAATAAGTGAAATTTTGGAGTTGGTTAGTGAAACTAATCGTGATGCCATCGTTATGGGGGGCACATTAAAATCAATTTTAGAAGAATTTAAGTCAGGAACTTATTTACAATTTAATAAAATTAAGTTTAGAAATTTAACTAGTGATGCTATTAATGATAATTCAGTAATTTTTGTTACAGGTAGTGGTGAGCGACTTTATACAAGATTATATAAAATTATTAGTGGCGATGATGAGCATTTAGAAATAGAAAAGTCAGATACTGTGATTTTAGCAACGCCACCGATTCCTGGTTATGAATTAAAACATGCGAGAATATTGGATGAATTGGCAAGAACTGATGCTCGTTTTATGGCGTTATCCGATAAAAAAGTATGAGATATGAATGCTTCATATGAAGATATTAAGATGATGATTGGAATTATGAAACCAAAATTTTTTATGCCAATTAAAGGATTACATAAAAATTTTGTTAGTGCGCAAAATAGTGCTCAAGAAGCAGGAATTCTAATTAATAATATTTTAATTAAGGATAGTGGTCAAATTTTAGAGTTTATTAATGGTAAATTGGGACCATCACCAGTTTCTTTAAAATGTAATAATATTTATGTTGATGGTCTCGGGGTTGGCGATATTGGTGCTGTTGTTTTAAATGAAAGAAAGCAATTAGCTCGTGATGGAGTTTTAATTAGTGGAATTACATTAAATCGTCGTAGTAAAGAGATTGTTTCTTTAGTTGATGTGCAAATGCGTGGGGTTGTTTTTATTCAAGATGATGAGGAATTAACTAATAAAATGCAAGCTAAAGTTCGTACCATTGTTGAAGAACATCAAAAAAAATCAGAGTTTGATGGTACAACAGTTAAAAATCAAATCCGTAGTGAGTTGCAAGAGTTATGTCGTCAAGAAACAGGTAAAAATCCGATGGTTTTAGCAATAATTAATGAGATAAATTAACTATTACTTAAAAAATATGAGGAGATAAAAGGATGGATAGCGATAAAATAAGTAGTGATTTTGTCGAGTTTGAAAATAATCCTCGCAATGCTACAAAATATGAACAAGAACAACAAGCGAAATCCAAAATTATTCAGTTAAAGAAGAAAATTCGGCGTAGTGATAAAATTGGTGGGAAAATATGAGCTTTGTTCATTATTTTTGCTAGTATTTTGGCGCTTGCTCGTTTAACGGTTATTGGTCAATTTTTAGATGATGTTTTTTTCAATTTTCTTTTTGGATGATTTAAATACATTAGACTTCTTGCAAAATTAATATGATAATTATAATTTTTAAATTTAAAATAAATATAAAAGTGTTATTAAAATAATTTTTAGATTATTTTTACAAATATTTTGTCATTAAAACATAATAAAAATTATTATTTACAATAAAAAAAGACTGAAATTTTAAATTATCAAATATATTTAAACTAATAGTTGTAAATTATAAATTGAAGCTATTAAATTAAATCTTAAAGCAAATCTTTTTCTACGATTTCGATATTTTTCACTAATAATTTTAAATTTTTTAAGTATAGCAAAAACATTTTCAATAACAATTCTCATTTTTGAAATTCGCTCATTATTTTGCTTTTCTTCTTTATTTAAAGGGTTTTTCTTTGATTTTCTTTTAGGAATTAAAACATTATGATTAATTTTTTGTATGCCTTGATAACCTAAATCCACTAAAACAGTTGTTTCTGGTAAAAATTTAATTTTTGAATCTTTTAAAATTTTAAAGTCATGGTTTTTACCATAAGAAAAATCAGAACTAATAATTTTTTTACTATCTTTTTCAATTATAACTTGTGTTTTTATTGTGTGTTTTTTCTTTTTTCCTGAGTAGTGCTGTTTTTGTCTTTTTTTGGGCGTTGGATTTGGCTTTCAGTTACATCAATTATAACAGTCTTATCTTTGAAATAATCTTTTAATAGTGATTTTTGACCAGTAAGTTGTTGAAAATTAGGGTGTTTTATTAAAGTGTCTTCAATTCATTTGATATTTCTATAACAACTACTTTCACTAATATCATAACTTTTTGCAATATGAAAATAAGTTCTATATTCTCTTCAATATTCTAAAGTCATTAAAATACGATTTTCTAATGATAATTTATTGGTTCTTCCGCGACGAAATCTCTTTTTTAATTCTTCTATTTTTAAAATTTCTAGCATTTTATTAAAAGTAGTATGTTTAATACCAGTTAATCTTAAAAAATTTTTATCACTTATTTGATTATTTTTTTTAAATTTCATTTAAATTCCACCTTTTTATTAAAAACAACAATTCAATTATATTTTAAATTAATTTTGCAAGAAGTCTATTGAAAAAATAAAACAATAAAGGAATTAAAATAATGAAAATTTTAAACATAATAACTCTTTCAGGGCTAACGGTATCGCCAATAGTTAGCTGTTCTAAAAAAGCGAATGAATTAGTAGAACAAAAGAATAAAGTTTTTGATTTTAAAATCAAAAATTTAGAAAAAGTAGAATTTTGAATTTCAAATACAAAAATTGTACGAGTTCAAATATATAAAAAAGATAATAGCAATTTAAATGAAAAATTACCAGAATTAAAAAATTTAAACAACTTTACTTTTCTATTTACACAAAAATTTCAAAATAATCAAGATAAACAAGAAAAAATTAGAAAATCAATAACTACACACAGAACAAAAATAGAAAATGAAGATGATAAATGAGTAATTAATAAAAAAATAACAATCAAAGCACAAGGCACAGAGTTAAATGTTTGAACCAATAATAATCTTACAAAAGATTACTTTTTAGAAAATATAAATGATTTTGAAATTGAAATTGAAAATTCGTAATAACTAAATTTAAACACTGCTAAAATCACTACCTAAAGAAAGGTAATTTTCGGGACTGTACAATTAACTGTGTCTCTAAGTAATTAACTTAAATTCACTCTGTCCTCAAATTTTATCATTAAATGTGAAATTGCACTACCCCAATTTTGAATTGGCATCGTTCATTTCTTAACCATATTTTGAAATGCTAAATAAAATATTTTAAAAACTGATGCGTCATTAGGAAAAATCTTTTTATTCTTAATGACTTTTCTTAATTGACTATTAACAGATTCAATCGCATTAGTTGTGTAAATAATTCTTCTAAATTCCTGAGGATATTCAAGAAAAATTATTAAATTATTTCAGTTATTTTTTCATGATTTAGTAATTTGTGGATACTTTTTATTTCATTTTTCTGAAAAATGATCTAAAGCAATTAACGCTATTTCTTCATTAATTGCTGTATAAATTGATTTTAAATCATTAGCTACAAGTTTGCGATCTTTGTAAGGAACAAATTTTAAACTATTGCGAATTTGATGAACAATGCATAATTGATGCTGTGTTTTTGGGAAAACAGCTTCTATTGCATCAGACATCCCAGTTAAATTATCACTACAAGCAACAAGAATATCTTGTAACCCACGATTTTTCATTTCCGTAAGATTATTAAGTCAAAATTTGGCTCCCTCATTCTCACTAATTCACATTCCTAAAATATCTTTTAAACCATCTAAATTAATTCCTAAGGCAAGATAAACTGCTTTATTTATTATTCGTTTATCTTGCTTTACTTTAACAACAATACAATCAAAATAAACAATCGGATAAATCTTCTCTAAAGGTTTAGTTTGTCACATTTTAACTTCTTCAATAACATCATCAGTTATTTGACTAATTAAACTTTCTGAAATTTCTGCTCCGTGATAGAATTCTTGCAATTGTGCTTTGATATCAGAAATTGTCATTCCTCTTGCATATAAAGAAATTACTTTTTGATCAAAGTTATCAAATCTTCTTTGTCTTTTTGGAATAATTACTGGTTCAAAAGTACTATTTCGATCTCTTGGTACATCAATTGCGATTGAACCATTTTTAGTAATAATGGTTTTTTGTGTGTTGCCATTTCTTTTATTATGATTCTCATCAGTTTCAAGATAATCTTTAATTTCCGTATTTAACATTCGTTCAGTTAATTTTTTGGTAAATTCCTGAAAAATAGTATTGCCTTTAAATAAATCTTGTGGATTATCAATATTTTCTAAAAAATAATCAACAACTTTATCAATTGCGTCAGGTTCTTTTTTTATTTTTTTTGTCATTTTCTGCTCTCCTTCTTTTAAGTATAATTCAGAATGAATTATCGAGACACAGAATTTTGGACAGGCTCTAATTTTCTATAATGACAAGACCATTCAACTGAGCAACTTTTTATTTTTTCTATTTTGACAAAATAAAAACCAGTAATTTTAATTAATTACTGGTTTAAATATTTTTCTTATTTTTACAAGAAATCAAAAAATTAAACTTTTTATACTTGTTGTTAAATTGATTGCTCCTAAAATTAATAATAATTTTTTTCATATTATGTTTATCTATTTTTTAAATATATATATGGTCCCTTAGAAGTTGCAAAATAAATTTTATTAGTTATTTTATCAATAAAACTATTTCAAATATCAATGCCTTCTAATGTGTCAATTTTTTTAACTGTTGGTGTTAAAGATTTTATTTTATTTTTTGACAATAAATAAATGTTACTATAATTAATAAAATAAACATTGTTTTTATTATCAATTAATATATTTCTAGGAGCCTGTCCAAAATTCTGTGTCTCGATAATTCATTCTGAATTATACTTAAAAGAAGGAGAGCAGAAAATGACAAAAAAAATAAAAAAAGAACCTGACGCAATTGATAAAGTTGTTGATTATTTTTTAGAAAATATTGATAATCCACAAGATTTATTTAAAGGCAATACTATTTTTCAGGAATTTACCAAAAAATTAACTGAACGAATGTTAAATACGGAAATTAAAGATTATCTTGAAACTGATGAGAATCATAATAAAAGAAATGGCAACACACAAAAAACCATTATTACTAAAAATGGTTCAATCGCAATTGATGTACCAAGAGATCGAAATAGTACTTTTGAACCAGTAATTATTCCGAAAAGACAAAGAAGATTTGATAACTTTGATCAAAAAGTAATTTCTTTATATGCAAGAGGAATGACAATTTCTGATATCAAAGCACAATTGCAAGAATTCTATCACGGAGCAGAAATTTCAGAAAGTTTAATTAGTCAAATAACTGATGATGTTATTGAAGAAGTTAAAATGTGACAAACTAAACCTTTAGAGAAGATTTATTCGATTGTTTATTTTGATTGTATTGTTGTTAAAGTAAAGCAAGATAAACGAATAATAAATAAAGCAGTTTATCTTGCCTTAGGAATTAATTTAGATGGTTTAAAAGATATTTTAGGAATGTGAATTAGTGAGAATGAGGGAGCCAAATTTTGACTTAATAATCTTACGGAAATGAAAAATCGTGGGTTACAAGATATTCTTGTTGCTTGTAGTGATAATTTAACTGGGATGTCTGATGCAATAGAAGCTGTTTTCCCAAAAACACAGCATCAATTATGCATTGTTCATCAAATTCGCAATAGTTTAAAATTTGTTCCTTACAAAGATCGCAAACTTGTAGCTAATGATTTAAAATCAATTTATACAGCAATTAATGAAGAAATAGCGTTAATTGCTTTAGATCATTTTTCTGAAAAATGAAATAAAAAGTATCCACAAATTACTAAATCATGAAAAAATAACTGAAATAATTTAATAATTTTTCTTGAATATCCTCAGGAATTTAGAAGAATTATTTACACAACTAATGCGATTGAATCTGTTAATAGTCAATTAAGAAAAGTCATTAAGAATAAAAAGATTTTTCCTAATGACGCATCAGTTTTTAAAATATTTTATTTAGCATTTCAAAATATGGTTAAGAAATGAACGATGCCAATTCAAAATTGGGGTAGTGCAATTTCACATTTAATGATAAAATTTGAAGACAGAGTGAATTTAAGTTAATTACTTAGAGACACAGTTAATTGTACAGTCCCATTTCTAGTGCCTTGTATTCTATATATTTTTGTAAATTCTGTATTACTTTTTAATAAGTAAGTAAAATAATCTGTACCAAAGTACATATTATCATTGTTATCAACAACTATTGCATTAATATCTCGTCTATCTATTTGTGTAAATTTTTGAACTTCATTTGCTCCTTGTTTTAAAACATATACTCCATTATTATTACCACCATTTTGATATATTCCAAAATAAATATCACCTTTTTTATTAATAGCTAGAGTATTAACATCATCAGAATTTGTAAAAATTTGTTTAAAATTTATTTGCTCAGGCACGGTTGTTCCATTTTTCAATACATAAATATGACCACTACTTGTTCCAAAATAAATATCATTATTGTTTATTATAATTGAGGTAACACGCTTCTCATTTATACCATTTATTTTGGTTGCGGTTGTTTCGTCTTCTTTTAAAATATAAACATTACCATCAAAATTATAAAGTAAACCAGTTGCAATATATATATTATCATTATTATCAACAACTATTGAATTAATATTTGTATTTGGTATTCCCATAATTTTAGTTTCTGTTGTTTCGCCTTGCTTTAAAACATAAATATTATAATTAACATCATTACTGTCACTTTTACTAAAATAAATATTTCCTTTACTACCAACGGCAATATTTCTAATATCAGATTCTATATTGGTGAATTTTTCAATATAAGAATTATTACACATATTTCTTTGTACTCTATTTAAATTTTCTAAATTATTTGTTTGTGAATAATTAATTTTACTTTTAATTTCTGAAGCCGAAGCGTTTCCAACAATGCCTGATATTTCGCTTCCCGCTATGGTTATTGTCCCTAATAATCCTAAGAGTTTTTTCATATTAATTAAATCCCTTTCGTGAATTTTTACTAATTAATAAAATTTACTTAACAATTAACATCCTTTCTCCAAATCTTAGTCTGGAATTCTCTTACTTTGGAATTTCATTATATACCAACAAACAAAAATTTTTACTTTTTTAGGTCATTAAATATGAAAAAATTTAATAAATTTACAAGTAACGGTTGATTATAATAAAAATAAATTAACAAAAACAATTAATTAAATAGAAAGCAGGGTTACAAACAATGAAATATATTATCGCTGAAAACCAATTATCAGATTTAGAAGCACGCTTACAATGCTGATTAAAGAGTTTTTACCGAGGTAAAAACTATCATAAAACTAAAAAACGAATTAACAGTTATTTAAACCTATGCAAACAATTTTATACCGAAAAAAATACTTTAAAATCATTAATTAAAAAACACTTCCACAATATTGATATAACTTTTTATCGCTGAGCTAAAAAAATTATTAATGGTTATTATACAAATGATTTTGATAATTTAATAATTAAATCAACAAAACCATTAAAACCCCTTTATCAATTTAACATTAAGAGTCGTAAAAAAGTATGTGATTTATTTTACAAATACAAAAATATCAAAGCTGGTGGTGTTTGGTCATTATATAATAATCTACTTAGAGGCGAGCATGACGCCCATAAATATGATTTACCAAGAAATATCAGAACATTTTATCGTTGAATTAAAAATGACCCTCGTTATGATAAAATTAGACAAAAAATTAAAGAAAACAAACGCTATTATCACCGTTATGAAGTAAAAGATATTGGATTAATACAAATGGATGCTAAACACTTTCCCAAGTCAAAATATCCGGTAGAAAAAAATATGTATGTTTATGACTTTATTGATGAAAAGACAAGAATGGCATTTGGTTATGTTTATGATAGTTTAGGAACTAATAATGCGATTAATGCTGTGCAAAGAGCAATATATGATTTTAAGAAGTTTGGAATAGAAGTTAAGCGAATTAGAACCGATAATGCCCCTGAATTTACTACTACTAATTGAAGTAATAAAAATGAATATAAGATAAAAGAAAGACCTTTTAGTAAATAGACTTCTTGCAAAATTAATTTAAAATATAATTGAATTGTTGTTTTTAATAAAAAGGTGGAATTTAAATGAAATTTAAAAAAAATAATCAAATAAGTGATAAAAATTTTTTAAGATTAACTGGTATTAAACATACTACTTTTAATAAAATGCTAGAAATTTTAAAAATAGAAGAATTAAAAAAGAGATTTCGTCGCGGAAGAACCAATAAATTATCATTAGAAAATCGTATTTTAATGACTTTAGAATATTGAAGAGAATATAGAACTTATTTTCATATTGCAAAAAGTTATGATATTAGTGAAAGTAGTTGTTATAGAAATATCAAATGAATTGAAGACACTTTAATAAAACACCCTAATTTTCAACAACTTACTGGTCAAAAATCACTATTAAAAGATTATTTCAAAGATAAGACTGTTATAATTGATGTAACTGAAAGCCAAATCCAACGCCCAAAAAAAGACAAAAACAGCACTACTCAGGAAAAAAGAAAAAACACACAATAAAAACACAAGTTATAATTGAAAAAGATAGTAAAAAAATTATTAGTTCTGATTTTTCTTATGGTAAAAACCATGACTTTAAAATTTTAAAAGATTCAAAAATTAAATTTTTACCAGAAACAACTGTTTTAGTGGATTTAGGTTATCAAGGCATACAAAAAATTAATCATAATGTTTTAATTCCTAAAAGAAAATCAAAGAAAAACCCTTTAAATAAAGAAGAAAAGCAAAATAATGAGCGAATTTCAAAAATGAGAATTGTTATTGAAAATGTTTTTGCTATACTTAAAAAATTTAAAATTATTAGTGAAAAATATCGAAATCGTAGAAAAAGATTTGCTTTAAGATTTAATTTAATAGCTTCAATTTATAATTTACAACTATTAGTTTAAATATATTTGATAATTTAAAATTTCAGTCTTTTTTTATTGTAAATAATAATTTTTATTATGTTTTAATGACAAAATATTTGTAAAAATAATCTAAAAATTATTTTAATAACACTTTTATATTTATTTTAAATTTAAAAATTATAATTATCATATTAATTTTGCAAGAAGTCTAATATTTAAAAGATAATAAGATAATACATGAAACAACACCAATAAGGTCACCACAAAGTAATGGTAAGATAGAAAGATTTCATAAGAATTATAATAATTTATTATTGTTAGATGATATCAAAAGATTTAATACTAATGAATTACAAATATATTTAAATGAATATTATTACTTTTATAACTTTCAAAGGAATCATTGAACAATAAAAGACACACCATTCAATTTTTTAAATAAACTTTTAAAAACCTCTTGAAACTAACATATGTCTGTGCTATAGTACAATTTTTCAGGAATTTACCAAAAAATTAACTGAACGAATGTTAAATACGGAAATTAAAGATTATCTTGAAACTGATGAGAATCATAATAAAAGAAATGGCAACACACAAAAAACCATTATTACTAAAAATGGTTCAATCGCAATTGATGTACCAAGAGATCGAAATAGTACTTTTGAACCAGTAATTATTCCGAAAAGACAAAGAAGATTTGATAACTTTGATCAAAAAGTAATTTCTTTATATGCAAGAGGAATGACAATTTCTGATATCAAAGCACAATTGCAAGAATTCTATCACGGAGCAGAAATTTCAGAAAGTTTAATTAGTCAAATAACTGATGATGTTATTGAAGAAGTTAAAATGTGACAAACTAAACCTTTAGAGAAGATTTATCCGATTGTTTATTTTGATTGTATTGTTGTTAAAGTAAAGCAAGATAAACGAATAATAAATAAAGCAGTTTATCTTGCCTTAGGAATTAATTTAGATGGTTTAAAAGATATTTTAGGAATGTGAATTAGTGAGAATGAGGGAGCCAAATTTTGACTTAATAATCTTACGGAAATGAAAAATCGTGGGTTACAAGATATTCTTGTTGCTTGTAGTGATAATTTAACTGGGATGTCTGATGCAATAGAAGCTGTTTTCCCAAAAACACAGCATCAATTATGCATTGTTCATCAAATTCGCAATAGTTTAAAATTTGTTCCTTACAAAGATCGCAAACTTGTAGCTAATGATTTAAAATCAATATTTATACAGCAATTAATGAAGAAATAGCGTTAATTGCTTTAGATCATTTGTCAGAAAAATGAAATAAAAAGTATCCACAAATTACTAAATCATGAAAAAATAACTGAAATAATTTAATAATTTTTCTTGAATATCCTCAGGAATTTAGAAGAATTATTTACACAACTAATGCGATTGAATCTGTTAATAGTCAATTAAGAAAAGTCATTAAGAATAAAAAGATTTTTCCTAATGACGCATCAGTTTTTAAAATATTTTATTTAGCATTTCAAAATATGGTTAAGAAATGAACGATGCCAATTCAAAATTGGGGTAGTGCAATTTCACATTTAATGATAAAATTTGAAGACAGAGTGAATTTAAGTTAATTACTTAGAAACACAGTTAATTGTACAGTCCCTGAATTTTTTTTAAGGCTTCTTTAAGACTAGATTGTAATTTACTGATTTTATTTTTAAGTTACGATAACTAGCTTCAGGATTAATTGTTGTTTTAGTTACACATAAAGTAGAATTTGTTTGTTTTGCTACTAAAAAATATAATTTTTGCATATCAGAAGTAATAATTGAATTTTCGTTAATTAATTCTTTGTTCATATTTTCAATAACTCATTGTTTTTGTAAACGTTTGGTGTTTGTGGATTTAACATAAATATTGTTATTATTATCAATTGCCATTTGAATACAGCATTTAGTATTAGTTGCGAATGGGTCAAGGTGAATTCTTCGTGAATCAGTTTTATATTTGAAATTTCCTTTATGGATTTCTTTAATAAATGTTTCATCAATTTCAATGATGTCACTAAGTTTCTTAAAGTATTTTTGAGTTTTTGCTAATTGTTTTGATTTCATTAATTTTTGACGATTATATCAAGCAGTTTTTAATGTAGTTTTAATAAAACGAGAAATTGTTTTACTAGATTGCCCCAGCAATGAAATTTGAATCAATAAATTTCATTGTTCATAATTTAAATGACTTCAATAAATAAAATGATTACGAAAAGCGTCAAAACTTGCACGGCAATTTTTACATAAATATTTTTGTTTTCCTTCTGAATTATGTCCATTTTTAACGCAATGGTAAGATTCACATTTAGGGCATTTAATACCTTGCGCTCTAAATTTTTGATCAATTTCATTTAACCGTTTTTGTTTTTTTATTAATTCTGCTTGTTGTTTGACTTTTTCATAAAATTCTAAAAATTGATCATCTGTTAAAGTATTTACTAGTTCTTGAATTATTTTTTCCATAATTATTATCCACCTCTATCATATTAAAAATATACCTAAAATTAAGTATATTCAATAAATATCAAGAGTTTTCGACAAAATTAAAAATTATTTTTACTCTTTTTAATTGGCAATAATGTATTTTTATGAACATTTTGCAAACCTTGATATCCTGAATCGGCAATTAATTCTAATTTTGGATTTATAAGTGTATTTGATTTTAAAAATAACTTATAATCATGAGTACTGCCATAACAAAAATCTACTGAAATAATTTTATTGTTAAATAAATCAATAATTATTTGCGATTTTAATGAATGTTGCCTTTTCTTACCAGAAAATAATAATTTTAGTTTTTTTTAATTCTTTCAATTGGAATTTCTGTAGCATCAATTGCTAATAAATTATTAGTAGTACCCTTATTTTCTAATAATATCTTTTTGCCAGGTATATGAAAGTGACTATTTTTTATTAGAGTATTTTCAACTCAAAAGATATTACGAATACAACTAACATGACTAATATTATATTTTTTTGCAATAATACGATATGTACTATATTCTTTTCAGTATTCTAAAGTCATAAGTAATCTTTGCTCTATTGATAATTTATTTGGTCTACCACCAATTTGTTTTTGTTTAGCTTCACCTTCTTTTAAAATTTCTACCATTTTCATGAAAGTTTTATATTTTATGCCTATTAAACTATAAAATTCGTTTTCGTCTTTGTATTTATCTAACATTTGTACTTCACCTAGGAAATAATATTATCAAAATAGTAGATAAAATTAAAGGTTATGTACCAAGTCTATTAAATCATGGAATTTTTGGTGCTTTAATAAGCATTGCGTTTTGTGTTTCTTTTAAAAGATATTTCTTAGTATTTAAGAAAATGTTTTCAATGTTTTTCATAATAAATTACCTTTCTTATTTGTTATAAACTAAGTTATATTAACTAAGTTAGTTAACTTAGTTTTTTAAACACTTATATATCGCAGATTTAAGTGTTTAACAAGCTTTGTTAGTAAATTTTGTTTTTTTTTTTTTATTAGATAAAGATTTAAATAATTTTAAACTTAGCATACCCCTATATTAGAAATTTCTACACTTTAACATCCGCATCCTGCCCTTGGAACTAATTTAATAGCGTGTATATTTTTAGGAAATCCACCCATTCATTTTTTATTGCAAAACGAAACAAATTGCTATAGTTAATAGGGTGTTATCTATTAACTGGTAAGACTTCTTTTGGTTATGGCGACCACCCACAATTTATCGTGTTTTAATACATACCAACATTATTAACTCACTTGTATTTAATTTTCAAAGAACAAATTTTAACACCTTATAAAATAAAAAGACAATCATTGCTGACTGTCTTAATACTTATTCAAATCTTTACCTACCTAACAAAACTTTATGCGCCCAAATAATTAACAGCCAATAAATCCTTTAAATAAAAAAATGTTAATAAATAATTTTACAAAAATGTTGATAAAAATTATTTTTTAAATTCTATCAACATTGCTTCTTCATTTGTAAAAAGAATTAAAAATTTATTTCTTTTTACTATTTTAAAATTCCTTCAATTTCTTTAATTTTATTAATTGCTTCTTGAAAATTTTTAACCTTAAAAATTTTCTTTTTACTAATATCATTGTATTGTAAACTACCTGATATCATCTCATTAATACCATATCCAGGAATTTCCGCAACATCAATATTTGATTGATACAACCTAAAATCACTATAAACACATATTAAATATTTTTCTTCGTGCAAACATTGTTCAAAGGCAAAACCATATTCCATATATGTCCCACTATCACGGCCATCAATATCAAATATTACATATTTTGACCTTTTAATTTCTTCATAATCTTTTTTAAATATCTCGTTATTTTTTGGCGTAGCATTTTCACTATTAAAACTAAATTCAATTGGATTTAAAATTTCAAAATTACTACCTAATTGCTTTCTTAAATTTATTCCTTCTGCTCTTCGCTGATTTTGTTCTGCTTCACTAAATAATGGTCCCGCATTATAAACAAATATTTTTTTCATTCCGATTGTCCCTTTCCAAACACTTATCTTTTAATATCTCTACGAAAGTGGTACCTCTTTCGTAAAGATATTATATTTAAAATATTGCTGGCAAAGTTGCCAATTTATGAACAAAAATTCCAAAATTATTATTTAATTTCTAATCCCAAGAAGTAAACTTTTGTAAATATTCTCTAATTGCTTGTTTCATATAAGATGTCCCATGTTGTTGAAAATATTTCTTCTTACAAGCACTATCTCAACCCCCATACATCGCATTACCACCAATAAGTGAATAAGATTTATACCAACAAATATTTTCCTTAATAATTTCCTGAATCTGCTTTTTTTCTAAAAGCAAAGTATCAACTGATTGCCCACAATTAGCATAATATTTTTCTAATTTTATAGATAAGTATTGATAAAATAAAAAAAGTCATCAACCTGACTTCTAAAAATTAATTTTATTAAATTTTAGAATTAGTGGTTATAAATTAAAATACAACAAGTTTGATTGTTGATAAGGATTTAAACCATAATGTTGATATTTTCATTTTCATAAGTTGAGATAATCTTGAATGTTAGTAAAACCAATGCCGTGATAGTGAGTGAGAAATTCTTTTATACTGGATTGAACTTTGCTAACATTTTTTAAATTAAAATAACTACCTTTTTTAGAAGCATTATGTTTAACTTGTTTTAATTTGCATTTAGTTTGTACTGCAACTAAATCATATAAGGGGTGCATATCTGTTTTTAAAAGCGAATTTTCTTTAATAAGTTTGTTAGTTAAATTATCTTCAACCCATTTTCGTTTTAGTCTTTTAGTGTTGGTAACTTGTGCATAAATATTAAGGTTTTCATCAATAGCTACTTGAATACAACATTTTGTATTTTTAGCATTAGGTTCAATATAGAGTTTTCTTGGGTCATCTTTGGATTTAAAATTTCCTTTATGAATTTCTTTAATAAAAGTTTCATCAATTTCAATGATGCCACTAAGTTTCTTAAAGTATTTTTGAGTTTTTGCTAATTGCTTTGATTTCATTAATTTTTGACGATTAAATCATGCTGAAAGTGTTGAAGTGTTGATAAAACTAGCAATTATTCTTGAAGATTGCCCTAACATAGAAATTTTAATTAATAAATCTCATTGTTCATAAGAAAGTTTACTACGATAAGTAAAATGATTTCTAAACGCATCAAAACTACTTTTGCAATTTTTACATAAATATCTTTGCTTATCATTTTTAAACCCGTTTTTTACACATTTAAAAGATTTACAATCAGAAGATAAATTATACCTTTCTTTTTAAATTTATTATCAATAATTACTTTTAATTTTGTCGAAAACTCTTGATAAAATAAAAAAAAATCATCAACTTGATAATTTTAAAAGGCTTTTATGTAAAATTACTATTTTTACTTTAACTTTTTTATACATTAAAATATAATATCGCTGTTTGTTGGTTTGGAGTTAAACCCTTATGTTGGTATTTTCATTTTCAGAGATTTAAATAATTTTGAATATTAGTAAAACCTAAACCATGATAATAGACTTCTTGCAAAATTAATATGATAATTATAATTTTTAAATTTAAAATAAATATAAAAGTGTTATTAAAATAATTTTTAGATTATTTTTACAAATATTTTGTCATTAAAACATAATAAAAATTATTATTTACAATAAAAAAAGACTGAAATTTTAAATTATCAAATATATTTAAACTAATAGTTGTAAATTATAAATTGAAGCTATTAAATTAAATCTTAAAGCAAATCTTTTTCTACGATTTCGATATTTTTCACTAATAATTTTAAATTTTTTAAGTATAGCAAAAACATTTTCAATAACAATTCTCATTTTTGAAATTCGCTCATTATTTTGCTTTTCTTCTTTATTTAAAGGGTTTTTCTTTGATTTTCTTTTAGGAATTAAAACATTATGATTAATTTTTTGTATGCCTTGATAACCTAAATCCACTAAAACAGTTGTTTCTGGTAAAAATTTAATTTTTGAATCTTTTAAAATTTTAAAGTCATGGTTTTTACCATAAGAAAAATCAGAACTAATAATTTTTTTACTATCTTTTTCAATTATAACTTGTGTTTTTATTGTGTGTTTTTTCTTTTTTCCTGAGTAGTGCTGTTTTTGTCTTTTTTTGGGCGTTGGATTTGGCTTTCAGTTACATCAATTATAACAGTCTTATCTTTGAAATAATCTTTTAATAGTGATTTTTGACCAGTAAGTTGTTGAAAATTAGGGTGTTTTATTAAAGTGTCTTCAATTCATTTGATATTTCTATAACAACTACTTTCACTAATATCATAACTTTTTGCAATATGAAAATAAGTTCTATATTCTCTTCAATATTCTAAAGTCATTAAAATACGATTTTCTAATGATAATTTATTGGTTCTTCCGCGACGAAATCTCTTTTTTAATTCTTCTATTTTTAAAATTTCTAGCATTTTATTAAAAGTAGTATGTTTAATACCAGTTAATCTTAAAAAATTTTTATCACTTATTTGATTATTTTTTTTAAATTTCATTTAAATTCCACCTTTTTATTAAAAACAACAATTCAATTATATTTTAAATTAATTTTGCAAGAAGTCTAATATATATATATATATTATACAAAAATTCGTAAAATCATTAGAAAAATGGCAAAGCCAATTAAAAACTGAAAGGTATAGTAAAAGGCAGGTACCGTTTTAAAAATTGGAAAAATGGCAGTTGAAAAATTAACTGTTGCTTTTGCGATGATTGCTAGTGGGCGTAAAATGGTAATAATTTGTGACGCTGTCAGCATTCAGTTAATCATTTTGATACCAGCATTTTGAATGGCACATCCAATATCATTAAAAGTTGGTATTCATCGTCCTGAATATTTGCAATTTGTTGGCGGAATCAAGTCGTCTCATTCCGAATTTGTTGAACCATCAGGTATAAACGCCGTGGAATTAAGGACATTAAAGTCATAGATTTTAAAATTGTAGTTAGAAATATTTACTTTATGGTACAAAGGAAAGGTTAAGGTAAAAATATTAATACCATAGCGAATATCAATATCGGTATTAAGATAATTAATTTTGTTATTTGTTGGTTCAGATGGTAGAGCAATTAGCTTATTATCATAGGATTTAAGGACATTAAATTCTATTTTATAGATACTGTTATTATTTTTAATAGCATTATAATTTTCTTGGTGCGTTTTTTTATCAAAAGTAAAGAAGTAACTTCTTAGTAATAATTCCGAATTACCAATAACATTGATTAAATATTTTTTGGGATAAAAGGTAATTAACGAGCGATAAAAAAATCCAATTTGAATAAAGTAATCTTTCTTATAGTTTTCTACGCCCTTAAAGTTAATTTCGGTATGAGTTTTTTCGTCCATATCAAAAGTTGCATAAAATAAACTGGCAAAGAAATTGCCAAGAATTTCGTAGATTTCATCAAAAATATTTTTATAATTGTTACCGTTAATAGTACGAATGTTGTTTTTAAAATAAAGGTAAATGTCATTTCTTAATTCAGGGTCGTATCTTAAGAAACTAAATCTAATATTAAGATAATTTAACACTCCAAAAAGATACTTAATTAGGTAATAATCGTTAGCATTCACAGTATCATATTTTCAAATTTCCTTTTCACCGTGTAATAATTGTAAATAATTGTTTCCGGCAATTAGGGTTTTGTTAAATGCCTTGATTTTAAGGATATTTTCATTAATATTGTTTAAATCTGTTGATGTTTTGTGATAAAAGTAGCTTTCGTTTTTAAAACCGTAATTTTTAATCATAAATTCTTTGTAGTAACCTTTTTCTAAAGTGTCAATGAAATTGAATACTGGCGTTCAATAAAGATAAGAGTAATTAAATTTATCAAAATCACCACGATGAATCATTAAGTAATCAAGGTTCTCAATGACATCATTATAGTTATGGTTGCCATCAAAATTAGTTGTTGTTGTCGGTAATTCAATATCGGTACTGTCTTTTTCAATTTCAATTTCAAAATCATTTATTTTTTCTAAAAAGTAATCTTTTGTAAGATTATTATTGGTTCAAACATTTAACTCTGTACCTTGTGCTTTGATTGTTATTTTTTTATTAATTACTCATTTATCATCTTCATTTTCTATTTTTGTTCCGTGTGTAGTTATTAATTTTCTAATTTTTTCTTGTTTATCTTGATTATTTTGAAATTTTTGTGTAAATAGAAAAGTAAAGTTGTTTAAATTTTTTAATTCTGGTAATTTTTCATTTAAATTGCTATTATCTTTTTTATATATTTGAACTCGTACAATTTTTGTATTTGAAATTCAAAACTCTACTTTTTTTAAGCCTTTGATTTCAAAATCATAAACTTTATTGTTTTGTCTTTTATTTCTAATTAGGGCTTGTGTTGTTATTTCATCATTATTAATGTTTGGTGGAATAGTAAAAATGTTATTGAAACTAATAATTATCATGGTAAATATTTTCATAAACATTTTTTATCACTCCTTTTTAAAATATTTTATTTTTCGTTGTTCTTTTTTTATTTTTTTAATAAGTCACTCAATACCACAATTTATAATTACCGCTATTGTAATGCATATATCTAAATATCCTAGTATCATAAGTGAAATTAATGCTTCAAATTTTTCATATAATAATTTCAAATCATTAATTTCCAATTTTAAAAATGAAATGAAAAAGATAATAATCATAAAAATATAAGGCAAAATTCTCCATCAATATTTTTTTAAAGAATTAATGAGTTTGTTTCATTTCATTTTTCAAGGCTCTTTTTGCTTTAATTTTCTTAACAATAAGTCAAACTAATTTTTCAACTTGAAAAGCAATAAATATCGCAGTACCAAATCAATAAACAAACAATCCGAGCAACATAATAACAGTATTTAAACCAAAAAACTTATACATATCTTTTTCAATAAAATCAATAAATTCTCTATTTGTGCCCATTATCCACTTAGTATCTAATAAAGTTAAAGTTCAAAGTATTAAGCTTATAAAGATGAAAATGATACTTAATACGATTTTTAACCACTGCTTTTTAAAAGAATTTTTAATTCTTAATTTTAATGGCATTTTTTCTTTTGAATTATCTTTTTTAAATAATTTGCCTAAAAGTTTTTTCATTTTAATTCTCCTTTCATATTTTTTATCGTCCTTTAATCACAATAAATAAAGCAATCAGCACACAAGTGACGCCAAGAATGGTAAAAATTGGGTGTTGCGAAAATGTCCGAGCCATTGGTTTAAATAGTTCTAAAATTGTTAAATTACTAGTAATAAATTTTTGGAAATTAGCAAGACCTTCGCTAATATAGTTCGTTAAAGTTTCAAAATGACTACCAGCTAAAAGTCCAAGAACAGTTATTAAGATAAAAATAATAATTAGTTTAAACATTTTTAGTTACCTTGTTTTGTTTTTATCGGTTTTACTTGTTTTTTAACTTTTCCTCAGGCACTTAAACGACCTTTATTTTTAACTGCATATTGGCGTTGTTTTTCTAAATTAACTTGTTGACTACCAAATCCAAGAATAATTGCCATAAGAAATTCTACGGCCAGCGTTAAGAATAGAGGAAATATTAGTTGAATATTCGTTCCTGGTACTTCCAAACTTCAAATTAAATCAAAAACTTTATAAAGCATTTGGGCGAGAAAGTCGGCCATTTTTGCGAGATTTTCCATTTTTTATTGTTCCTTTTCTTTCATTTTTCTTAAAAATTTGCTGAATTTATCCATTTTTAAGTATTCTAAGTCTTCTAAATCAATTGCTGTGTCATTATAGTATTTATCTTCATAGTCAGGATTTACTTTTGAATTTAAGTAATCTCTTAAAAATGCTAGGTAAAAAGAATTGTAAGTGTTTAATATTGGTAGAGGAATTTTTAGTTTAAAAAAATAAATATCAAGTTCAGGAATATCGCGGTATTTAATGCGACGACCCTTTTTACTATTTTTAGCATCAATTAAGGTGTTTCGTCAGCGTTCATATTCTTCAATACTAGTAAAGGTGCCATAGATGACTTTTAAATAGGGGCGAAAAATATTAACGGGTTTTTTACGAATGCCCACAATCACATTATTGGCAATATCACGAACTTTAACTCAAATATGTTTATCTCTTTGACCGCTAGCGAGAACAATATGACCGAAATGGCGTGCCAGAGCGAAATATTCTTGAATACCGGTT
Source organism: Spiroplasma endosymbiont of Clivina fossor (assembly GCF_964031115.1). Lineage (GTDB taxonomy): Bacteria > Bacillota_I > Bacilli_A > Mycoplasmatales > Nriv7 > Nriv7. Next base: position 1,359,072 of record NZ_OZ035006.1, read on the forward strand.
TCTTCGTTTTTGGTATTATTTTTTTCCCAATCAGTTCCTTCTAAAAATAAGTTGGTTTCATCTCATAAAAGTAAGGTTTTGTCTGGCAATACCGGATAATCAAAATCTAATAATCCCATATGGCCTAAACTTAATTTTTGGGTTTCTAGTAATGGAAATGTTGATGCGATATGATATTTCTTCTTTTTTAATAATTTTGATGCGTATACTAGAAAGGCGGTTTTTCCAGTTCCTAATGAACCAATAACAATATTTAATGGTGAATTTTTTAAGAAATTAATAACTTTGTTAATTTGTGTTAAATTACTGATTTTAAAAATAAAAATTAAAATACAACCTGCTAAAAATAAATAACTCACAATGTTTTTAAAATAACCGTTGTAAACATATCAAATTGCTCCTCAATGTCATAAAATTAAAAATGAGGTGCGATTCAATTCAATAAAATGGTTATTTTTTTCTATTATTCATTTGCAAAATTTCATCTTGCACCTCACTTTATTTTTTTGTTAGCGTACAGCTCCAAGTAATTTTTCAAACATTTTAAAGCAAATAAAGAATATTGCCAAAATAAATGGAAAAATGAATATTCAGTAGTCAGCAAAGAAATTACCGACTTGTGGCATATTAACAGCAATAATTTCCCACATTTTAGTAAACGCTGTTATAATCGCATTTCATAATTTAGTCATCGCGTCACTAGCTGTTATCTTCGTTACTGCTGGTGCTTCTGTTAAGAAAGTTCCAATCATATAATCACCCCCTTTCTTTTTAAAACATTCATCATTTATATTCAAAGTTTTTCTTAAATTTATTAAAACCACGATTAACCTTAACACGACTGTATTTTTTACTAATTAATTTTGAATTTCTTTGTGAATGCATTACAACGTAACTTCTTGACATTACTTTTGTTTCTATCTAAATACTGATATGGTTTTTCAAAGTAGCATTAGAATAAATCACACCATAATCGCTGTTAAGAATCAAAAAGCAATGTTTGCCATTAAAAGTCAAAGTGGTGCTTCGGTTAAATCAATCTCTTTACCACCACTAATATGAGCCGGAATAGTTGTAATTTGGATAAACAAATCTCAGAAAGTTTGTTTAATTTGTTCTCAATTAAATTCTTTTAAATTTACTGTCATTTTTTATCTCCCAAAAATCATTTTTATTGGTAAATACATAATTGAAATTAAGGCGAAAAGAAAAGTAATGATAATAATTAATCCGGCAATAAATGCAACTTGTGCAGGCATTTTTTCTATCGGAACAAACAGTTTTAAGAATTCCATAATAATTTCTCAAAACATTATTTTTTATCCGCGCTATTTTCTTTTGAATTAGGAGCTTTAACTCATTCTTCAAAGCGAGCAATAAACACTTTTTCATCTTTTGTAAAATTACCAGTATTATTTTTAATGGCATTTTTATATTTAATTCGCATTTTTATTTTGGCATAAATTTTATAAGCAAAATATGCCAGTAACATTATGCAGATAATAATAAATATTAGTCCAATCGCAATATTCATTTTTAAACTCCTTTAAAATAGTTATAATTTGTATCTTTTTTGTTGTTTTCTTTTTCGGCAACGAAGAAACTTAATAATTCTTGTCCTTTAATTAACTTGGTTTCTTGCTCAGATTGATTAATTGAGATTACTTGGTATTCATTATTCTTGATTATTCCGATGCAAATCGAATTTTCATATTTTCCTTTATAAACAAATCGTTTTGGAAACCAAATACCGATTTGTTTATTAAATCACGGAATTTTTGGTGCTTTAATTAAAATTGCATTTTGTGTTTCTTTTAAGAGATATTTTTTAGTATTTAAGAAAATGTTTTCAATGTTTTTCATAGTAAATTACCTTTCTTATTTGTTATAAACTAAGTTATTTAACTAAGTTTTTTAAACATTTATATATCGCAGATTTGAATGTTTAACAAGTTTTGTTAGTAAACCTCGTTTACTAATTAACTTAGTTTGATTTCATTGGTGCAAAAAAATATAAGGCATAATTAAAAATAATAAGTGTTAATTTAACCTTATATTTCTTGCAATAAATAAATGAGCTCATATTTATTAGACTTCTTGCAAAATTAATATGATAATTATAATTTTTAAATTTAAAATAAATATAAAAGTGTTATTAAAATAATTTTTAGATTATTTTTACAAATATTTTGTCATTAAAACATAATAAAAATTATTATTTACAATAAAAAAAGACTGAAATTTTAAATTATCAAATATATTTAAACTAATAGTTGTAAATTATAAATTGAAGCTATTAAATTAAATCTTAAAGCAAATCTTTTTCTACGATTTCGATATTTTTCACTAATAATTTTAAATTTTTTAAGTATAGCAAAAACATTTTCAATAACAATTCTCATTTTTGAAATTCGCTCATTATTTTGCTTTTCTTCTTTATTTAAAGGGTTTTTCTTTGATTTTCTTTTAGGAATTAAAACATTATGATTAATTTTTTGTATGCCTTGATAACCTAAATCCACTAAAACAGTTGTTTCTGGTAAAAATTTAATTTTTGAATCTTTTAAAATTTTAAAGTCATGGTTTTTACCATAAGAAAAATCAGAACTAATAATTTTTTTACTATCTTTTTCAATTATAACTTGTGTTTTTATTGTGTGTTTTTTCTTTTTTCCTGAGTAGTGCTGTTTTTGTCTTTTTTTGGGCGTTGGATTTGGCTTTCAGTTACATCAATTATAACAGTCTTATCTTTGAAATAATCTTTTAATAGTGATTTTTGACCAGTAAGTTGTTGAAAATTAGGGTGTTTTATTAAAGTGTCTTCAATTCATTTGATATTTCTATAACAACTACTTTCACTAATATCATAACTTTTTGCAATATGAAAATAAGTTCTATATTCTCTTCAATATTCTAAAGTCATTAAAATACGATTTTCTAATGATAATTTATTGGTTCTTCCGCGACGAAATCTCTTTTTTAATTCTTCTATTTTTAAAATTTCTAGCATTTTATTAAAAGTAGTATGTTTAATACCAGTTAATCTTAAAAAATTTTTATCACTTATTTGATTATTTTTTTTAAATTTCATTTAAATTCCACCTTTTTATTAAAAACAACAATTCAATTATATTTTAAATTAATTTTGCAAGAAGTCTATTTATTGATTTTGTGTAAAACTAACATAAGTGTGTGCTTTACACAAAAATTCCTGAAAAATAGTATTGCCTTTAAATAAATCTTGTGGATTATCAATATTTTCTAAAAAATAATCAACAACTTTATCAAGTGCATCAGGTTCTTTTTTTATTTTTTTTTTTTGTCATTTTCTGTTTTCCTTCGTTTAAGTATAATTCAGAATGAATTATCGAGACACAGAATTTTGGACAGGCCCAAATAAAAAATCATTCTCATATGAGAATGATTTTATTTTTTCTTTTTAGAAGCTTCTTTTAAGCGATTATTAATTATTTGTCAAGTTAATCTTGCAATCATCGCAGCATTATCAGTACAGTATTTGTTATTAGGAATAATAACTGTGGTATTTTTTGTTGCTAAGTTTTTAACCTTAGTTCGTAAAACACTGTTAGCAGCAACCCCACCTACTACTGTTATCATTTTTGGATGATATTTTTTCATTGCCATTGTTAATTTTTTAATTAAAATGTTAGTTGCTTGTTCTTGAAAAGAACAAGCAATATCTTCTTTTCTAAATTCTAATTGGCGAGCATTTAATTTTTTAATTAAATTTGCTACTGCAGATTTTAAACCACTAAATGAAAAATCAAAACTGTTATCATTTTTCCCTAATGGCAGTTCAAAAATATTTTGTCCTTTTTTTGCTATTTTATCAATTATTGGTCCACCTGGATATTCAAGTTCTAATAATCTTGCTACTTTATCATAAGCTTCACCGACAGCATCATCATAAGTTTCTCCTAAAATATGAAAATCAAGATGTTTTTTCATTAAAACTAATTGCGTATGACCACCGGATACTACTAAGGTTATTAAGGGAAACTTAAATTCATTATTAATGGCAGCACTATAAATATGACCTTCAATATGATTACAAGCAATAAGTGGTTTTTTTAACATTAATGATATTGTTTGAGCGCAAACTTTACCGATATGAAGCGAACCACTTAATCCCGGATGGTCAGTATAACCGATGTAGTCAATATCATGATATTGGATTTGTGCTTGTTTAATAGCTTCTTTTAAAACATAACTAATTTTAGAAATATGAAGTCTTGAAGCAATTTCAGGAACAACCCCACCATATTGTTGATGATTAGCTATTTGTGAAAAAATAATATTGCTTTTAACTTTTTTATCTTTATATATTGCTATTGCTGTTTCATCACAACTTGTTTCAATAGCTAAGATGGTCATATTTTTTCTCCTTAATTAATAACAATAATTGAATTACCTATTTCATTAATATTGGGTAATGATTTATTATTTGTAATAAATATATCACATTCCTTTAAATTGGCGTATTTAATAAAACCAATTGTGTTAATACTATCATTTTCAGCAATAATAATTTTAGTATTAGAAGCACTTAATACTTTTTGTTTCAGTTGTGCTTCTTCTTCATTTTTAGCATATAAATCATAAGTATTAGAAATATTCTTAATATTAAGAATGCATTTACTGAATTTAACATTTTCTAAATTTGTAAATCACACACAGTTATTAGACTATGCTTTTCTTAATTG